>JBJXEH010000298.1:0-4606 GCA_046153995.1 Micropepsaceae bacterium
ATACTCGCGCCGGCCGCCATACTGGTACTCTGGTCGATGGTGGTGCTGGTCTGGGTTACGGTGACGCGATTCACCGCCATCTCGCGCCTGAGCAAAGATCAGCTTCGAACACTATCCAAACCCGGAACGCGCGGACCGGACCTGGAGCGAGTCCTGCCCGACAGCGTGAACTGGAAATCCCACAACTACACCCACCTGATGGAACAGCCGACGGTTTTCTACGCCGCGGTCGTCATCCTGGCGCTGACAGGTGCGGGAGACGGGATCAACACGGCACTTGCGTGGACCTACACCGCACTACGCGTCCTACACAGCATCTGGCAAGGAACGGTCAACAAGCTGCCGGTACGCATGGCACTCTTCACGGCATCGAGCCTCGTCTTGATCGCGCTCGCAATCAACGCCACGCGCGCGACACTGTGAGTAACGCGCAGCAAACTCAACGAAACGTCACCAGGGCAGACACCGCAATTTGAAACGCCAAGCACGCCAAGCCGATCAGGCCTAAGCGCGTACGGCGGCGCGGTCGCGAAGCAGTCAGTATATCTCACGCGAAGCCGCGAAGGACGCGAAAAAGGAAGAGATGCCTCACACAATGGGACAATGAAGCGATGGCATGGCGATATGACGCGTAGCGTCAATCGAACGTCCGGCCGCGCCATCGGCGCAAGATACGCCTCTCAATGTTTCATTGTCCCATTGTGTGAGGCATTACTTTTCGCGCCTTCGCGGCTTCGCGTGAGACATTACTTGCAGCGACGCGCACTTGTTCCCGGGATAGCACACGAGCGGCTTGGCGTGCTTGGCGTTTCATACCTGCTGCACCGGCGCAGCGATGGGCATCACTCCATGGCACAAGCCGGCACATCGCCCTCGCGCGGCTTCGGCGCGGTTGCACAGACCGCGTCCCACCAGGGCATGATGAACTCGCCCACGCGGTCGTTGCGCATGGCGAGCGTTTGGATATCCGGCTTCACCGGCGCGCGCGTTTCAGCAGACCATTTCGCGTGCTGCTCGCACGCCATTTTGCGCAAGTCGCGCGGCACGCGCTTGCGTTTGCAGGCAACACTAGCGTCCGCCAAGAACTCCGCCGTCACGCTCGCCTGGTAACGCGCCAAGTCTTCGCGCTTCTTCGCGTCATCCTCGGCGTCCGTCGGAAAACTCATATCGTTCCGCGGCGCCGGCAACTTCAAGATATCGCGCACCTGGCCCAGCATCACGCCATAGCGCCCGGCCATGATCGTCATTTCCCAGAGCTGCCCCTCCTCCGCTTGCGCGCGCACCTCGGCATGCTCCGCCGCATCGCCGTACGAGAAGAATTCCGACATGTCGGCGCAGCCGCTAAGCCCAACGGCAAAGGCGACCACTGCGGCGCGAAGGCGAACCTGGGTTTTCATGGGGGCGCGATCCTGCATCGATGCGAGGGCGTTTCATGCGAGCCAAATCCAACTCAGCGCGGAAAGCAAGATCGAAACGCCAAACGCGAGATCGAAACGAATGACAAAAGCTTAAGGGCTTGCGCCTTAAAACCGCTCCGGCCGCAATACCTGCACGTCGCTAACGCTCGCCACCCCGCGCCACGACGCGAGCAATGGCATCAAATCCTTCAACACCGCATCTGCCGCCTCGCTCGTCAAAATCACGGCGACGATCATCATCCCGCCGGCTTGCGTCAGCGAGTCTTCCTGCCAAGCCCCTTGTGCGCCGAAACCCTTCGCGCCTTCGAGCACGGTGTAGCCCTTGGCCCCTGCCTTCACGAGCAACGCTTCGACCCGGGCCAAGATCGCCGTCTCGACGATGATCTCAAGCTTCTTACGCGAATATGTCTGCACCATGGCATCGGCCCTCACGGCAACAAGCTGTTGGCGGCAAAGAAGTAGAGCGGCAGTCCGATCGTCAAGTTGAACGGAAACGTGATCGCCAGCGACAAAGTCAGATAAACCGCCGGGTTCGCCTCAGGCAGCGCGATACGCATAGCGGCGGGTACTGCGATGTAAGACGAACTTGCGCAGAGCGTCATCAGCAGCATGCCGGTGCCCGCCGGGAGCCCGATCGCAAGCGACGCGGCAAATCCCAGAGCCGCACCGATCAACGGCATGTAGAGCGCGAAGGCGATAAGCGCGGGCGAAAGCTGCGTCTTGCTCAAAAGCCTGCGTCCCGCCAGCAATCCCATGTCGAGCATAAAGATGCACAGGATGCCTCGAAACGCCGTATCGACGACCGGCCCGATCATGTCCATCCCGGGCTTGCCCGAGATCACGCCGACCGCGAACGCACCCATCAGTAAAACGACGCTGCCGTTCAGCAAGACCTCGCGCATAAGTTCGCGCGAAACAAAAGATCTGTCTGCCTCGCTGCGCTTACCGCCGGTGTTCGCGAGCCAAAGGCCTGCGATGATCGCAGGCGTCTCCATGAGTGCGGTGACTGCCACCATGAAACCCGCGTACTCGATCTCCAGACTGTTGAGCAGCGCCGATGCCGCAACGAACGTGACGATACTGACGGAACCATAGTGCGCGGCAACCGCCGCGGCGGAGATACGATCGAGGCTCGACGTCGCCCGTATCAGGCCGAAAGCGATGAAGGGAATGAAAACGCCGATCGCAATGCCGGCCGCAGCGACGGCGATGAAGTCCCAGGTAAGTCCGTTCTTGGCGACCGCGACACCGCCTTTGAACCCGATCGCAAGCATCAGGTAGATGGTCAATCCCTTCGCGAAAGCGTCGGGGATCGTCAGATCGGAACGTGCGAGCGCCGCCAACACGCCCACTGCGAAGAACAGCACAACGGGCGAACTCAAATTCGTCGCCGCCAAACCAGCCAACTGATCGAACAACGAACCCTCCGTTGAAGCGGCGGCGCCGTGATGCAAAACTCCGGCAACGAACGCAAGAAAAAAGGGGCGGCCCAAAGGACCGCCCCAAAAGTTCAATCAACAGTTCGCAAGCTTTAAGCCGCGCGCAGATTGACCGCCTTGGGCCCGCGTGCGTCCGCTTCGGTTTCGAAGCTTACGCGTTGGCCTTCGTTGAGCGAGCGCCATCCCGCCTTCTCGACTGCGGAGATATGGACGAAAACGTCCTTTCCGCCGCCTTCCGGCGAGATGAAGCCAAAGCCCTTAGTGGCGTTGAAGAATTTGACCGTTCCGGTCTTCTGCGACATGCGATTCAAGTCCTTATGCTATGCAGTCTGGTTCCACGCGTGCGACATGCCCGCGCGTCGTGAAAGGCTATGCGATGAATGGGAACCGTCCTGCACGAAGGTTTGTCGCCGTCGTCAATCTTGCCCGCACTTCACTTTGTGCAGCCGTCACAGTGAAAAAATATGATCAATCCCACACTGTTTCAAGTGCCTTGAGGGCGCCGTCTTACGGGCCTGTAACTTTGTAACCCTTGGCGCGAAGCATGGCGACGACACTGTCGCGCCCGACCAAATGCCCGGCGCCGACCGTCACAAAATGGGTCTTGCCCGAGGCCAGCATGGCCTTCAACTGCGGCACCCATTTCCGGTTCCGCCCGACCAGCAATTGTGCCCGCAACTGCGGCACCTCGGCAAAGCCTTCGTCAAGAACTTTGGCAAGATGTGCCGTGTCCCCGCTAGCCCACGCGCCGGCAAGAACAAGCGGCATGTCCGGTTCCTCCAGCACGCCGCGCACAGTCGCCGTCAGATAAGCGACCTCGCCGTGCCGGCTGAGCGCTGAAAAATTCGAAAGCTGCTCCTCCACGGTTTCGAGATAGGCAAGCTCCGCGCGCCGCGCCTTCGCCTCCTGCTCGATCACGTGGTCGACGCCGTAGAACGACGAGAACCCCGCTTTGATGTAGCTGTAGAGTTCGAGATAAACCCCGGCGAGCCAGGGCCGGAGCGGCTCCAACATCTTCGGCGGATACTGCACGCTCCACGCGGCCTCTTGCAGATCGGCATGCACCTTCGCCGGTAACACGTCGGCAAGCGTCTTCCCGAACGGCAGGTGACCCGACTTCTCGACAAACCGCATCATCGCAGCGCCGCCTTCGTCGAGCGGCGCCTCGAACACGAACACTTGCGATTCCTTGCGCGCACTGTCGAGCGCCGGATACGTCCACTTCGTGTGCGGCGGCAGCAGATGGAGCGATCCGAAAAGATAGAGCTTCTTCCCATCGCGCTCGACGACCCACATCGCAGGCGTCGCGACATCGGGCACCGGCGGCGCCTCGGCGCGCGCCAAAGGCGCAAGCGCGATCAGAAACGCAACCACAACAACCCAAACGAACTTCATGAATCTTCACCGAACTTGGACGCAACCAACTGGGCAAGCGCTTCTAAGGCCGCCTCGGCTTCGCGGCCGGTGGCAGAAACCGCGATCTCGCTGCCGATACCGGCCCCCAGCATCATAAGCCCCATGATCGACGTCCCCAGAACCGCGCTACCGTCCTTGGCGACGGTTACCTGCGCATCGAACTTCGCCGCGCACTGCACGAACTTCGCCGACGCGCGGGCATGCAAACCTTTGGTATTGACGATCGTCAGCACGCGCGAGAGCGCGTCTTCCCCATCACCCACTCGCCAGTTCCTTGGACGCGACGCGGATGTATTTGCGGCCCGCTTCCTGCGCCTTGTCGACGGCCTCGCC
>JBJXEH010000299.1:0-2876 GCA_046153995.1 Micropepsaceae bacterium
CTCTCGTCGTAAACCCGGAAATCTGTTCCGGCCATCTGAACTTCCGCGACCGCGACAGCCACTTCATCTTCGGCGACGTCGCAACCGCCATCGTCCTCGAACCGAAAGAGAGCGCGAAGGGTCCACATGCCTGGGAAATTCTGGGCACGCGCCTCAAGACCCAATTCTCGAACAACATCAGGAACAACTTCGGCTTCTTGAACCGCGCGGCACCGGAAGGCGTGGGCCAACCCGACAAGCTCTTCGTGCAAGAGGGCCGAAAAGTCTTCAAAGAGGTCTGCCCCATGGTCGCCGAACTGATCGTGAGCCACCTCGCCGACGAAAAGATCGCACCGGAAGCGCTAAGCCGCCTCTGGCTCCATCAAGCAAACGCCAGCATGAACGATTTCATCGCCCGGAGAGTCCTAGGCCGCGACCCGAAACCCGGCGAGTCGCCGGTGATCCTGGACACCTACGCCAACACAAGCTCCGCCGGCTCGATCATCGCCTTCCACAAAAACTCCGACGACCTGAGACAAGACGACCTCGGCGTCATCTGCTCCTTCGGCGCGGGCTATTCCGCCGGCAGCGTCATCGTGAAGAAGCTGCACTGACCTAAGCGAAGAACAAAACCTGGGAGCGCGGGCATCTTGCCCGCTCTTCTCAGACGCATCTGTGCTGGCGAGAGAGGAAGAGCGGGCAGGATGCCCGCGCTCCCAGGTGAGCCTCAACTCGACGTCACGCTGACACTCCAAAAGATCCGCATCACGCCGTCATCGCTCAATGCGCCATCAGAACCGGCATCGTCACATTCGCAAACACGTGCCGCGTCACGCCGCCGAGCACGAATTCGCGCAGGCGGCTGTGTCCGTAGCCGCCGATCACGAGCAGGCCAGCGCCGGAGCGCGTCGCGCCGTCGATCAGTGCCGTTGCCGTGCCGTGGGAGCCCGGATTGATTCCATGTTCCGCCGCGCTCAAGCCCTGCAAACGAAGATAGTCGCGCAGCCGGTCCATCTGCACCACGTCGAGCGGGCCCGACGTCACGTTCAAGATCTCGATCGCCTCGGCCCGCGCTAGCAGTGGGATCGCCGCCGACACGGCATGCGCCGCCGCGGCACCGCCGTCCCACCCGATCGCAGCCTTGGCGCCTACGATCTTCGACGGTTTGTGCGGCACCAACAGCAACGGCTTGCGGCCGTTCAACAGTGCCGCTTCCAGCATCGCCCGGGTGGACGCGTCCTTCGCATCCACCGGCGTGTCGAACACGACAAGGTCGGAGAGGCGCGCCTCTTGCGCGATCACGTCCTCGGACAAACCGTCGCGCACATGAAACGACGCACCTACACCGCTACCCGCCTCAGCGATGTCGAATGTCGTAACACCAGCCTTGCGCGCAGCTTCGTCCAGCGCCGCGCGCGCCGCCACCGCCGCGCGATTCGCAGACGCGCGCGAGGCGTCCATGATTTCCTGGACGACACCCGCCGAAACGCCTTCGCCGAGATAGGGCAAAACTTCGCTGGGATCGGGCCGCACGAATACGGCAGCCACATGGCTGCCGAACGCTTTCGCCACCTCGAACGCAGCGCGAAGCACAGGCGCGTCGCGCGCGCCGCCGGTCAACGGAACCAGAATCTTGCGGTAGGCCATGGGGACCTCCTTGTTCGTCGCAAGAAAACCAGTGCTTTAGACGTAAGCACGCCTTGACTTGAATCAAGCGCCTGGGGTCAACAGTTGATCCAAACAAGGTACCTTTCGCACATGGCCAAACTTCAGCGCATGGCTCAACCCCGCGCCTGGCAGCGCATGCTGTCCGGCCGGCGGCTCGACCTGCTCGACCCCTCGCCGTTCGACATCGAGATCGAAGACATCGCCCACGGCCTCGCCCGCGTCGCGCGCTGGAACGGCCAGACCCATGGCGACCACGCGTTTTCCGTGGCGCAACACTGCATGCTGGTCGAAGACTTCGTCGCGGCGTTGAAACCCGGCATCGCGCAGCGCTCGCGCCTCGCGGCTCTGTTGCATGACGCCCCAGAGTACGTCGTGGGCGACTTGATCAGCCCGTTCAAAGCCGCGGTCGGCCTCGACTACAAATCGCTCGAGAACAAGTTGCTCGCGGCCATCCACGTGCGTTTCGGCCTCTCCGCCCAAATGCCGGATGACGTGACCGCGCTCATCAAACGCGCCGACAAAGCTGCCGCCTATTTCGAGGCAACTCAGCTCGCAGGATTCGCGGCCGAAGAAGCGCTAGAGTTCTTCGGTCCGCCACGCGGCCTGCCGCCGGTGAAACTGTTGCCGCTGCCCGCGCGCGAAGCGCAACGAAAGTTCGTCGAACGCTTCACCGAACTCCTGCCGTCGGCGCGTGGCTGAGATGCCGCTGATTTATGTGTGCCCCAAAAGCAAAGTGCCCGAAGCGGCGCGCGAGCTGCGGCCGTCGCATCTGATCACACTGCTCGATCCCTTAGACGACATGCCGACGCCCGAGGAAGTTTCGGGTCACCGGCATTTGCGTCTCGGCATGCACGACGTGACGGCGCCGAGCCCAGACCACCACGCCCCGCCGGACGAGATGCACGTGCGCGAACTGATCGGCTTCGCGAAAGGCTGGGACCGCAGCCAACCTATGCTGATCCACTGCTGGGCGGGGATCAGCCGCTCGACCGCCTCCGCGCTCACTGTCGCCTGCATGCTGAGCGAACCCGGCCGCGAGGAAGCGATCGCGCGCCTGCTCCGCGCCCGTGCCGCGCATGCCCAACCGAACCGCCGCCTCGTCGCGCTCGCCGACGACATCTTAGGCCGCGAAGGCCGCATGGTCGACGCCCTCGATGCGATGGGACCCGCGAAGGTGGTGTTCGAAGGCGTGCTGTTTTCGCTGCCGTTGGATGCGAAGTGAAGAGCGG
>JBJXEH010000300.1:0-9829 GCA_046153995.1 Micropepsaceae bacterium
TGCTCGCGCCGGTGGGGTCTTACGCGGGCAAGATCGTGTTCATCAACGACCGCATGAAGGCGGCGCGCGACGGGTCGGGTTATGGCGTCGCCGTCCGTAAGCGTTCGCGCGGTGCGATCGAGGCCGCAAAGCGCGGGGCGGTCGCGGTCGTGATCCGCTCGGTCGGCACGGACAACACGCGCTTTCCGCATACGGGAAACATGAACTACGACGCGGCCGTGAAGAAGATTCCCGCAGCCGCCGTTTCGAACGCGGATGCGGATCAGATCGAGCGGCTGAACGCGATGGGCGTTGGCGTGCGGCTTAAGCTGTTGCTGAAGACGCGCGAGATGCCGAATGCGCCGTCGGGGAATGTGGTCGCCGATATCGTGGGTGTCGAGAAGCCGGAGGAGATCGTGTTGCTTGCGGCGCACCTGGACTCTTGGGATTTGGGGACGGGGGCGATCGACGATGCGACCGGTGTTGGGATCGTGGTTGCGGCGGCGCTTCGGGCGGCCGGGCCGGACTTGAAACCGAAGCGTACGATCCGCGTCGTGCTCTACGGCGCTGAGGAGGTCGGCGTGCATGGCGGCGATGCTTATGCGAAGGCGCATGCGGGCGACGTTGCGAACCACGTTATGGCGACGGAAGCAGACTTTGGGACGGGGCGCGTGTGGCGGTTTGCGTCGAAGGCGCCTGAGGCCGATTTGCCGTTCTTCGACAATGTCGCGGCTTCGCTTCGCGATTTGGGGGTCGAGCGCGGCGACAACAAGTCGGGCGGCGGTGCGGATATCGCGGCGCTGGCCAAGAAGGGCGTGCCGATCGTGGGGCTGACCCAGGACGGCACCACCTATTTCGATCTTCATCACACGGCGAACGACACGCTCGACAAGGTCGATGCGGCCGCCTTGGAACAGAATGTGGAGGTGTACGCGCGGGTGGCCCGCGCGTTTGCGAATCGCTGAGGCTTAACTGGGTGCGACCGGCGCGGGGCTCAAAAACTCGCGCACGGCGCGGGCGGTTTGATCCGCTACCTCTTCCATCGGTAAGTGGCCGACGCTGTCGTACTGGATCAAGTTCGCGTTTTTGATCGCAGCGGCATAGGCCTCACCCATATCGGGCGGCGTCAGCGTGTCTTGCGAGCCCCATAGGATGAGCGTCGGCGTCATGATTTTCGCCGCGTTGTCTTGGATGTAGGTGTCCGGGTCCGTTTGGAAGCGCTTCAGGCTTGCAGGGCGGGTGCCTTCGCGGCGGTTCAGTTCCCAGTAACGGTCGACCATCGCGGGCGTGACTAACGTGTCGTCGGCAATTGCCTTCTTCAGGCCGTCTTCGAACAGGTTGCGCGGGGTGACGTAGAGCATGATGTTTTGGATGACCGGCATGCGGGCAAGGCGGAAGCCCAAGCCCGGGTCGCGTTCCACCGCTGTCGGCATGCCGCCGGCGTCGACGAGAATCAGGTTTGAAAGGCGCTCTGGGTGTTCGATCGCGAAGCGCGCGGCTACGCCGCCGCCCATCGAATTGCCGGCGAGCGCGAAGGGCGCGAGTTTGAGGGCGGCCGTGAAGTCGTAGACGAACTTCGTCATGCCTTGTTGGCTGTAGTCGTCGCCGGGTACCGGGCCGGTCAGACCGTGGCCGGGCAGGTCGACGCTGATGACGCGGAACTGATCGCCGAGTTCGGCGACCCAGGGCTCCCACGTGTGGAGTGAGGCGTTTGAGCCGTGCAGCAGGACGATGACCGGGCCTAAGCGTTGGCCTTGGTCGCGGAAGTGGACGTTGGCGCCGGAGGGCAGCGTGATGAACTGCGAGGCGCCTTGGCCGTATTTGGCGACGAGCATGGCGGCGGGGACATCGGGGTCGCGGAAGGCTGCGATCGCACCTGCAATGACGATCGCGAGGATCGCGACGAGGATCAGAAGGCCGCGGAAGAAACGCATGTCACCAGGTCCCACTCTTGCGGCGGCCTTGATCGCCGCCGAGCCAATCGTCGTCCGCATCGGGGCCGGGATCGTCTGGCGCTCGCGGCGGGCCGTAGAATGTGGGCTCCTCGCGCGTGGGGGTGACATCGCGCATAGTGTCGCTGGCGGCGCGTGCGGGAGGGCGAATTTCCTCCGCTTTCAGCGCGTCGCGGTAGAGGACGTTCGGGTTTTCCGTGGCGCCGGCGTAGGCGGCGGCGGTTTCGGTCGGCGACATGGTCTCGACCGTGCCGCGGGAACCCGCCTGCCAGCTCAGCGTATCGAACGCGCCGCAGCTGACGCAGGTCGCCGCCCAATCGGCGTGGGTCCGGGCGCAAGCGGAGCATGCCCAGTGCGCATCGCGGGGTGCGCGTTGGGCGCGCGTGGTCCACTCCCGGGCGGCGAGGCTTTCTTCGCTGCCGAAGCCTTGCTCGACGTCGGCCATCAGCAGGCAAACGCGCGCTACGGGGAAGCGTTCGGCCAGCGGGCGCAGCGTTTCGCGGGCCTCGTCGTAGCGGAGCGCCGCGAGCGAGACGGCGGCGTTCAGGATCTGGCTTTCCGGGTGTTCCGGGTTTGTGGAGGCGAGCGCCGACAAACGTTTTCCACGGGCGCTCGGCGGCTCTTCGGGTTTGAGCGCGCCGTAGGCTTTCGCGAGATCGGGGTGGGGTTCTTGCGCCCAGGCGGTTTCGATCAGGCTTTGCGCTTTCCACTGGCGGCCTTGGGCGGCGTAGTGCCTTGCGGCGATCAGTGCTGCCGGTGCGAAGCCGGGTGCGAGGGTGAGCGCTTCCTGAGCGCGGGTGAGCGCCGCTTCGGCGTCGCCTTTGCGTTCGGCGTCGTTCGCTGCTGCGGCGGCAAGGACCGCGCGGCGTCGTTTAGCGATGCTGCCGTCGAGCAGCTTCGTGCGGACTTGGCCGTCGAGTGCGGTGGCAGCGGCGGTCCAGTCGCCCTTCGCGGTGTTGAGGTCGAAGAGCGCGTTCAAGGCCCAGCGCGTGCGCGGGCGGAGTGTGAGGGCGCGGTTTGCAATGTGAATCGCCTGCTCCGCATCGCCGCGGCGTGTGGCGGCGACGTAGAGACCGCGGAGCCCCAGGAACTCCGTCTCTTTCGACTGGAGCATTTGGGTGAAGTAGCGCTGTGCGCCTTCGTCGTCGCCGTCGAGCTGGGACGCTTGGGCGGCGAGCAGCATCGCGAGCGGCGGTTCACCGACGAGGGAGGTCGCCTTCTTCGACTGGCGGCGGGCTTCTTCTTCGTCACCGGCGGCGACCGCGACGAGGCCGCGGGTGATGGCTGTAAAGCCGCGGCGCCTGCGACCGCTTGCGCGCCAACGGAAGAATTCCGCGGGGGCGTCAACGAACGTCATGACGATGCGGTAGGCGATGATGGTGAGGAAGGTGAGCCCCACGACCAGTGCGATCGCGACCTGTATGGGCACGCGCGCTTCGCGGTTCGACAGCGTGATCGTGACGACGCCGTCGAGGTCGGCGACCCAGGTCACGACCGCGACCATCGCCGCGATCAACGCGAAGAACCACAAGGCGCGGATCATGTGCGGGCGGACCTCATGGCGGCGGCAGTTGCGGCACGGGCTCCGTGCTCGTGTCGTGGGTGAGGGCGGCGATGGCGCGGCCGTTTACGTCGGCGAGTGCGGCTTCGAGCGTGACGCGAGCCTTCGCTTGGGCCATCCAAGGGGCGAGCGTGTCGCGTGCGATACCGCCGATGGGTGCAAGTTCCTTCACGGCGGCGGCGAGGTCGCCCGCTTTCAGCCGCACTTCGCCGCGCGCAAGTCTGGCGTCGGTCGAAGCGCCTTGCGTCTCGCCGACGGAGCGTACGGAGATGAGCGAGGTGAAGTGGGCGATGAGTTTGTCCCACCAGGTTTTGCCCTTTGCCGCTTCCTCGGCGTCGCGAGCGGCGTCGGCGAGGTTGCCGAATGTGCCGATCATCGTGCCGATCGTGGGCAGGCCGTTCTGGGCCAAGGGAGCGATTTCGGCGACGCGTTTGTCGCCCGGCATCATGGCCGCTACGACGTCGTATTCGGTCTTGAAGGGGCTGGAGCCTTGGGCCGCGCGCATCAGGTTCGCGACCGCGTTCGCGTGGGCGGCGCGGCGGGCGAGTTCGAGCAGGTCGGAGCCTTCGAGTTTCGCGAGGCGGGTGTCGAGCGCGGCTAGTGTGCTGGTTTTCGTTTCGGCAACGGTGACGCGCGCGGTCAGGTCGGCGAGTTCCTTGCGCAGATCGGGGGCAGGGGCGACCGCTGGGATTCCGGGGCCGACCGCGGCACCCGGCGCGAGGGTCGTTCCGATGGCGGCGAGGTTGCCGCCGACGGCGCCGGCGGCGAGAGCAGTCTCGATCGATTTCTGGCGGGTTTCGAGTTTGGTGACGCGGTCTTTGAGCGTGGCGACTTCGCGGCGGCCGTCTTTCGCGACACTGGCCTCGAGCGTCGCCACGCGAGCGGTGAGGTCGCCAGTTGCGGCGTCGTCACCGGTCGTGGGCCAGAAGCGGGTGATGAGTGCGCCGGAGAACGCGGCGACGAGAAGCAGCAGCAAAACCCACAAACCGTCGCGCCAATCCTCGATCAACCCGTGCCGCGCGGGGCGGTCGGGCTTGGGCAAGGCGGGTCTCATGTCGGTCATGCTCATGGGGTTCGAGGCTTTCTTACGCGCCATAGGTTGCGGGGAGGTTGCGCAGGCGGCGCTGATGGGGCGGCGGCAAGCTACTGGCGGGACCCTTAGGCCTCAAGGCACCAGGTGGGCCAGCATCGCTTCGGTGGTGGGTAGCGACGCGGCCCGAATCTCGCGAAAAGCGAGCGGATGCAAGGCGTTGGCGACCGCTTGGCTCAACGCGACAGCCGTCATGCTGCGGCAGGCGGACGCAAGGTTTTCCGCCTCGATCAGCGTCGCGAACAGCGTCGCGGTGCGAGGGGAAAAGAACGTCGCGGCGTCGACGAGGTTCGCCGAGAGTTCCGCGGTGAGAGCGCCGGACAGGCTTTCGGCGGCGCGGGCTTCGTATAGGCGCCCGGTTCGGGCCGTGAAACCCGCGGCGGTGAGCGTCGATTTCAGGTCGCCGGCTGTCACCGTTCCCGTGACGTGGAGAATTGGTCCGGCGGCGGGATCTAGCGTCGCTTGGATGTGGCGGTTCAAGCCCTCGACGCCTTCGCCGCTGCTTTCGCTTACGTTGGCGAAGCCTAGGGTCTTTGCTTCGGCAGCGGTTGCGGGGCCGACGGCGACTACGGGAACGTTTCGCTCGCGCGTGCGGTGCGCGGCGGCGCGGGCGCCGTTCGCGCTGGTGAAGGCAAGCGCTTGGACGCCAGTGAGATCGAGCGCGGGGCCGTCGAGCAAGACGATGTCGATCAGTGGTTCGACGATCGTCGTGTGGCCCAAGGCATGGAGGCGGGTTGCGAACGGTTCCGCGTCGGCTCTTGGGCGGGTGACGAGAACGCGCAACGGCTCACTCTTCGAGGAACGAACGGCCGGCGCGGCCAAGCAGTTCGCGGCCGGCATCATCACCGGCATGGGCGGCTTCGGCTGTGGTTGCGGCGGCGACTGTTCGTGTGACGTCGAAGCGCGTGCGGCCGTCGCGCGAGAGGACGCTGCCTTTGAACGACAAGGTGCGCGGGTCGCTCCAGTTGGCGTAACCCGCGATCGGCGTGCGGCAGGAGCCGCCGAGGGCTGCTTGGAACGCGCGCTCAAACGCGACGGGTATCGCGGTGTCGCGGTGGTCTGCAGCGGCGATGACATCGCGAGTCTTGGCATCGTTTTCACGCAGCTCGATTCCTACCGCGCCTTGGGCGACGGCGGGCAGCATTTCGTCGTGTGTGAAGACGCTGGTCGCGTGTTCGGCGAGGCCGAGACGTTTCAGGCCAGCGAGCGCCAGCACCGTCGCTTGGGCTTGGCCTTCGTCGAGCTTCCTGAGGCGCGTGTCTACGTTGCCGCGGAAGTCGATCATCTCAAGGTCGCCGCGCAAGTTCAGCAGCATCGCGCGGCGGCGCACGGAACTGGTGCCGAAGATGGCGTGTTCGGGAAGGTCGTGGATCGTCTTTGCGGTGCGGCTCACGAAGGCGTCGCGCGGGTCTTCGCGTTCCAGATGACCGCCCAAGATCAAACCTTCGGGCATGACGGCGGGGAGGTCTTTCAGCGAGTGCACCGCGCAGTCGATCTTGCCTTCGAGCATCGCCTCTTCGATCTCCTTCGCGAACAGGCCCTTGCCGCCGATATCGGCGAGTGGCCGATCTTGAACCGCGTCGCCCGTCGTTTTGATGACGACGACTTCGGTCTTCGCTGCTGCTTCGTCCGCGCTCCAACCGTGGGTGCGGGCGAGCATCGCAATAACCATGTTCGTTTGGGTGAGCGCGAGCTTCGAACCGCGGGTGCCGATGCGCAGGCGAGTTTGCACGCTGAGAGTACCTGGTGTTAGGGGATGCGAAGACTGCGCGGAAGCTAGCGATGTTCGCTCAGTCGCGCCAACATTTCTTAGAAAGGGCCGGCAGGGATGCCGGCGGTCACAGGAAGGAAATGCTTACGGTTCTCGGCATCGAAACGTCTTGTGACGAAACGGCGGCGGCGGTTGTGCGCGGGCGTACGCCGGGGCCGGGGGAAATTCTTGCCAATGTCGTCGCGGGGCAGATGGCGGCGCATCGGCCTTATGGCGGCGTGGTGCCCGAGATTGCTGCGCGCGCGCATGTCGAGGTACTCGACGAGGTGATCGAGCGAGCCCTTGCGGACGCGGGTGTTTCGCTTGGTGAGTTGGACGGGATTGCCGCGACGGCGGGGCCGGGGTTGATCGGCGGCGTCGCAGTTGGCTTGACTACCGCGAAGGCGCTGGCGATGGCTTCGGGGAAGCCGCTGATCGCGCTCAATCATCTGGAGGCGCATGCGTTGACGGTGCGGCTGACGGCCGGCGTCGCGTTTCCGTTTCTGTTGCTGCTCGTTTCGGGTGGGCATTGCCAGCTGCTGGTGTGCGAAGGCGTCGGCCAGTTCACACGCCTCGGCACGACGATCGACGATGCAGCGGGTGAGGCGTTCGATAAGACGGCGAAGTTGCTGGGCCTCGGGTTTCCCGGCGGGCCTGCGATCGAGACGGCGGCGCGCGGCGGTAACGCGAAGCGGTACCGTTTTCCGCGGCCGTTGCTCGACGACGACGGGTTTGATTTCTCGTTCTCCGGGTTGAAGTCGGCGGTTAGGCGTGTCGTCGAGGACGGCGACATGCAGGAGGCTGCCGTGCGCGATGTCGCGGCGAGCTTTCAGGCTGCGGCGGTCGAGGTGCTGGTTGAGCGGACGCGCAAGGCCATGCGCGCGGTGTCGTCGCGCGGGATCAAGCGGTTGGTGGTGGCGGGTGGCGTCGCCGCGAACAAGAGTTTGAGTGCGGGGCTTGCCGATGCTGCGCGCGGCGAAGGGTTTGAGCTCACCGTGCCGCCAGTTGCTCTGTGTACCGACAACGGCGCGATGGTGGCGTGGGCGGGGCTGGAGCGGCTTCAGCTCGGGTTGGTGAGCGGGCTCGACTTCGGTGCCCGCGCACGGTGGCCGCTGGACCCGTCGCGCGCCGGGATCGCAGGGGCTAAGTCTTGAGGCCGCTAGGTTGAAACGCCAAGCACGCCAAGCTGCTTGTGTGCTTCACCGACCGTTTGTGCGTGCGGGAGGGTGACGTTTTTTCGCACGAAGCAACGAAGCAGCGAAATTGAGTTTCTTCCCGGCGCGAAACGCCATCCTGACATCTGTTGCGCGCCTGCGGCGCGCGGGTTCGCGTTGTGGCACTCTGCACTTTTCGTTTCTTCGTTGCTTCGTGCGAAAAAACTTCAATCTCTACGCCGCTCCAGCGATCGCATAAGGCCACAAGCGGCTTGGCGTGCTTGGCGTTTCAACTCTCTTTCACGAGCGGCCAAGCGCAAAGCGGAGGCTGCGGCGGTTTGCGGTGGCGGCGTTTTTGCAGAGTTCGACGGGGATTTCCCGGGTGCCTCTTTTGGTTTGCAGGAGGCCCGTGGTTTCGTTGCCGGTTTGGGTGAGGCTGCTGTCGAGGTTGCGGCCGATTTGGATCACGCAGGCTGCGTTGTTGTCGCCGGTTTGTGCGATCGTTGTCGTACTGCCGCGACCGAATTGGCGCACGGTTGCGGTGTTGTTGTTGCCGTTCTGCGTGACCGATCCGGTGAGGTTTTGGCCGGTTTGAGTGATGGCAGCGAGGTTGGCTTGGCCCTGCTGATCAGTTGCTGCGTTGTTGTTGGAATCGGCTTGGTCGGCACGCATGCGGCCGCGGCCGTGTTTGAACCAGCTGCGCATGGCATTGCCTTCACGGGCGCCGTTGCGGTGCTGTTCGATTTCTGCGCGGTTCTCAGCTTTGTCGCGGAGGTGCGCGATGAGGCTGCCGTTGCCTGCGAGCGCGGTGGTGGTGGTTGCGCTCAACGCGAGCGCGACTGTTAGTGCGGCGTAGGAGATGAGGCGCGGCATCGGATGATTCTTTGATCGTCGCGCGAGTTTAGGTTCATGGGTCTGAATGGCGTCCGGCTGGGCCGTTCATGTGGGCTTCAGCGGGTGCACGAGTTCGTGAGGTGGGCCTGACTTCCTGGCACCGCCGACATCCCTGCCGGCACTTGCGACGTTGAGAAAAACAGAAAGGGCCGGCAAGGATGCCGACGGTCCCAGGAAGGAAGAAAGAGCTGCAGTTCGCCCTCTCGCACCAATCTTGCGCCTTGCAGGCGGATTTTGATGCCGAGTCGACAACCCCGAAAAGGAAACGGGCGGCTAGGTCTTTCGACCTGCCGCCCGTTTCGGGGCGAACTGGATCACTGGGAGGATTAGAGCCAGTTCAGCGTATTCACCAGGAACGCCAGGCCGTATGCGCCGAGAACGAAGCCGGCCACGGTCGTCGAAATCTGGGTCACGAGGTTGTGGTTGTTTGTCATGGAAGTCTCTCCTTTGGATCTCATTGCGGGGTGTCTCCCGCGGTGATCTCTATGTAGAGGACCTCTGATCAGAAATCAATGAATGAAATCGTTTTTGTTCACTCATCACGCAAGGTGCGACGCCCTGCCGCAGTTTGTTATCCCTTGGGCGGGTTCAAAGGCTTACGAGAGTGTCGGGTTTCTGCGCTTCTTGGGCTTTGCGGGGCTGCTCGCGGCCGGCACCGCCGTCATCCAGACCATTCAGCAAGAGGTGAATGACCCCTTCAAGCTCTCGCTCCAATCGGTCGTAGGAGAGCTTTGAGTGCAACTGGGGGTAGCGAAACTTCATCGTGGCGGATTGGAGCATCTCCGCGGTGAAGACGACGTCTTCTATAGAGAACTCGCCCGAGGCGTTTCCGGCCGCCAGGATCTCCGAAAGCAGCGCGCGGTGAAGCGCCAAAATGCGGTTCGCGAACTGGGGCCGTTCCATCGAAATGACACGCGCCATCTCGTAGATTTGCTTGTCGAACTCAAGCTGTTCGTAGGTCAGCCGCATGTCGGCGAAACAAAAGTCGCGCAACCGCTCTCTTGCGGAGCGGCCGGGACGGCGGAGAACCTCGCGAAGCTTTGAAATCGCTGCTTCACCTGCGACGGTACTGATCGCTTCCGCGATGTCCAATTTGCCCGGAAAGTACCGGTACAGATTGCCGGGGGACATGTTGCAGTCCGCGGCTATCTCGGCCATCGTCGTTTTGGCGTAACCGTAGTGGGTGAAACGCTTTTTCGCCGCTTCTAGGATGTTTCCTCTGACGGTGTCTTTGCACAACATTTGTGCGCAGAATGTATACGTTCCGAGTAAATATTCAACAAAACATTCACTTGGTGAGCCAGGTGTGAGCGGAAATCGGGCAAGTGCTGCTGGGATAAGCCATATCGGCGTCGTTGGCGCCGGGGCTTGGGGCACTGCGCTGGCGCAAGCGTCAGCCGGCGCCGGGCGGCGGGTGACGCTTTGGGCGCGCGAGGCCGAGGTCGTTCG
>JBJXEH010000301.1:0-2735 GCA_046153995.1 Micropepsaceae bacterium
CGAGATCAAATTCGTCCGCGGCGCGCACCCGTTTCTGACCAAGCAAGGCGCGTTCACGGCGCTGCTTGAGCGCGCAATCACCGGCGCCACCGGCGACGCACCAAAATTCTCGACGACCGGCGGCACCTCAGACGCCCGCTTTATCCACCACCATTGCCCGGTGGCAGAGATCGGTCTCGCCGGCACGACGATGCACAAGACCGACGAAGCCGTGCGGCTGAGCGATCTCGAACGCCTGACGAAAATCTACGAAGCGATTCTGACCGCTTACTTCGAGGGTAGCCTGCCGTGAGCGTCGACTTCGCCTACGTCAACCGCGCCGTCGATGCCGCGTTCGCGCTCGTCGTGCGCGACCGCCGCGCCTGGGACAAGTTCGACATCACAGTCGAAGGCTTCTACCGCTCGTTCGCGGCATTCCTGGTCGTGCTGCCGATGAACCTGATCGCCGACATCATCGCGACGCAGGTCACCGCCGCCAACCGGCTCAGCGAAGGCAAGCCCGCGCTCGAGCAAGCCTACGGCCTGGGCGATGCGATCTTCTCGACCGTGGCGCTTTCACTTCAGTGGATGATCTTCCCGCTGGCGATGCTCTTCGTGCTGCGCTTTCTGGGGCTGTCGCATCGCTATGTGCCGCTGATCGTCGCGCACAACTGGGGCACGATCGTCGTCTATCTGTTCAACATGCCGGCGTTCCTGCTGTTCGCGGCCGGCTTCATCAGCGCCGAGGATGCCATCGCGCTGAACTTCATGACGCTGATCTTTACGCTCTACTACCGCTACTACACCGCCGAGACCGCACTCGACGCCGGCTGGAGCGTGGCGGCGAGCGTCGCGATGTTGGGCTTCGTGCTGCAAATCTATTTCGCGCTCGGCCTCTCGTTCGCAGCAGGCCTCTGGCTGCCCGCCGCCCAATGAACGACGCTCCCATCGCCATCTTCGACTCCGGCGTCGGCGGCCTGACGGTGGCATCCGCCATCGCAAAGCGCTTGCCCGTCGAACACCTCGTCTATCTGGGCGACACCGCACGCCTGCCCTACGGCACGAAGAGCGCCGAAACCGTCACCCGCTACGCCGTGCAAGCGACCCGCGCACTGATGCGCTTTCAGCCGAAGCTGATCGTCGTCGCCTGCAACACAGCCTCCGCCGTCGCCCTACCCGTGCTCACCGCGGCCTACGCGCCGGTACCGGTGCTAGGCGTCGTGGAACCCGGCGCCCGCGCCGCCGTCGCCGCAAACCGTGGCGGCCCCATCGCCGTCATCGCAACCGAAGGCACCGTCAAAGGTGGCGCCTACGTGCGCGCGATCCACGCCCTGAAGCCCGGCGCCAAAGTCGTGCAACGCGCCTGCCCGCTCTTCGTAGCCCTGGCCGAAGAAGGCTGGACTGACGGCGAAGTCCCGGAACGCGCCGCCGAACGCTATTTGCACGATGTCTTCGCGACAGCAGAACGTCCCGACACGTTGGTGCTGGGCTGCACACACTTCCCCATTCTCGTGGACTCAATAGCAAAGGCGGTGGGCCAAGGCGTCACGCTCGTCGACAGCGCAGCCACCACAGCGCACGAAGTCGAAACGCTCCTCGACACCCGCGCCTTGCGCCGCAACGCTGCCGCAAAGCCGCCGACCTTCATGGGCACCGACGCACCCGAACGCTTCGCCCGCGTCGGCAGCCGCTTCTTCGGCCGTACGATCGCCGAGACCCAAGTCGAACTCGTCGACCTTACGCCTTAAAGCCCGGCCCGCGCACAAACCGCCCAGGCTTCGCCCCGGTATGCGCACCGTCGCGCAAGACCTGCACGCCGTTCACGAACACCTGAGAGACGCCGGTCGAATACTGATGCGGCTTCGCAAACGTCGCGTGATCTTGAATCTTTGCAGGATCTAGCACCACGACATCTGCCGCGTGCCCCGCTGCCAAACGTCCACGGCCCTTCAACCTCAACGTCTCAGCCGGCAGGCTCGTCAGTCGTCGAATGCCCTCCGCAAACGAAATGACTTTCTCATCCCGGACATACTTCGCAAGGAACCTCGCGAACGCTCCGTAGGCGCGCGGATGCGGATTGGCCTCCAAGAACACACCCTCCGGCGCCAGGCTCTCCGCATCCGACCCGACCGACGTCCACGGCCATGCGATGTTGCGGTGGATGTTCGCCTCGTCCATCACGAAGTAGGCAGTGCCGACGCGGCTGTCGTCCTCGATCACGAGGTCGATCATCGTGTCTTCTGGCGAGGTGCCGCGCATCTGCGAAACCTCAGCCAGCGTCTTGCCGGTGAGCGGCAGGAGCTTCCGGTTCTTGAACGCGATCAAGATCACTTTGTCCGGGCCGCCGGCCGCGCGATAGAGGTTCTCCCACCCGACCGGCGGCGCGCGCATCTCGCGAATGACCCGCGCACGAATCTTCGGCTGCTTGAGCCGCGCGACCCAAGCGTCGTGCCCGCCCTCCTGCACCCATAGCGGCATCGCGGCATCCAAGCCCGTCGCCCCCGCGGTGTACGGATAGATGTTCGCCGTCACGTCGACGCCCGCTGCCCGTGCGGCGTTCAGCTTGTCGATCGCAGCTTGGCTCTTGTGCCAATTCGCCTGCCCCGCAGGCTTCATATGGTACATCGCGACCGGCGCGCCCGTCCGCCGCCCGATCTCGACCAACTCGTCGATCGCCTCCAGAAACCGGTCGGCCTCGCTGCGGATATGCGAGATGTAACCGCCGCCGTACTCATGCGCGGCCGCGGTCAGCGCCA
>JBJXEH010000302.1:0-2533 GCA_046153995.1 Micropepsaceae bacterium
CATCTATGTTGTTGATCGGCCTCAGTATTAAACGTTGACCTGTCATTCCCGCACCAGGCGCTAAGTGACGGTTTTTTCTGACATTTCTTGTTGCAGTGCAGCATGACTGGTTTGCAAGACCCGGGGAAAGTTGCCTTGCCCGGTTGCTGGCGTGCCCGCCGGTGCGGCAGATTCGGTCCGTGGATTCAACCGCTTAAGCGCCTCCTCGCGCGCACCCCGGGCCGATGCGAATCTTGATTGCGACCGATGCGTGGGCGCCTCAGGTCAACGGCGTGGTGCGCACGTTGGAGACCTTGGGGAGCGAACTCGTGCGGCTGGGGCACGAGGTTCGCTTCGTGACGCCGGACGGTTTTCGCACCGTGCCGATGCCGACGTACCCGGAGATCAAGTTGGCGCTGTTTGCCAGACGCGCGGTCGGCCGCATGATCGACGAGTTTCAGCCGGACGCGATCCACATTGCGACCGAAGGTCCGCTGGGCTTGGCCACGCGGCGCAATTGTATGCGGCGGGGCATGCCGTTCACGACGTCGTTCCACACGCGCTTTCCGGAATACATCCACGCGCGGTTCGGCATTCCGCCTGCGCTGCCTTATGCGGGTTTGCGCTGGTTTCATGGACCGGCGACAGCGGTGATGGTGGCGACGCCTACGCTGGAGCGCGATTTGACGGCGAAGGGTTTCAAGAGTCTGCGCCTGTGGTCGCGGGGCGTGGACACCGAGCTGTTCAAGCCCGGCGCGAAGGATTGGCTCGACCTGCCGCGGCCGGTGTTTCTGTACGTGGGACGCGTTGCGATCGAGAAGAGCGTCGAGGAGTTTCTGAAGCTCGACCTGCCGGGATCGAAGCTGGTCGTCGGCGACGGGCCGCAGTTGGCCGAGTTGCGTGCTCGCTATCCGCATGTGCGTTTTACGGGACCGAAGTTCGGGCCGGAGTTGGCGCGGCACTATGCGGCGAGCGACGTGTTCGTGTTCCCGTCGCGCACCGACACGTTCGGCCTTGTGGTGCTGGAGGCGCTGGCGAGCGGGCTTCCCGTGGCCGCGCATCCGGTGCAGGGGCCGAACGACATCATCGGCAGCAACACGACGGTGGGCATCCTGGATGAAGACTTGGGCGCCGCAGCGCGGCGGGCGTTGATGCTGAAGCCCGAGACGTGCCGCGCCTTCGCAACTGCGTTCTCGTGGGAGGCGTGCACGCGCCAGTTCCTGACGAACTTGGCGCAGCCGCAGGAGAGAACGGCTTAGGCCAATCGCGCGACAGGCGAGTTCGCGTGGATTGCGGCTTGCGAGGTGCGTTCAATTTCCGTATTCGCCAAGCAGCGAGATTTGGGGACGGCGATGGGCGTTGATAAACTGGTGAAGGGGTACCGCGAGTTCAAACGCACGCGCTTTGCGCGCGAGAGGCGGCTCTACGAGCGGCTTGCGGAAAAAGGCCAAGAGCCGAAGGTGCTGGTCATCGCGTGTTCGGACAGCCGGGTCGCGCCTTCCGTCATCTTTGGGGCCGAGCCCGGCGACATCTTCGTCGCGCGCAATATCGCCAATATCGTGCCGCCGTACGATCCGGATGCGAAGCCGCGCTCGATCGGCGCGGTCGTCGAGTACGCGGTCAAGGTGCTGAAAGTTACCGACATCGTGATCAAGGGCCATGCGCGCTGCGGCGGTGTGGCGGCGCTTGTCGACGGCGGCTCGCATCTGCCGCCGAACGATTATCTAAAGCCGTGGGTCGAGGTCGCGGCGCCGAGCCAGGGGTTCTATCCCTCAAACTTCGACAGTCTGCCGCCTGAGGAACAACGCCTCATCTCGGAGCAGTCAAACATCCAGAACAGCATCGCAAACCTATCGGGTTTTCCTTGGGTGCGTCAGCGCTTGGAAGCGGGTGCCTTGCGCATTCATGGCTGGCACTTCGACATCCACGACGGCAAGCTCACGCGGCTCGAGCACGAAAGCGGCGAGTGGGTCGAAGTGAAGTAAGCGCTACGCCACTGCGCGCAGTTCGCGGCCGGGGAGTTCGACGTGGGCGAGAAGGCCGCCTGAGGGTTTGTTTTCGACCCACACGCGACCGCTGTGCAGGCCGACGAGACCGCGCACGAGCGCCAACCCTAAGCCCGTGCCGCCGGCGCCGTTTTGGTAGCTGTTGTCCACGCGTTCGAACGGACGGAATAGTTTGGCGATCTTGCCGTCCGGAATGCCGGGGCCGCTGTCGCCGATGCTGAGGCGGACACCGCCGTCGCCGAGACGCCGGCAGGCGACGTCGATGGCGCCGCCTTCGGGCGAGAATTTGACGGCGTTCGAGAGCAGGTTGACTAAGATTTGCTTGAACGCGCGTTCGTCGGCGAACGGCGTGATGTTTTCGTCGATGCTTGCGATTAGCGTCTGCTTCTTTTGTTCTGCGCGATGGGCGACCAGACGGAGTGCGCTCTCGATCACGTTTTTGCCGTCGAGATACTGGCTGTCGAGTTCCATCTTGCCGGCCTCGATCTTTGCCACGTCGAGCATGTCGTTGATGAGGCTGAGCAAGTAGCTGCCGGACTCGTGAATGT
>JBJXEH010000303.1:0-6731 GCA_046153995.1 Micropepsaceae bacterium
TCGAGCGCCCGGCGTGCCTCACGCGGCGCAATCGAAGCAGGCAGACCCTGGCGGACCGAGCGCACAAACTGTGCCACGCCGTGGCCCAGCGGATCGGCCGACGGGCAAGGCAAACCGGACACGCCGGCGGAAGCGCTGCCCAACGCCCGCAGTTTGCGCGGCGTCGAGTTCTGCATCTCGCGCGTCAGGAAATCGATGTAGACCTCGCCGTCTCGATACACGATGCGCATAAAGCGCTTGCGCCCCTCGGCCATGCGGCTCGCGAACAGCTCCACTTCCATCCCGTCGGCAAGCACGATCGAGGCGGATACCTCATCCGACCGTGCGCTCACGAACCGCTCGCTCGACCGCAACTCGGCAATCGGCGACGGGTTCAACTGATGCACCAAATCGATGTCGTGGATCATGAGGTCGAGCACGACGCTCACGTCCGTGTTGCGCGGGCTGAACGGCGAGGCACGGTGGCACTCCACCTTCAACGGCTTCACGTTGCCGTCGAACAGGCCCAGGTGGCGCATCACGAAGCGCTCTTGATGTCCCGTGTGCAGCACGACGCCGCGCTGCTCGGCCACACGAATAAGGGCGTCTGCCTCGCGCAAGTTCGCGGCCAGCGGCTTCTCGACGAACACGTGCTTGCCGGCATTCAGAGCACCGACGCCGATCTCGCCGTGAAAGCGCGCGGGTGCCGCGATCGTCACGATCTCGACATGGGCCAAGATCGAACGCCAACCCGGATACGCGGTGACCATGAAATCGTTCGCCAGCGTCTGCGCGCGCGCAATGTCGGCGTCCGCGATGCCGATCAGCTTCACGCCAGGCAAGCTCGCATACTTCTGCGCATGCAAACGGCCGAACGCGCCGGCGCCGATGACGCCCGCTTTGATCTCGCGATTGGTGTCTGAAAGTAAGCTCACGATAGTTCCGCCGCTCAACGCAACCCACACGTGCGGGGATGATTACCGCTTTAAGATTTTCGTGCCACAGCGGTCATGCCGCAGTGCATCAAGAAATATTGCAGGGTTGTCACGGCGGGATGGTCGTTAGCCAAACTGCGCCGTTTTCGCCGTCACCTAGGTCTATCGGACAAGGCAAGTTGCGTCGCGCGAGCACAGCAACGCGTCGCTGGACGGCTTGGTTCGCGTCCGGATAGCCGGCTCGCAAATTGGGCTCTCCAATAGAGGGCACCTGCGCGAGACGACCGGTCGATGTGTAAGACGCCAGAACGTGCGCCAGTTCCCAAAACTACTGCCGGGAACCTTTATCGCGCCTGCGTGTTCAATCGTAACAACCCGGGAGCACCACGATGGACGCGTCGAACGACAAACACGAGCATCTGTACGATCTGATATCGGATTTTGGAACCGCAATGTTGGTGACGAATGCCGGCGCCAACACGATGCGCGCGCGGCCGATGGCGGTCGTGGAACTGCGGCCGGATGCCGATGCCTATTTCATGACCAGTATCGAGTCCCCGAAGGTCGGCGAAATCGAGCACGACAGCAACGTGTTGCTGACGTTTCAAAGTTCGTCTCAGTTCGCCTCGGTTCGCGGCATCGCGCGGGTCGATCGAGACAAGGCCCTCATCAAACAACACTGGAAAGAGTCGTGGAAAGTTTGGTTCCCCAAGGGTGTCGATGACCCGTCACTCGCCCTTATCCGTTTTGAAGCGCACGAGGGCGAGTACTGGGACAACGCGGGCGTCCAAGGCATGAAATATGCCTTTGAGGCGGTCAAAGCCTACATGCAAGGCGAAACGCCGAAGACTGACGATAGGCAGCACGGCAAAGTCGCGCTTTGATGGACGTTGCTACCATCGTCGGATTGCTCGCGGCGCTGGCGTCGATGATCAGCTTTTCGCCGCAAGCCTGGAAAATTATAAAGTCCGGTAACACCGAGGGACTGTCCGCGGCGACCTATTCGATCACGGTCGCCGCTTTCGCGTTGTGGATCGCCTACGGCGTGATGCTCGGTCAATGGCCGCTGATCGTCAGCAACGGCATCTGCCTGTTCTTATCGGGTTTCATTCTCGTCATGACGCTGCTCCCCCCACGCGAAGCGCAAGACGTGGCGGCAAAACTCGACCCAGTACAAGCCATCCGCCCTAACCGTGAAGGCGCAGCGAGACTGCGCGAGAAGCAAAGAGGTAACATGACGACGCGCACTCAGTTTTTTCCCATTGCCAGTTCGCTCATGGTGTTCGTTGCCGCAGGCTGTGGAGATACCGCGCAATTGGCGGAAAACCGCACAACGGGGGCCAAACCAGAACTGCCACCGCCAACCGAAATGCTTCTGCCCACCGTAAAGATTGCGCCAGCTGTCGGCTGGCCGAAGGGTGCGATGCCCACCGCCGCTGCAGGACTTCGAGCAAACCCGTTTGCGCGTGACCTCGATCACCCTCGCTGGCTGTACGTGCTGCCCAACGGCGATGTTCTGGTCGCCGAAACCAACGCGCCGGAGCGGCCGGAGGAGGGCACCGGCGTAAAGGGCTTTGTTATGGGCCTGGTCATGCAACGCGCGGGTGCGGCCGTTCCGTCGGCGAACCGCATCACTTTGCTGCGCGACGTAAACGGCGACGGCGTGGCTGAATTGCGCACGGTATTTTTGGAGGGACTCAACTCGCCCTTTGGCATGGCCCTTGTTGGCGACGACTTCTTCGTCGCCAACACCGACGCCATCCTGCGCTTCGCCTATAGTGCTGGACAAACAAAGATCAACGGACCCGGGACGAAGCTCGCCGGCTTGCCGGGCGGTCCGCTCAACCACCATTGGACGAAGGGTCTGATTGCGAGCGGCGACCGCACGAAGCTCTACGCGTCGGTCGGCTCGAACAGCAACGCCGGCGAAAACGGGATCGACAAGGAAGCCGACCGCGCGCAAATTCTCGAAATCGAAATTGCAACGGGCAAGACGCGCTCGTTTGCGACTGGCCTGCGAAACCCTGTCGGCATGGCACTCGAACCCCAATCAGGGGCACTTTGGACCGTCGTCAACGAACGCGACGAGCTGGGCAGCGACCTCGTGCCGGATTACCTGACCTCGGTAAGGGATGGGGCGTTCTACGGCTGGCCCTACAGTTATTTCGGCCGCCACGTCGACACCCGCGTAACGCCGCCGCGCCCCGATTTAGTCAAGCTCGCGGTCACGCCCGACTACGCGCTCGGCAATCATGTCGCCCCGTTGGGACTGGCTTTTGCAACAAGCGGTCGCCTCTCTGCGCAGTTCGCGAACGGTGCTTTCGTTGGCGAACACGGGTCGTGGAATCGTAATCCTCTGTCAGGATACAAAGTGGTGTTCGTGCCTTTTGCAGACGGCCGACCGACCGGCCCGCCCGTCGACGTTCTGACCGGCTTCGTCGACGCAAACGAAGATGCACGCGGCCGCCCAGTCGGCGTCGCACTAGACCGCGAAGGCTCGCTGCTCGTTGCCGATGACGTCGGCAATGTGGTTTGGCGCGTCAGCGGAACCGGACCAAGAGAGGTAAGCGCATATCGGTAGCGCGCCGCTCTATTGCAGCCGGACCTCGGCAACTTTGTCGCGGTAATCCTCTTTCGGATCGCGGCCCAGCAGCATCTTGATGCCTGCAAATAAACTGGTTTCGTTCAACCAGATGTGCGCTCGCTCCGGTTCAAAGCGGACCAATTGAAGCTTTGGATCGCCTCTTCCGCCCTCATACCATGCCGCCACATGCGTATTCCAAAGCCGGTCGATGACAACGCGATTGTTGTCCGGGAAAACATTCCCGGTCACCGACGCAAAAAGCTCGTGATCTTGTGACGCAAAATGTGCGATCGCGGCATGACGTTGACCCATGGATTGGACAAGGCGCGTGTCCTTCGATGTAAAGATCCAGATCGGCCCCTGCTCTTCCGACTCCAGGTTTGCGGTCATCGGCCGGCTGGCGCCGTCGTCGACGCCCACCAGCGACAACATGATCGTCCGGTCGGCTTTCAGCGCTTTCCAAAACTGTTCCGCAATCGCTTTCTCGTTAGCCATGTCCATTCCCTTCCAACATCACGCGCCAAGCGTCTCAAGCGACGGGAGGCCGAACCCAACCAAAGATCAGGCTACCGACGAACAGCACCAGAAAGGCGAAGAAGATCAGCTGCGCGACGCCAGCAAACGCGGACGCAATTATTCCGAAACCAAACAAGCCTGCGATAATCGCGACGACTAAGAAACCCAAAGCCCAACCGATCATGACGTATCCTCCAAATAACTGCCCGCGATGCGAGCCTGACTTGTAAACGCCCGTGGCAACGCGCGGTTCCCTTTAAGCCAGCAAGCGCAACGCGGCTTCCCGGCCGAAGAAGCGGCGGCCGGCAGCGTGAATGAAGTCTTTTCCCAAACCCGTTATGCCGTCGTCGGGCTCGACGCCCGCCTTGTCGAGCAGCACCTTGGCGCCGGCGGTGGCGCCAATGGCTTTCAAGTGCCCGAACGCGTCCATCACGAATTGAACCGCTGCGGCGTCTTTGGTCAGGTCCTGCGCAGCCTTCATGGAAAGGACGAGAGCAACGGCGTCGAACATGACCGAGGGTGAACCGGCTAATTGTCCGTCCGCGGCGAGAATCTTGCCAGTCTCAAGCTTGGCGCCACCGACTTTCGGCGCAATGAGAACGGGCCGCCCCTTCGCCGCCGTCACGGCCTTCACGAGTGCTTCGATGTCGCTTGCGACGGAGCCGTCCGCGAACAAAATCCCGACTGAACGGCCCTCGAGCGTCGAACGCTGCATCGGACCTTCGATGATCCGAAGCGCCGGTGAAAGTTCGAGATTGATGGGCTCGGCAGCCGCGCGCGAAGCCTCGGGCACAGCGGTTCCAAGGCCCGCCGCAACGCGTTGCGCCAGTGCCGGATCGACATTGACCAAGTTCGAAAGCACGCGCACGCGCACGTGTTCGAGCGACACCTTGGACAGTTCGAACACCAGCGCCGACGCAAGATGCGCCTGTTCCGCCTCGTGCAGCGACCGGAAGAACAGCCGCGCTTGACTATAGTGGTCGGCAAAGCTCTCCGGCCGTTGATGCACTTTACCGCCCGAATCGCTTGCACCGTCGATTTCGGCAAAGGCCGCAAAGCCCGTCACCGGGCACTCGCGCGGGCCACCCTCTTCCTGCGCGTCGGAAAGACTATTGGGCTCGTAGTTCGCGCGTCCCTTGGGGACTTGCGTCTGCATCATCCCATCGCGCTGAAAATTCATGACGGGACACTTCGCGGCGTTGATCGGCAACCGATGGAAGTTCGCGCTCCCCAACCGGCTCTTTTGCGTATCCAGGTACGAGAATAGCCGGCCCTGCAGCAGCGGATCGTTGCTGAAGTCCACGCCGGGCACGATGTTACCCGGGCAAAACGCAACTTGCTCCGTTTCGGCAAAGAAATTGTCGGGGCACCGGTCGAGCACCATCCGCCCGACGATCCTCACGGGCAGCACTTCCTCTGGAATTAACTTGGTGGCGTCCAGCACGTCGAATTCGAACTTTTCGGCGAATGCGTCGTCGAACAACTGCATGCCCAATTCCCATTCAGGATAGGCGCCGCGTTGGATCCGTTCGAACAAGTCGCGCCGCTGATAGTCGGGATCGGCGCCGGCGATCTTGACCGTCTCGTCCCACACTGTCGATTGCAGGCCCAGCTTCGGCTTCCAGTGAAACTTGACGAATGTCGATTTTCCCTTCGCATTGACCAGACGGAAGGTGTGCACGCCAAAGCCTTCCATCGTCGCGAACGAACGCGGCAGCGTGCGATCCGACATCGCCCACATAATCATGTGGGTGCTTTCGGGCATCAGGGAGATGAAATCCCAAAACGTGTCGTGCGCGCTGCCCGCTTGCGGGAAACCGCGATCGGCCTCCATCTTGACGGAGTGGACTAGGTCGGGAAATTTGATCGCGTCTTGTATGAAAAACACCGGAATGTTGTTGCCGACGAGATCCCAGTTACCTTCCTTCGTATAGAATTTGACGGCAAACCCGCGCACGTCGCGGGGCGTATCGACGGAGCCTGCGCCGCCCGCGACCGTCGAGAAACGAACGAAAACCGGTGTCTTTTCGCCAGGCCGCTGAAACAGGTCGGCCTTGGAAAGCGAAGACAGAGATTTGTAAACCTCGAAGAACCCGTGCGCCGCCGAGCCTCGCGCGTGCACGATGCGCTCCGGGATACGTTCGTGATCGAAATGAAAGATCTTTTCACGCAGCGCAAAGTCTTCCAGAAGCACAGGGCCGCGCGGACCCGCCTTCAACTGGTTCTGGTTGTCAGAGACCCGAATGCCCTGATTGGTCGTCAGGTGCCCCTCGCCACCATGAGGCCCGCATGCAGGCACACGCTGATGCAATTCGCCGCCGTTCCCGGTTTCGGCAGTGAATTTCGTAGTTTTCGACATAGACGCGCGCTCCACCAATCTTATGGAACGCGGACCCTACGAATAGGTTCCGGCGCCTGCTATGGTGCACGACATCCAGTATCCACATTGAAGGAGCCCCCCATGCGCAATCTCAAAGGTCACGAAATCGTTCTCAAGAGCCGCCCTGACGGTATGCCCACTGCCGACAACTTCGAGTACGTCGAAGCGCCCGTCGCCGAGCCGAAGGATGGCGAGGTTCTTGTTCGCAATATCTGGATGTCGGTCGATCCCTACATGCGCGGCCGCATGATCGACCGGGCGAGCTACGTGCCGCCGTTCCAGGTCGGTCAGCCGTTGCAAGGCGGCGCGATCGGACAGGTCATCGCGGCCGGTAAAG
>JBJXEH010000304.1:0-4576 GCA_046153995.1 Micropepsaceae bacterium
AACGCACCGCCGACATCATCATCGAAGAAGGCGCCGCCGCATTCATCTCCGGCCTCGGCGTCCCGCCGCGCCATTTGGTCGATCGCTTCCATGCAGCAGGCCTGAAAGTCATGAACGTTTGCGGCACCGTCCGCCATGCGAAGGCCGGCGAAGACGGCGGCCTCGACGCGGTGGTCGCGCAAGGCACGGAAGCCGGCGGCCACACCGGCAAGATCGCGGGCCTGGCCCTCATCCCGCAAATCGTAGACGCCGTGAAAGTCCCCGTCGTCGCAGCCGGGTCCATCGTCGACGGCCGCGGCCTCGCTGCAGCACTCGCCCTCGGCGCGCAAGGTGTGTGGGTCGGCACCCGCTTCATCGCCTCCGCCGAAGCTCACGCCGGTGACATGTACAAACAGGTCGTCGTCGATGCGACGGACGAAGACACGATCATCACCAAAGCCTATTCCGGCAAGCCGATGCGCGTGTTCAAGAACGACTACGTCGCCGACTGGGAACGCCGGCCAGGCGACATCAAGCCGTTCCCGATGCAGGCGATGATTTCGCACCAAGCAGGCGTCATGGGCGGCATCGGCGGCCAAACCGAAGGGCTGCAGCGCGACCGCTCCGCCTTCGCGATCGGCCAAGGCGCCGGCGCGATTCACGAAATCCTTCCCTGCGCCGAAATCGTGAAGCGCATGATCGGCGACGCGGAACAGATCATCGCCCGGATGAGCCGCCAGACCCGCGCCCCATAGGCTTTTCTGCGGTTTCGCGGGGCGGGGGGATACCGGGTCGGAATTTCCGACAAACAACCCCATGTACCCGAGAGTTAGACAGCAAAGGCGCAAGCTGAGTGCCTCATCGCGCGGATGAGCCGCCTGACCCGCGCCTAGTAGGCTTTTCCGCGGTTTCGCGCGGACGGGCGATACCGGGTCGGCAATTTCGACAAACAACCCCATGTACCCGAGAGTTAAGTGGCAAAGGCGCAAGCTGAGTGCCTCCCAAATGCGTGACTAGCGGCAAGTCGCCGCCGCGTGCGGCCGGACCGCACCGGAAGACACGCCCTCCAGCGGTCGTATCACATCGATATAATCGAAGACTATATAAACTTCAACGCGCAATCTGACGCTGCCAAACTGTCGCAAGAGGGCGCCGGCACACGCATAGACCGTCGCCACAATCGCGGCTCTCCACCCCCGCGACAGCACTGGACGAACGATCTCGACTCAAAAGGAGCATTGCCCTTCTCCCGTCGAATGGACGGGGGAAGGTGTCTCGACGCCGCAGGCGGCGAGACGGATGAGGGACAGTGTTTGAGATTCACACGGAGATGGAGTTAGGGGATTCAAACACTCCGACAACACCCGGATCGCGTACATGCTCACCGCAGACCGGATAATAGGTAAGCTGTCCCCGCTCTGCCGCACTCCGAGCTTTGGCATGGAGCAATGGTCCTCTAAGGGTAAATCCACGATCTCTCCGGTCGCTCCACGCTCACCGCCCGCCGCGTTTGCGGTAGAGTTCCTCCACTTGCGCGGCCGTCATCGTGTAGTTGAAGAGGCCAACATCGTCGATGTCGCCTTCGAAGAATCCGCGCTCGGAATACTTGCCGACGACAAGTTTCTTTTCGCCGCGCAGGATGGGGAGGTCGCTGCCTTCGGCGCCCATCACTTTCTTGCCGTCGATGTAGAGCTTGATGCGCTCGCATTTGCGCGGAACGCTCGCAAACCCGCCTGGGCTGGCGACGGTGCCTGGGCAACCCGGCGCGAAGCGATTGAACGTGCCGGTGACGAGGTGCCACCCAGTGGTGCCCGCGTATTGGCCCATCGGGAATTCATGATCGAGCCTGGAATAGATGCCGGGCCGGCCGGGGTCCACGCGGTGGCGCACGCCGAACGCGATGCCGTTGCCGCGCATATAGAGGAGCAGCTTCCACGTGTCCGAGAACTCGTCGATCATGACGAGGCCCCTGTTGTCGGCCGGCGTCGCGCTTGTGCGAAACCAGGCGGAGACGGTCATGTAGTTGCCGACGTCGAAGTCGTCGACGGTGCCCTGCCCGATCGGCACCTTCACGTAGTTCTCGGGCGTGCCCGGAAAACGGAGTGCGCGCCCGTTCACACCGTCGTCGATGCGTTTGACATCGCGGCCCACAATGGCGCCGTCGTTGTCGTAGTCCTTGATCCGATCGACGGCGTTAAGACTCCAGGTGTACGAGCGATCTTCGACGAGGCGGCCAAAGAGGTTGTTGAACGTTCGAGCGTTCGTCTCCTCGAACGGCAGACGCAAGACGCTCTTCTGATAGCCGATGAGGTGGTTCTTCGTGATGTTGATCCACCGCTTGCCGTAGGAAATGTTGTCGTAGTCGAGGCGGTTCGTCTTGAGCACGACGTACTGGCCGATCTTGAAGTTGTAGTCTTGGTGGTCGTGCTTGAGACACTGACCCGTGTTCTCACCGTCGACATAGATTTCGTTGCCCAATCGTTGACCGGCCTCGTAATCTGGGTGTCCAACTGGGAACGGGTATTGGAGCGGCACGCCCCATTGGCCGGTCGCATTGTCCATTCGCGCGATCGTGTAGATCGCGTCGGTGCCGATGGCGCCGTTGCCGGTGTCGCCGACGCATCTGCCGTTTCCCTTGCCCAGATCAATCTGGATCATCACGCGATTCCAAACGCCTGGCGTCACCCGACCGATGTTCGCCCACGGCTCCTTGTTCAGGTAGCTTCCGGGGTTCTTCGGGTCTGGCACGTGGTACTTCGCGCCGACACGGAGATAGTACCCCGGCTCCGTTATGCCCCGAGATGGATCTAGATTTGCTTGCGTATATCCCTGCCACGCCAGAGCGAACGGGAGTCCTTCACCGTGAAGCTGCGCGATCCAGCCGCTGCCCGCATCGTTGGTGATGGGACTAACGCGCGGTATGGGATCGACCCCGTTTAGCCGGAAGGCGAACGACACCGAGCGTTGGCTGTCGGCGCTTGCGCGCCAGCCCTGCACGAAATGATGCTCGCTGCGGTGCGTGGTTATGGTGGGATCGTGACGGCAGAAAACCGCGTACGCTTTGTTACCCATGTATGGGCGGTCGTCCGTGTGGGCCCATTCGCTACAGGTTCCTTGGATGACGCCTGCGGTTATGACGTCACCGTCACTGACATCGCGCGCCTCGCCGACAGTATTGTTGCGCTCGGCGATCTCCGAGCCGTAGTCGCCGTCGATCTCGTAGAACCATTCGCTGGTCAATATCTCCTTCGCAGCCGCAGCAGCGGACAGGAGCAAACACGCAACAACCAGGAGGGCGCGTTTCATGCAGGATCCCCTTTGCGTGGCAATTCGGACGGTGCCGCGTGAGGGGAGCCTATCATGCGGCGGACGAACGTGCGACGGGTCACGCGCGGTGCAAGCGATCGGCGACCGACGCTGTGACGCGCAACTGCCCAAAGATTGGGCGCAGGCTCCGAGACGCTGTCACCGGTTCTTCACACGGCTTCGATCTCGCGCTCCGTGATCCGCATGATCCGGGGACACACACTAAACTCAGTGGTTACCGAGCTATCGCCCCGCATAACTCGCCGCCGCGCGGATATCCTCACGCTTCAGTTGCGGATATTGATCGATGATCTCTGCGGGCGTGGCGCCGCGGCCAAGCTCTCGCAGGATTAACGCAACCGAGATGCGGGTACCTTTCACCACAGGCTGCCCGCCCATGATCTTCGGGTCGTTCGCAATGCGATCGGTGGCGGTCATCTGAAGCTCCTTTCTCGTATCCTATCATGCCTGGCGCGGCGATGTCGCAAAGGGCGGACGGGACGTCCGCGCTCCCAGGCTGCGCCGTGCCGTTGACATGGCGGGTCACTATCCCTTTGTCCCAGGCGTTCCGCCGCAGCTCAGCCCGCCAGCCCTCGCATCAGCAGCCACTCCTCCCGCAGCATCGCGTAGTACACGCTGTCGAGATACTCACCCGCCAGCAGGAACGACTCCCGCGCCACGCCTTCTGCGGCGAACCCGCATTTCTCAGCCACGCGGATCGACCCATGATTGCGCGGATCGATCTCGAGCCAAATGCGGTGCAGGTTCAGTGTGCCGAAGCCGTGGTCTAACGCGGCGTCGATGGCTTCGCTCACATACCCCTGCCCCCACAGCGTCTTGTCGAGGATGTAGCCCAGCCCCGACATGCCGTCGCGCTGCTGGTAGAAGTTCACCACGCCCACCGTTCGTCCCTCGCGCGTGATCGCGAACGATGCGCGCGGCGCGTTTTGCGGCGGCAGGTTGCGCGCGATGATGGCGTGCATCTGCGCCAAATTTTCGAGCGGCTCGTGCGCCCAATAGCGCAGCGTGTCGGCGTCGGCGAAGAGCGGTAGCAACGCGTCCGCATCGGTGCGGCGCAACGGCCGCAACACCAACCGCTCGGTCTTCAACACTGGCCCGTCCGCTTCCAACGGCGTCGCCGGCCCCTTCAACTCCACCGTCGTGCCGAACGGATCGCGGATGTAGATCGACGGGCCGTCGCCTTGCGCGCCGTAGCGGCTGCCCTTCTCGCCGATCTCGACGCCGCGCTCGCGCAGATACGCCTCGATTGCCGTCTCGTCGAACGGCTCGA
>JBJXEH010000305.1:0-7383 GCA_046153995.1 Micropepsaceae bacterium
TGGGGCTTGAGGAGCCGGGTTTGAACCGGTTGATCCGTGCGGGTTATTCGCTCTTGCACTTGCTGACGTTCTTCACCGTCGGGCCGAAGGAGGCGCGCGCTTGGACGGTGCATACCGGCGCTCGGGCGCCGCAGGCCGCGGGGGCTATTCACACGGATTTCGAGAAGGGATTCATCCGCGCGGAAACCATCGCCTACGCCGACTACGTCGCGAACAACGGCGAGGCGGGAGCCAAGGATGCGGGCAAGTTCCGTCTGGAAGGCAAGGATTACGCTGTTCAGGACGGCGACGTGATGCACTTCCGCTTCAATACCTGAGCCAATTTACGCTGTTCTCATCCAGATTTGCTCAGTCCCTGCCGCGCGTGGATAATGCCGCTGGGGGGATGTGCTGTCATGGCCGTGATGCCAGAGTGCGCCAATTGCGGGACGGCGTTGAACGGGCCTTATTGCTCGAACTGCGGGCAGAAAGCGTCCGACTATCACCGGCCGTTCTGGTGGATTCTCGGCGAGTTTTTGGACTCGGTCTTCAATTACGACTCGCGCACGTTCCGGACGATCTGGCTTTTGTTTGCCGACCCCGGCGAGTTCACGCGGCGTTACAACGACGGTAAGCGCGCGTCCCTGTTGCCGCCGTTCCGGCTCTTTATCATTGCGACCGTCGTGTTTTTCTTGACGCTGCAGTTGACCGGTATCGCGATGGTCGCGTTCAAGATGGAGACCGTGTCGCTGAAGGATCTGTCACCGGCGGCGGTGGAAGAGCTTAGGAAGGACAAGCCGAACGGTGTGACGGTCGATGACGGTGAAAAGCGCACTGTCGTATCGATGGATTTCTTTGTTCCGGCCGATCAGATCGAGCACGTTAAGCTGACCGAGGAACAACGGCGCACGATGCTAGATGCCGAAGACGCGCTGAAGATCGAAGCTAAGGGGGCCGATGCCGAGGAGGCTGGGTGGCTGCGTTGGATCGAAACGAAGGGTAAGCGGGTACAGGAAGGCTATGAGCGCGCGCTTGCCGATCCAATCAAGCTGAACGGGCCGCTAAACGTTTGGCTACCGCGGCTCATGCTATTTTTGGTGCCGATCTTCGCGCTGCTGCTTGCGATCATGCATTGGTGGCCGCGCGTCTTTCTCATCGAGCACTTGGTGTTCTCGACCCACATTCACACCGTGGTGTTCGTTGCGCTGTCTTTGCTGACGTTGTCGGCGGCGATCCTCGGCGATGCCGGGTTTATGGGGGCGGTGTGGTTGATCCTCGCCATCTATCTCTGGATGGCGATGTACCGGGTTTACGGCCGCAGCTGGTGGCTGACGTCGATCAAGTTTTTGGCGCTGCTGATGGTTTATTCGGTGGTTTTGTCCGCCGGGATGGGCTTCGTCTTCTTGATGGCCCTGTCGGAAGTCTGAGGCTTCGTTACGCGTTTTTCACCCGGCGGAAAGGGTGGCGCAAGCTTCACTTTGCGATAGTACGCGTGCGCCGGATGACCACACGGCGAGAAGTCCTCAGCACTCGAAGACACCTAGCGCTTTCTTGCCTCGCGCCTGGTGGGTTTTAGCCGGCGTGCGCAGCTCCCCAGCCGCACGCCGGTTTCTTTTTGGCCCTATTTCTCTTCGTTGAGCCAGCGGTTGAAGAAGCCTGCGGCGACGGCGCCGGCGAGCGGTGCGATCCAGAACAGCCACACCTGCTCAAGAGCCCAGCCGGGTGCGAAGACCGCCGGTCCCAAGCTGCGGGCGGGGTTCACCGATGTGTTCGTTACGGGAATGGAGATCAGGTGAATCAACGTCAGGGCGAGTCCGATCGCGAGAGGGGCGAAGCCCGCCGGCGCGTTCTTGCCGGTGACGCCTAAGATGACCAACAGGAACATGGCCGTCAGCAGTGCTTCGGCGATTGCGCCTGAGGCGAGGCTGTAGCCGCCCGGTGAGTGTTCGCCGAAGCCGTTCGAGGCGAAGCCTGCTGTCGGGTCGAACGCCGGTGCGCCGACGGCGATTAGGTAGAGCATGCCGGCGCCGGAGATACCTCCCAAAACCTGCGAGGCCCAGTAGGGCAGAATTTCGTTCAGTGGGAAGCGTCCGCCCGCCCAAAGACCCGCGGTCACCGCCGGATTGAAGTGGCCGCCGGAGATGTGGCCGAACGCGTAGGCGCCGGTCAGAACCGTGAGACCGAATGCGAATGAGACACCGAGCAGGCCGATCCCGACGTCCGGGAAGCCTGCCGCGATGACGGCGCTGCCGCAGCCGCCGAAGACGAGCCAAAAAGTGCCGATAAACTCGGCAGCCATTTTGCGACCGATGTCCATGGTGTTTTTCCCCTCAAAAGGGCGCCGATTCGCGCCGTTGGCGAAGAGTGTCGGCCAAGACACAGGGGTTGTCGACTGCACGGCTTTGGGAAGGCTTAACGCGCGCGGATTTGCTATGCTGGTCCTAGGGGCCAAGGTTGGGGAACCGGCGCAGCGTGTTTGGGTTTTGGATGATTGTCGCGACTTCGGTGGCGGCGGCTACGCCGTCCGTGCCGAAGGTTGCGCCCGTGCCGGTGCAAGCGGTCGTGCAAGCCGCCGCGCTTTTGGACACGCGGCTTGAGCGTGCAGCGGGTGCGATCGACGACGGGCGTTATGCTTTCGCGCTCGACCTCGTGGCAGGTGCGATCGGTGACGGACGGCTTTCGGCGGCCGACGGCGATTGGGCTGCGTACTTGAAAGCGCGTGCCCTGACCGGATTGGGCAAGAGCAACGACGCGGAGAAAGTTGTTCGCGAGCGCTATGCGGCGAGCCCCAATGGCTACACGTGGGCGTCGCTTGTTGCGATTTTGACGGCAAGCGGACGCTTCGACGACGCGGCGGCGGCAATCCTCGACCTTGAGGAAGAGCACTTCATTATGGTCAACCGGCTGCGGCCTGCGGTCGTCGAGAGCATCGTTGGATCGGTCAGCGCGGGTCCGGTTCGCGATAAGCTGATCGTGCGCCTGGTTGAGGGGCGTTACAGCGGGCCATCGTCGCAGCGCGTGCCGGACACTCTGCGCCTGCGCTACATCGGCATGCTGCTTGGGCAGCGGCGCGTGGAAGATGCGGCGCGGCAGACTGAAGCTCTGGAAACACCGTCGATCTTGAGCGTGGTGCTTACCGATAGGGCGTTCGAGACGATTTGGGAACATCCGAGCGTGCGCTCACTAATGGCGTCCGGCGCGTTGGTCGCGCGAGTCGAGCGGGGGCTTCAGCTGCAGCTGGAGCAGGCGTCTTTGACGTCAACGGATTGGCTGAACGTGATGCGGTCGCTGCGCGTTATCGGCAAGGCCGACGAAGCGGTGCGGCTTGGGCTGCACGCGGTGGAGCAGGCGCGGCGCGAGAAGAAGCCTGCGGGGCCTGCGCTTCGGCTGGAGATTGCGAACGCGTATGCAGACCTCGGCCAGGCGTGGGCTGCGCGGCGCGCGGCGCGGGCATTGCTGAAGGAAGAGACCGCGCTGCCGATTTCGCTTCGGGTTGCGATCGCGGAGGTGCTTGACGTGACGGGTGACGACGATGGCGCGTTGCACTTGCTCGCGACCTTGGAGGGCGAGGCGCGGACTGCGGCGGTGCTTGAGGCCACTGTGTGTGCGGCGCATGACATTGGCCGTATCGCGAAACGCGACGAAGCATTGGCTGCGCTTGAAGCGATGAAGGGTGAGGCACCGGCCGAAGCGTTCGACGCGTTCGTTTGCACAGGGCAGAAAGATAAGGCTGCCGCTGTGCTTGGCGCGATGTTCGCGAAGCCGGAAACGCGGGCCGCGGCGATCATGCTGGCGCAGCTTTATGCCGATCCGATTGCGCCCGTCGCGGATCAGAGCGACTTGCGCTACCGCATGCGGGCGTTGGTGGCGACCGCGGCCGTGCAGGAGGCGATTGCACCCTATGCGCGCTCGATCCCCTTGCCGTTTACGATCGCCAACGCGCGCGGGCTTTAGCGCGCGCCGGGTGCGAAATTGACGCGGCGCGTCTCCTTGATGCCGTTGGCGTTCAAGTCGCCTTCGACCAATTCGTAACCCATCAATGCCAGCGTACGATTGCCAAGGAAGATGGGCCGGGCGTTGCCGTACCAATCGACGCACGAGGCTTGGCATTGGTCGTCAACGACACGTGCGTCGTCGGCGAACAGTTCCCCCATGGGTGCGAACTCGCGGTCGATGCGGCGCAGGAAGGTGATGGCGGCGGAGCCTTCGACGAGTTGGCTGGCGCCGCGGCGTCCCGCGCGGGCGACGGGCAGGGCCAAGACGCCGTTGTCGGCGCCGTGGTTGTCGTAGGCGGCAGGCTTGAAGAAGAAGCCGTGGCTGCGCGTTTCGCCTTGAGCGGCGCGCTCCAGCGTGTAGCGGTCGCCGATCACCGGCGATTGCGGGGCGGTGAGTTCGACGGCTTGGAAGTGCAGGTCGCTGGTGTCGGCGCCGATGACGACGGCGTTCGAGCCCAAGGCTTCAATGCGGTCGATGCCGTGGTTCAGCTCGAACTGCACGGGTTCGCCGCTGCGGACGGGCGCGACGACGAGCGTCGACATCGCGCCGCGCGGGCGGCCCCAGCTGTTTCCTGCGCCGTAGAGCAGGCTGTTGCCGACGAAGCGGTTTTGCATCGTGTAGTAGCTGTCGCGGCTGGGTGAGGGCAGTTTGCGGTAGTAGGTCTGGCGCGCGTCGTCGCCGCCGTCGCCGAAGGCGTAGAGCGGCAGGCGCAGTAGGGCGATCGCGCCGCTGTTGAATTCGGGGTTCCACATCTGGTCGCCGCCGCCGTTGCTGCGGACGACGACGTTCAGCATGCCTTCGTTCCAATCTTCGCGGAATGAGAATTGGTCGATCGGGTTGCCGCGCACGCCGATGGCTGACGGGCGGCCGCTGCGCAGCGGCATGCGGTAGAGCATCGCCGACGGGCTTTTGCCGCTTTCCTCGGCGTAGTAGCGGTTGTTGCCGACCCAGACGTAGACGGCGTTGCCGGAGACGTAGAACGTGCGGCTGGACGAGCCGAGGACGCCTTGCGCTTCGCAGCGCAGGACGGGGGCTGCGAGATCGCACGAGGTCACGGTGTGGAGCGTGTCGACGTCGGCGTTGTAGGGATCGCTCAGGTTTTCCGGAAGGTAGATTTGGCGTGCGCCGACGATGCGGTTGAACGGACGCTTCGCGTCGCCGGTCCAGCGGCGGACGCCGGGCAGCCATTCGAAATTGTCGAAGTTGCCGTACGGCAGATAGAGCGGCGAATAGACGATCAGCGTTTGGCCGATGAGGCGCGAGGCGTAGTTGCGCGAGGAATAGTAGTCGTTCGAGCGCAGGTGATACGCGTCTTCGAAGTCGAGGTTGCCGCTAGCGTCGATGCGGAAGCGGTTGATCTCCGTACCGCCGCGCGAATAGCTGTAGCCGATCACGATCACGCGGTTTTGGGCCACGAGCATTTCGTCGTACCAGGCGCCCTGACCGCTGGTGCCCGGCGGGAACGCGTCGATGAAGTCGATGGGCCTAAGCCCGTTGCCGCGGCTCGATACCGTGAACAGTCGCCCGCGACGAAGGATCACAATCGTGTCGCCGTGCATCTTGACGATACCGCCTTCGTCAACGCCCGCTTCTTGCGTGTTCGTGATGCTTTCGCCGTCGGCCGCGGACTTGGACACCGATGATGGGGCCGCCGAAGGTGCCGGTGGCGCTGGCGGCGGCGCGGGCACCGCCATTGTCGGGACGGGCATGTTCTGGCGTTGCGCCCGCTTTGTACGTTTCAGGTAGCGCTTGAGCTGCCGGTCGGAGGCGAACGGCGTCATCGTGTCGTGCGGTGCTGTTTGCACCCGCTCGGCGGAAGCGGTTGGCGCGAGTGCCGTCGAGCCTAACGTGCATGCCATCGTGACTGTGATGGCGATTGCGGCACTGCGTAGTCTTCCGCCGAGCGTTAGCATCAGTCTTCTCCGGTTATTTGCCCCAGCCGCAGCTTTGGCCTTGGTTTTGTTCCTTGAGGTAACCCATCAGCGGCTGGAAGTACTCGATCAACGCTTGGCCATCCATTTGCTTGCCGCCCGTCAGCTTCTCGAGCGTCTCAGGCCACGGTCTGGACGCGCCGGCTTGCAGCATGGCCATGAACTTCGCGCCGGCTTCTTTGTTGCCGTAGATGTTGCATTCGTGCAGCGGGCCTTTGTGTCCTGCGGTTTCGCACAGCGCCTTTTGGAATTGGAACTGCAGCACGAACGACAAGAAGTAGCGCGTGTACGGCGTGTTGCCGGGGATGTGATATTTCGCGCCCGGATCGAAGTCTTCTTCGGTGCGTGCGACGGGCGAGGAGACGCCTTGGTATTCTTCGCGCAGCTTCCACCAACCGGCATTGTATTGGTCGGGTTTGATTTGGCCTGAGAAGACTTGCCAGCGCCACTGATCGACGAGCTTGCCCCAGGGCAGGAACACGATCTTGTCGAGCGCCCATTTCATCTGCGAGTTGATGACCGCTTTCGGGTCCGGCTTTTGCGGCGGGACGAGGCCGATCTTGTTCAAGTGCGTAGGCGTCAGTGACAGCGTGACCGTGTCGCCGATCGCTTCGTGGAAGCCGTCATGCGCGGCGCCTTGGAACATCGGCGGGAGCGGGTTGTACATGAGGTCGTAGTAGATGTGCCCGAGCTCGTGGTGGATCGTGGTCAGCTGATCCTCCGTCGGCTCGATGCACTGTTTGATGCGCACGTCGCCTTCCATGTTCAGGTCCCAGGCGCTGGCGTGGCACACTACATCGCGGTCGCGCGGGCGGGTCAGCATCGACTTTTTCCAGAACGATTCCGGCAGTTTTGGCATACCGAGCGAGACGTAGAAGTCCTCCGCCACCTTGGTCATCTTCACGGACATGGCGAGGTCGGCCTTGTGGCTGACCTCCGCGTAGTCGATCGGCGTTGCGGTCTTCTCGGTCTTGCGCAGTTCGGCGAACAGCGCTTCGCGTTGTTTCTTGAGGGCCGAGGTCACGTCGAGGCTTGCCACATCTTTGTAGGGTTCGAGCAGCGGGTAGATGTTGCTCCACTGCTGAGCCCACATGTTGCCCAGCAAATGCGACGGGATTGTGCCCGTCTTCGTTACAACGGCGTCACCGTATTTGGTGTTCAGCTTGGCGCGAACGAAGCAGTGCAGTTCGTTGTAGAGCGGTTTGACCTGACCCCACAGACGTTCCGTCTCAGCCGAAAACTCCGCGGGCGCCATGTCGTAGCCGCTGCGCCAGACTTCGCCGGCGTCGGCGAAGCCCATTTCCTTGGCACCCTGGTTCACGATCTCGACGAAGCGTTGGTAGTCCTTGCGAATGGGCCGTGCGGTTTCCTGCCAACCCTTCCAAGCGGTCGCGCGCGCTTCCGGTGTTTGGTTCGGGTCGTCGATGATCTTTTCGATGTCGTCGAGGACGAGGCAGTCGTTGTCGCCGCGGCACCA
>JBJXEH010000306.1:0-9622 GCA_046153995.1 Micropepsaceae bacterium
TCGACTGCCGCGCGCACTAGCGGGCTTGCCGCACGTTCGCGTTCGCCGCTTGAATGCCCGCTTCCCGAATCGGTTGAGGAGCGGACATGGCCGAAGGTGTCGAACTTGAGTTCAACGAAACCAACAAACGCATCGGCATTCTGATTGCCGTGATGGCGGGCGTGCTGGCGTTTTCGGAAGCGGGCGGCAGCAACGCCTCCGCCGATGCGCTGCGCGGCACGGTGGAGCTGTCGAACACGTGGTCGTTCTTTCAGGCCAAGACCATCCGTATGACGACGCTGAAAGCGCAGGCCGAGTCGCTGGAGTTGCTGACCGCCGAGATGGCACCGGGCCCGCAGCGCGAGGCTGTGACGAAGACGATCGCCGATTGGCGCGCGACCGCGGCGCGCTACGACAGCGAGCCCGAGACCGGCGAGGGCCGCAAGGAACTCTCGGCACGCGCGAAGACGATCGAGACAGACCGCGACAACGCCGCGGCGGCGAACGCGACGTACGACCTGTCGAGTTCGGCGTTGCAGCTCGGCATTTTGCTTGCCTCCGCCGCGGTGGTGACGGGCGTGCTGTGGCTCGCCTATATCGGCGCGGGGCTGGGCGTGGTGGGCACGGTGCTGGGGTTCATGGGGCTTTGGGCACCGCATGTTTTGGGTGGGTGAGGTGTCCGGATTGTCCGTGCCATGTGAGAAAGGCGGCGCGCCTGGTTTGCGGCGGCGCAGAGCCGTTTGATACGCGCCAAGGCGGACACGGCGGACAGGGGTCGCCTGTCCGGCTTGGTGTGTCGGTTGTCCGGATTGGCGGTGATCGTGGTTCGGTGATCGGGATTGGGTGTTGGTGGGCATGAGGCTCTGTCCCCGTAATTTCTATACCGCGCGCAAAGCAGCTAAATCTTTAGTGCGCTCAACGCGTTAGCGCGGAAATGGCAAAATACGATGCGCTTCCTGCCGTTACGGCGTTACAACGGCTGAGTTCCGCCAAAAATGGCGTTACGCGGGTGTTACAAGTGCCGTTACTTGTAACGCGGTAAGCGAAGGCCCCGTTACGCCTCGCGCTGCGGCCAACGATCGTGAAAGTCCTATGCGAATCTCAAGTCACAACCGCTGAACACGCGATCATCAGCTAGGACGCAACATAAGCTAGGCACATAAAACATTCAAGCCGCAGATCGACGCAGGCAGCCTGTCGCACCCGTGTCTTTCATCAAACGCTGCCTTTCGGCCAGACCGACATCCACCCCTGATCCAGCCATCGAACATTGGCCGGCCTCTGCGCAGCGGCATCGCCAAAGCGTAGCAGGAACTGTTCTTTGGTCGCGCATCCAAACCTTACCGGTTCGAGGATTTCGTCCATCTGAACGATGCACAACTCATCCCAATCTCCATTGGCATGAACAAGCGATGTCTTTCCTCTCGAGTTCTCGGCTGTGATTGCCTTGACCGATACTTTGATCGGCACATCCACCTTCGAGACAACGAAGTCGAAGCCGGCGTTGTTCGTGTGAGGAGGAACGCGCTGCAACCGGAAGCCGCGGGCACGGTAATCTTGGATTGCCCAAAACTCACCAATGACTCCGACCTTGTTGTCGTTCCCTACGAGAAGCCCAGCCGCTTTGAGCCGCTCCTGCACCGCGCGAAACCGCCGGCGCGCGTCCGCGTACTGAACGATCGCCGCGCGGGCTTCCGACACCAACTCGGGAGAAATCAGATCATCTGCGGTCATGCCGCACCGCCAGCATGTTCGAAGTTAGCTTCTGTCGTCATCTTGGCGATGCGCCGTCGATGACGCACGCTCGCCATCAGACCCTTGCTCTTTCTTGCGCTGGCGCGACCGTTGGAGCTTTTGCACCGTCTTGGCTGCAGCCTTTGCTTCGTCGCTGTCGATGAGATCGCGTTTGATGACTTCGGCGCTGAGTAGATTCGTTAGGTAATCGTTGTCAACGCTGAGGCCGGGCGACAAGCGGCGGAGTTCTTTCCTCAGTTCATCGACGAGATCTTCGCTCATGAGCACGGCGGCGACGGTGAACTTGCTCGTAAGCTGTTTTGTCGTTGCAAGGTCGTCCATCGACCCTTTCGAGAACCCTTCTTTGCTCAAGCTACCAAAGCACTCAATGACCTCGTCGCTCGTTGGTTTTACCGTAAGCACATCGATTTCAATGACCATCGATTTGTCGATGGGTTGCCCGAAGTGGATGCGATAGACGCGCCACACGTGACCGTTCGTCAGCACGACCCACTCGATCCCCTGGTTCGCGCCGTAGTCGATCGCCTGCTTGACATGAGCCTCTTTCAAATCGAGGCCTATTGCCTTCGCCTCGATCAGAAACCGAATCTCATTGTCGACTTTCACGGCGAGATCGACGTAGGTGCCCTTGATGGCATGCTCGGTCGTCACGTGCTGGTACTTGTCATAGCCCAGAACGTCGCAAAGCATGTCCTGGATGATGACTACGGTATCCGACTCGCCAATATCACGCTGCTTCGCCGCCGCCAGGATTGATTGGTAGCGCTTCAGTTCGGAAGAAATGCGTGAGGCGACTTTGCTTGAAACCGGCATTCCAATTGTCTCCCGCGGCTATTCAACTTCGCCGTACAAAACATAACGTGCCCCACAGGCAAATACGATGTGGAAAACTCCATATCTCGCTAGCTCTTACAACCATTAGACGATTTTCGATGGCACATTTCAAAGCGCTAGAGGAGACAGAATTCGATATCATGTCCCCTGGTTCTTGAGTGGCGACGGGATTCGGTCATGACGCATAGCCGGTTCAACACAACTGCATTACTGCTACTCTGCGGTTTGGTTCTGATTTCGTGTGACCAGTTCGAACGCCAGGCGAGCGACAAGGTCGGCGCTCCAGATGGAAAAGCCACCGCCAAAAACAGCGAACTCGATGACCTGCGGAGCAGAGTTTCATCGCTTGAGGTTTTTCAGAAGTCGTTGGAATGGCAGGTAAAGGACCTTACCGAGCAACGAGCCGAACTCACCACGGAGCCGGGCTACTCACTCCTGCGCAATTCCTTCGGTGTGTTTCCTATCTCATATAACAAGGCAGTTCCCTATCTTGACGGGCACAAAATCTATCTGGACGTTGGAAATCCAACAAACATGCGCTTTGTCGGTGCCAAGATCGTGGTTGAATATGGTTCGCCGGCCCCTCGGACTGCAGACGGCAAATTGGATTTTGCGAATTGGGGTGAGTATCGAGCGGGCCGACGCGAGTACGAAACGAGCGTAACTAACGAGTTTGCACCCGGGTGGTACACAACCATCGAGCTGATCATCACCCCCTCTAAGCCGGAACAAGTTCGCGAACTTTCCGCCAGCGTACAGTTCAACCAATTGAAATTGACTGGCGTCCGGTAGCGGAGGGCACATGGCCTACGGGGGTGAACATAGGCAACCGACTCACTCGCACCGCCAGAGTTTCTTGATAGCCGTGGGCACGTTCCGTTAGCTAGGCTCTCCCATGAAAATTTCTCTACCTCGTTGGACTAGCGTGCGCTCCTTCGGAAGTGTGAGGTATTTCAATATTTCTTACGCCGTTTTGTTTTTCGTCCCGATTTTTTTTGATTTTTGGGCGAAGGCAGCGCCGGTAGCGAAGATATTTGGCTCGCCTGACGCCTTCCCAGTGACCTTACGCTGGCTTTATGCGGCCAGCCTCTGTTACGCGACCGGTATCGCGATCTATCAGTATTTCTGCCCATCGAGAATCAAGCAATTTTCGTCTGCTGCCGAGTACCTGCAAGCAGAGTACGAAATATTTCTTCGCGCGCACCCACATCATCGCGTGAACATAGTTCTTTCGCACTTGGATAGAACCATTGACGCTAAACTTCGGGCAAAGATTGAGAGGCTTTTGGAGGGGCGCGAAAACGCCAGTGATGAAAATCGCGACGCCGCACAGCGTGAACTGGACGACCTGGTTGACAGCGCTCACGCCGATGCCATTCAACGATATATGATAACGGCTTACGACAACGACAATAAGCGTCATCCAATAGTGTGCTGCTTGTCGATTGGCGCGTATGTCCTTGGAACCGTAATTCTTGTAGTTCTGCTGTTTTCGCGCAGCGAGCCAATCCTTCTAGCATAGGGCCAACAGATGCTCATCAAGAGTCATATCGACCAATCCGGCACACTTTTGCTCGACGCGTATACCTTTAGCCTAGCGGAATTTGCCGCGGCAGAAGGCGCGCTTGGCCAAGCAGGTGTCGGAACAAGCCACTCCGTGATCCCTCCCTTAGGATCGCGGCCTGGCCGCAGATATCCAGTTCCGGCAAACCAGATTCAAGCGCTTGAAAAAACTCTGAGCGGCCGCTTTGACAGCAAAGGTGGCTTCACTACTCAGACATCGGGAACGGGCTACGCTTGCCGAGAGATAACACCAACAGGTCAAGGGCCTGGTTGCCAAGAATTCTCGGCGTCGTCAGATGGCGCAGCGATAACAGCATGCGCGCTAATTGCCGGTAATCGGAATTGGCTTGGTGGTGTGCCCTTACCTGGCTCGTGCAGATGAGGAACGAATGCGTAGAGGCCGGGGGGCAATTCAAGTGTTCGACGTGCGAACGCGGTGATGGTTTGCGGGTTTCTCCGATTGGTGCGAGCACGGAGATCAGTTAAGAAATGTGCGAACGCGTCTTTCGATGTCTATCAGTAGCGCTGTTTCGCATTCCCAAATCGTGAGCACCGCCCAGCCTGTTTGGCGGAGTTGGGTTTGAGCTTTCCGGTCGCGCGCCACATTGGCGGCGAGCTTTTGGTGCCAGTAGCTGGTGTTGGATTTCGGGAGCCTTGCATCGGCGCACGACTTCTTTGAGTGCTGATGCCAGAAGCAGCCGTGGACGAAGATGACTTTTCGTTTTGCGGGGAAGACAAGGTCGGGTTTGCCGGGGAGGTCTTTGCGGTGGAGGCGGAAGCGGTAGCCCAGTTTGTGGACGAGCGAGCGGACGATGCGTTCGGGCTTCATGTCTTTCGAACGGATCGCCGCCATGTTGCGGCTGCGGCGGGCTTTGGTGAGTTTGTCGGTCACCGCGCGGGGCCGCGCTTCAAGCCGTGTTGCTTGGCGAGTTTGCGTTCGGTTTCGTTCGCCAGTTTGTGGGCGATGAATTCGCCTCTTTCGCAGCGCTTGAGGCGCAACGCCTCGATCAGTTTGGCGTCGTAGTTGCCCGACAGCAGGACAATGCCTTCGGCCATCAGTGCGTCGCGCGCGCCGCCGTTGTGGCGCAGGCGCTTGATCGGGTCCAGTTGTTGCGCCACGTCAATCACGACCTTTCGCGGGATGGGCGTGTCTTGCACCTCGCGGAACAGGCGGCCTACCCGCTCCGTCCCGCTTTTGCCTTCGAAGATTTTTCCGACTGTTTGGAGGGAGAGCGCGCTCCAAAAATTCGGCGGGTAGGGTTCGTCCCAGATGAGCCAGCTGATATTCGGCCAAGCTGCTGCCGCGATTTGCGCTTTCTGATCTTGGTTCAGACCTTTCGTCAGGTATTCGCTTTTGGCCACGATGAGGCCCATCGCGCAGCGTGCGCCGGTCTCGTTCGCGGACGACAAGATGCAAGGCATGCCGATCGCTTCGCGCGGGATCATCCAGCCGCGGTCCATCGTGTGTTTGATGTCCACGTCCATGTGACCGACCTTTAAGTCCAAGCGGCCCTTCGGGAAGCCCCAGAACTTGCGCAAGCGGATTTCCACGCGCGTGCCGATGTAGGTTTTTTCGACCTTCTCAAGATCAGTGTAGCTGCGGCGGTCTGTGTTTGGCGTGTCGATGAGTTTGTCGATCTCGTCGCGCAGCATGCCGCAGAAGAATTTGCGGAGTTCGTCTGCGCCGTTCGAGCTTTTGAGGATGTCGGTTTCGATTTGGGAGAGAACGGCGAAGTCCGGGTGGCCGGGGGCGACTTTGCTTTCGGGGGCGTTTTTTCGCATTGGGGTTTAATACCAAAGCCTCGAAGGGTTTGACGCTAGGAAAAAAACTGTGGTGGCCCGGCCACCTAGAGCCACAACCGCAGGCTCAAGAAAATATTCACCACGAAGCCACGAAGTGCACGAAGACGCTTTGTGCACTTCGTGGCTTCGTGGTGAAATTCTTGTAGCGGTGAATGGGGCCCTGGGTGGCCGGGTCAAGCCCGGCCATGACGATGTGAGAGAGGGGCTTCAAGCGACTTTGTAGCTTCGCCGCGTAGCAAGCGCCTCCGCGATGCACTGCGCTACCGCGCTGGCCACCGGCGGCGGGAAGGCGTTGCCTACTTGACGGTAGGCTGCTGTCTTTTTGCCGGTGAAGGCCCATTGATCGGGGAAGCCTTGGATGCGGGCGACCATGCGCGTGGTTAGCCTTGGCATGCCTTGGAAATCGCGCTCCGGCGCGTCGTTCGCGATGCCGATGCCATCGACGCCGAGTTGCGCCCACGCACGCCGCGCGCGGGTAGGGCCGAGGTCGGGGCCGCCATGCTTCAGCGAGCCGCCGACGATCGTCGGCGCGATGCCGTGTGCCCGCTTGCGCCACGCCGGTGCGCCGCGCCAGCCGCGAACGCTCATCAGATCGTGCAGCAAATCTCCCACCATCGGCGGCTGCTCGGATTGAGCCGATGGCCAGCGGAACTCAGATGCAGCCTCTGTTGGCAGGGCTACAATCACAACCCGGGGACGGAGCTGGGATACGCCGAAATCGGCTGCATTGAGCAACCGCCAATCGGCAACGTAACCCAGCGACTTAAACTTTTTTCGGAGCTTCTCACGGTACTGCTCAAAGACCGGGGCCAGAAACCCACGCACGTTTTCGATCATCACCGCGCGCGGTCGGATTTCATCGACCAGACGCAGGGCTGCCGGAAATAGATTACGCTCATCCTGATCGCCCAGCTGCTTGCCTGCGACGGAGAAAGGGGGACACGGCAAACCGCCGGCCAGAAGATCAGCGCCGCGAAATGCCTTGCCGCTGAATTCGCGGAGGTCGGCTTGGATGACGTTCCACTGCGGACGGTTCGCGCGCAGCGTCGCACAGCAATTCGGGTCTAGCTCGACGAGGGCTTGGTGATCGAAACCCGCCTCCTCCAGACCCAACGCCTGTCCGCCGGCGCCGGCGCAAACTTCGACCGACGTCAGGCCGCTTTGCGACTTCGATGCGCGCCGCTTCTGAGGTGCCACAAACGGGAGCAGCGGCGCGCGCGCGGCCGCCTGCTTCGGCCTTGCAGACGGCGGAGCTTTCGGACGCTTTTTGGCAATTGCAGTTGGCTTGGCCACGCCGGCCCCCGATAGACGATTCGACCGCGCGATGATGGCACCGAGCAACGCGTCATCGTCCTGAAAATCAGGCATTTTCCCGCATCCCGTTTCTCAAGTTCGTATTTTGTTCTACACGAACTCTGGGGGCTGTTCAAGACTTCCTAGGGATGCCGGCGGTCCCGGGAAGTGAGTTTCCTACTTCGGCACGTGGAAGCTCTTTTGGATGTGGCGCACGATTTCTTCCCAGAGGGTGGCCCATTCGAGTTGGGCGGTTTCTTGGTCCTCGTCCTCGGTCACGCAGACCAGCAGATAGACGTTGCCGGGCGCGGCGATGACCATTTCGCTTTCAACACGGCCCGGCAGTTTCTCCGCGCTGTCGGTGTAGCTCGCGGTGCATTCGGCGGCTTGCGAGCCGTTGTGGTCGAACGATGTGGAGCCGCCGATTTCGACGCCGCTGACCGACCCACCGTTCTGTTTGCAAAACACCTCGCGCTTTTCGCTGGCGAGCCCCGCCGCGAAAGCCTTCTGCGTTACGTTCTTCGGATAGGCCTCGCGCGAGGCCATGCACGTCAGCCCGCCGTGGCCTGCGGCGGTGACGGCAAAAAACATCAGGTTGCCGTCTTTCGATTTCTTGCCACCGCCGTAGTCGTCGATCTTCACCGGAATCGAGACGGTGAAATCGGGATTGCCGTCCAACGTCACGGTTTTCCAGCGGTCCTCGGCTGTCGCCGCGGCTGCCAATATGAGAATGCACGCGATCGCGGCGGTCACCTTGCGCGGTAGTGTCATCGACCCTCTCCGAGGTTTTGGCGAGCGTAGCACACTGCGCGTTAGCCTCTACGTCCGCAAAAAAATCGTCATAGCCGGGCTTGACCCGGCCACCCAGGGCCACACCCACAAGCGTCGGAGCGCACTGCCAACAAGTGCAGAAAAAATTTGGCTCCCGTGGTGATCGGCGGCCAAACGGTGCGCGTGATCCTGGGTGGCCGGGTCAAGCCCGGCCATGACGATTTTTTGGGGAGGCCGACTGTAGCTCGTGAGAACTAGTGCGCGTCGTGGTCTTCGGCGTCGCCTTCGATGTAGAGGTCGAATTCCATCGTTTTGCCGTTGGCGAATTCGACTTTGAAGGGGACCATGTCTTCTTCGACGAGCGGTTTTTTCAGGCCGATCAGCATGATGTGGCGGTCTTTGCTGAGCTTCAGCGATTCGCCCGGCGCGATCGAGATCGGGAGCTCGACGGGGCGCATGCGCATGATTTCGCCGGTCATCGTCACGGTGTGGACTTCGACCGCCTCGGCGATCGGGGTCGAGAGCGATTTGATCTCGACCGGCGCCTTCCCGTTGTTGACGATTTCCATGTAGGCGGCGCCGGTTTTTGCGCCGGCGGGCGTCGGCGCCGCGCGCGGATGTTCGATCTTGATCGTGCCTTCTTTGACTTCGTGGCCTAGCGCCGGGCCGCTTATTGCAACGCTTAAGGTGAGGATTGCTACGCCAAGGTACGACCGCATTTCGAACTCCAACAACCGGGTGGGCGGCTATATAGAGGCCGCCAAGCGCTTCGGCTAGGCACGTTGGCCCGTGACTTGTGCGCGCATCGCTTTCAGGCTTTTCTAAAGCGCAAGCGATTTCACCAAGGAGCACTCATGCGGCGCGATCATGCGACACCGGCCGGGACCGTCACCCGGCTTTGGATCGAGAGCGAAGTTCTGAAGTCGAACATGCTCGGCGATCCCACGCGGCGGATCGTCGACGTTTACGTGCCGCCGGGGCACGATGGGCGCGGGTTGCCGTTGCTGGTGGATGTCGTCGGGTTTACGGCGGGAGGACCGGCGCACACGAACTGGAAGAGTTTTGGCGAGAATCTGCCGGAGCGGCTGGACCGGCTGATCGCTTCGGGGGCGATGCCGCCGGTCGTCGTCGCCCTGCCCGACTGCTTCACGAAGCTCGGCGGCAATCAGTACATCAACTCGGTTGCGATGGGGCGGTGGGACGATTTTCTGCTGCAGGAAGCCGTGCCGCTGGTCGAGCGCACGCTTGGCTGCGGCGGCAAGGGCAAGCGCGGCTTGTTCGGCAAGAGTTCAGGCGGGTATGGCGCGATGGTGCATGCTCTGATGCATCCGGATTTTTGGAGCGCCGCCGCGTCGCATTCCGGGGACATGGGGCATGAGCTCTGCCACCTGCCGGAGTTTCCGGGCGTGCTGCGCGCGCTGAAATCGCACGGCGGCGAGATCAAGAGTTGGCTGAGCACGTTCTTCGAACAGAAGAAGACGAAGGACAAAGACGTGCACATTCTGATGATGCTCGCGATGTGTGCGTCGTACGACCCGGACCCGTCCGCCTATATGGGCGTGCGGCTGCCGGTCGATCCGCATACATGCGAGGTGATCCCGGAACGCTGGGCGAATTTCATGAA
>JBJXEH010000307.1:0-4724 GCA_046153995.1 Micropepsaceae bacterium
GTTCGACGGTGACGTAACTGTCGCCCGCTTTCTTCGCGATCTGTTCGGCTTCGTCGAGGACGCGCGAGAATTCCGGCGCGGCGTAGATTTGACCGGCGCCCGCACCTTCGACGCGCGGGAGTTTGGCGAGGGCGGTTTGCGTTTGTTCGAGTGCCAAGCCCGGATCGCCGCCCGCGCGTTTGATGAGGCCAGCGGCCAGGCCTTCCTCATCGTCGAGCAGGACTTTGAGCAGGTGCTCCGGCGTCAGGCGCTGGTGGCCGGAGCGCTGCGCGAGGCCTTGTGCGTTTTGCAGGAACGCTTGAGCGCGTTCGGTGAATTTTTCGGGGTTCATGTTAGCTCATTCCGTCAATGGTGCGCGCGGTAGCGCCGTCAAGAAAGGGTTCACCACAAAGCCACGAAGACCACGAAGCGCTTGGTGACCTTTGTGGCTTTGTGGTGAACCTTGCAAACTTGACCGCGCACCGCCGCGCGTTGTTTTGCAGGAAGTGGGAAGCGATTTTTTGGGTGCAAGGGCTTGATGTGCGACGGTTTTGACCGCCGGTTGCAGCGAAGTGCGAAAAACGAATCCGTCTGATCCGTCTGCACGGCTGAATTCTGCGGAAATATCCGTCTGGAATCCGTCTGGTATCCGTCTGTAAAGCGTCTGCTGGGTCATGATTCACCACGAACAAGGGCGCGCGCGACGGGGTCACCAAGGTAGCGTGCATAAGCGGTCAACAAAGCGTCGGCTTTGTAACCGCGGTAACAGGGCGCGTTCGGCGGGTAGATAACACAGGGCCGAACATCGAAACACGCCAAGCGCCGCGCGAGCGCGCGGGGCGTGAGTTTTGCGCCGTAGTCGCAGGCGTTCCATGGGCTGTCGGGATCGCGGGTCAGCGCTTCGACGATGTGTGCGCTGGGCAGATGCGTGCCGTCGATGCCCATGATGCGGCGGATGTCGCGCAGCAGCGCGCGGGCGGAGGTGGGCGGTTCGAGATGATCGGCGCCCGCCAATTGGCTGGCGGCGATGCGGGCGGCGGGTTCGGCGCCGGGGCCGAGGGCGTGCGCGCACACGAAGAGCGGGCTCCAGATTTCGGCGGCGGCGGGGCCCAAGAACGCGGGCATGTCAAGCACGGGGGCCGCGTTCGCTGCCTTGATCTCCGCGCCGACCGCTTCGAACTCCGTGCGCAGCGCGAGCGCTTCCGGCGGCGGGTCGGCGACGGCTTCGCGCGCCCTGCCCTGCCGCTCCAACGCGGGGGCCATCGGCAGCACGATCGCGTGGGCGAGCACCTCTTCGGGCGGCGGCGTGGCGGTCGAAAGCGCGAGCGGCGCGGCGCAGCGGCGAACGGCGCCGTCCTTCTTGCGCGTGCGCTTGCCCAGCAGCGCGCCATCGGCGTGGGCGCCGGCCGCGATCAAGGCGCGCATGTCGCGGCGTGCGAGAATGGCGTTCGCCGCGTCGTCGAACAGCAACGTCGGGCTTTCGTGCGCGATGAGATCCAGCACATTCGCGGCGGTCGCGCGCGCGACGAGGCGGGGTGCGGGGGTGAGCCAGCGCAGCAGGCGGAGTGCCCGGGCGTGATCGGCGGCGGCGTCGCGGCCGTGCAGGATAAGACGTGGGGACACGGTGAAGCGCGCGTAGGCGTGGGTGTGCAACGCCCAGAGGATGAGCGTGTCGAGCGCGGGCGTGGGCTCGGCGAGGTAGCGCGCGAGGAATGCGCGGGCGCGGGCGAGCAGCGGCGGGGTTTGCGCGGGCGTAGGCGTGAGTGGCGGCGGTGCCTCGGTGATCGCCGATGGGGCTTCGGTGATGAGCGGTCGTGCGGCGACGAGGACGGGCTTTGGTGGCTCCGTCACTGTCGGTTCGGATGGCAAGGGCGGTGCCGCCGGCTGCGGCCGGGCGTGAATCGCGTCGCGCGCTTCGCGCTCCTGCTCGCGCTGCAACACCGCGTAGGCATCGTTGAGCAACACCTCACGAAGCTTGCGTGCGAGATCGCGGCGTGGGTCCACGAGACAACCTGCTGACTTGTTTTGAAGTGTCGAACAGTATAGAACAAAACATGAACTTGTCAAGAGAAATGAGGCGGTAGCGACGAAATGACGAGCTGCGATTTCTATATAGACTTTCGTGTATAATGCGGAAGATCGACGGGAAAAATCACATGAAGCTGGTTGGAGTTGGCGAGGCGCAAGCGGGGTTGAGCGGCCTCGTCGATCAGTCGCAGAAGGAACGCATCGTGCTCACGCGGCACGGTAAGCCGGTCGCGCTGCTCGTCGGAATCAAAGGGCGGGACTTGGAGGAAGTGATGCTTGCGCAGGACCCGGGATTTCGCGCGCTGATCGCGGAGAGGCGGCGCCACGAGCGGCCGGCGGTAACGCATGAGGCGCTGCTGGCGGCGGCGAAGCGGGAGGTTGGGCGGACGTTTTTTCGCGAACGGTCAGAGCGTGGTGACTTAGGGCGTGCGCTGAAGGCCCTGGATGCTATCGGTGGCGACGAGAAGCCGCGACAGGGGGATGAGCCTGGGGTGCGGAAGCGGCGGAAATAGGTATCGTGTCGCCGTAATTTCGAGCGTCTGGCGGTGACGCATGAGGCGCTGCTGGCGGAGGCGAAGCGGGAGGTTGGGGGAGGAAGCGGAAATAAGTATCGTGTCTCCGCGATTCAGCGATTCCTTCCTGGGACCGCGGGCGTCCTCGCCCGCTCTTGCGGTGATGGGGCGTCAGCGGCGACTTATGGTAACACCATAAACAGTCGCCGAATTCCTAAGAAACCAACTATTGCACCACCGCGCTCACGCTGCCTCAGCGAGGTCGTTGTCGTTCGAATTCTGCGCCCGAGACGTCTGATCTTTAGTCAACTTCGCCCTTTGCTCTTCCAACGCCGACAGCCGGTTTGCAAGCTTCGAGTTGCCGAACACGGCACCAAAAGCGCCTCGCGCGCTTGCCTGCAGCCAGTTTAGCCCCGTCAGTTCGATCAAAGCGCGAAATACAAAGACTGTCCAAAATACCAATGAAATGTTGGGATTGTGCACGACTCTTGTGTCCGCGTTGAGGGCAACCTCGCTGTAGTCGAGGGTAATCGAATTCCATGCTTGATACCCAACGTATTGAAGCAACTGCTGAGCGTCTGGCACCGACGTTAGTGGCGTTCGATCAGCACTTAGGAGAAACACCGCTTCGTTCGGCAACAACCAACCCACATTGTCCGCAACAAGAAAGAAGATCATAAGCGGAAAGAGCAGCCCATACGCGGCAACGGCTAAAGTGCTAGCGCCCCACCGTAGTAGGAAGCGCCATCGGAACGACCTGACGCGTCGAATTGCTTTCTCTACTCCTTGGAGTGTCGTTGGAGGACGCCCGAGCACCGGCTCTTCGCGGACTACTTCTTTCGACACAATGAATGCAACAAAGAGCGAAACCATCAACGTGACAGTCGATGTCGTTACAAAATAGATTCGCAGCGCGTCTTCAGATGAAAAGAGATCAACCACCCCAAGCCCTTCGCGCCAAACAGCGTTAGCGCGCCCTCGATCATTCGAGCCTGAGCATCTACTCGGTGGTCAAGAGAAAATTGCTCCAGCAAGCGAGGGAGTCGCCCGTCCGTTGTCGTGTGCAGTGCGCAGTTGTTCTGACGGTTGTGGCGTTGAGGCGAAACGTGACCTCAAAGCAACAGCAGAGGGCGACGAGTTCAAGGGACAGACCACAAACGTTGTGGTCGCTTGGATACTGCAAGAGCGGGCGAGGACGCCCGCGGTCCCAGGAAGTTAGCGCCTCGCTTTTCTGCGATGGGGGTTTGGGAATATCTCTTCGATGGGTTTTTCGAAGAGGGCGGCTATGCGGTAGGCGAGGTCGAGCGAGGGGTCGTGGCGTTCGGTTTCGAGCGCGATGACGGCTTGGCGCGAGACGCCGAGCGCTTCGCCCAATTCCTGCTGGCTCCAGCCGCGGGCGGTGCGCAGGTCGCGCAGGGCGTTTTTCATTCGGACGCGGGTACGCGCGAGCCGTGCACGAAGATGCACACGATCGCGAACACGACCCAGAAAACCGGGGCGGCGAACGTGATCGGGATCACAGGGCCGTGCGCGAAGGTTTGGGCGAGCCCATAGATGGCCGTCGCCGGCAACATCAGCAGCGTCGTGACGATGAGGCGCTTTGCTATCACGGTGCGCAGGAATTCGTCGGAACGGCGCATCAAGCGATAGACCATGTAATGTAACGCGAGGGCCGGCGCGCCGAGTAGTGCACCGGCGATCCAGCGCATGTCTTCCGGGATCATGCCTTTGACGAGGAGCACCGGGACGGTGGCGTAGAGGACGGCCATCAGCACGCTGAGGAGTACGCCCACGACGGCGTATTCGGTGTTGGGGGTGAGCTTGGGCATGTGGTGTTTCCGGTCTTATGTAAGGTAGACCTTACATTCGTTTTGGTGTTAGGGCAACCTTACATCGGTGGTATGCGCCCACGCGCTGTAAAGAGCCGGCTGGAAGCCGGCGCTCCCAGGGTTAGCGCCTCTCTTCGAAGACTTGTGCTTGCGTCGTAAAGCGGTGCGCTTGTGGCAGGCGCTAGGCCTGGGAGCGTCGGCTTCCAGCCGGCTCTTTTGGCGGCGATGCGAAGTGCTTGCTTTTGTGCAATGGTGCGACTCGTTCGTGCCGGAGGACATGTCGATGAGGCGCTTGGGTTTTGCCGTTGCTGCGGTTGTTGCGGGCGGGGTTGCGGCGCAGGCGGCGGAGGCTTGGAAGACTATTACCTTGCGCGGC
>JBJXEH010000308.1:0-3995 GCA_046153995.1 Micropepsaceae bacterium
GGTTCGTCTGGAGAGATGCACGTCGCGCTTTCCCGTTTCCGGGGCGCACCTTATCTATCCCGCGTCACAGATACAGTGACGGATTGCCGGGCGCGCGCGTTTTCCACGAGGAGCGTTGCGCGCGCGCCGGACGTTCAAGCCTCGAATTCCGCTTCGCAGGCGATGTCGCCGTTTGGCGTTGCGAGGGTCAGCTTCGCCAGCAGTTTTGCGCCGCGCTCCAGGCTGATTTCGGAGCCGCTCAAGACCGAGGTGGTTCCCGGCATGACGGCGAACTCGCCGCCTTGCGAGATGTCGGACGAACCCGCGGGGCCTTGCTTGGTCAGCATCAGTTGATAGGTGCCGGCCGCTTTGTGCTGCGTCGCTACTAACGCTTCGAGGCGTACGCCGCCGCGAACTTTCGTCGCTTGGATCGTGCAGGCTAGCGGGGTTTCGGCTTTAGCGTTCGTGTGGGTGATCGTAGGGGCGGTTGCGTTGCCGTCGGCGAACGACGCCGTCGCGCAGCCGATGAGGATCGTCGCACCTGCGACAGTTCCGATGAGTTTCAACATGGGAGTCTCCTTTGGCGCTTAGGCGGGAGCGGTGCTACCGCTCCCGCCGTTGCGCATGCGTTAGAACCCGCCCTGGATGACGACGGAGATGTTGCCGTTGCCGCTCTGTACGACGTGGGCGTCCTGACCGTTGCCGACCTGAATGATGCCCGACGTGTTGTTCACGCCGGCTTGATCGGTGGTCGCGCGCGAGCCGTTGCCGATCTGCGCGGTGCCGGCGATGTTGCCGTAGCCCGACTGGTACGTGTTCGCGGTCAGGTTCCGGCCCTGTTGGCCGGTCACCGCCAGATTGTCGTCGCCGCGCTGTTCGGTCATCGCGCTGTTGCGCGAACCGTTCTGCTCGACGAGGATTTTGTTGCGGTAGCCGGTCTGCCAGCCGCGGCCGAAGTTGTCACGGCCCCGTTGCTTCACGACGATTTTGTTGTGGTAGCCCTGTTGAACGGCGGCTGCGCCGTTGTTCGTGCCCCATTGGTCGACGACGACTTTGTTGCCGGCCTGGGCGGTGCCGAGCCCCGCGAAAAGGGCGAAGGCGGCGGTTGCGAGAAGAATGCGTTTCATAGGCGTGACTCCTGAAGTTGCTGTGTCCGGTTCTCACGCGAACCATTCGCGCCGGGAACGCCATGAGAAATATGCGGGTGAGCATGAGCGGCGTTTGAACGCGCGCTTCACCTGCGATTCAGAGTGCGGGCAAGATTGCGGCGGCGCGCAGGCGGATGTGCGGCGCGCGACGCGTTTGCGCGGGTTGGTGCGAACACACGCTGCCGCTTTGACGCAGGGCACGAAAGTGTGATCGTGTTTTGGCGTGATCGATTCCAAACAGGACGATGCCATCATGAGTCTCCCCAAGTTGGTCGCGTTCCTCGTCTGCTGGCTCTCCGCAGCACTTTCGGTGTCGGCGAGTCCAACGCCCCTCAGGCCATTTCAACTATCGGAGGAGGAAAAGGGGCGCTTAGACAAGTGGGAGCAGGAACTCGACCGCCTAGCCCAAGACCTTGTCAGCCAAAAGCGTTGGGAGTTTTATTATGTTTTTGGCGAACGCAGCAGTGATACGCCAGGCGTCTCATGCGACACCACCCCGAAACAGGTTACGGCTCCCAAAGTTGACGTGCGTTGGCGACTAGCACAAACGCGCATCGACGCCGCGGCCAGACGATTCAACGAACGACTAGCGTTGGAAATGCGGAAGGCGGGAGACGACAGTTGCCCAATAGAGGACGCCCTTTCGATTTGGGGCGGGAGGCTGAAGGAGCTCTCAGCAACGCCAGCCGTTTGCCCAGTGGGACCGCAACCGGATGTTAGCGCTGCGGTGCGAAATGGGTGCCCGTCCGAGGTGAAGCGTTTGATCTCGTCCGGCGCCAAAATCGATTGGCGCGACGCTTCGAACCTCGATGGTTTGTCATGGGCGATCATTCGCGGTGATGTCAACGTTGCGAGCATGCTGCTCTCTGCTGGAGCTTCACCTAATCGCCGACCGCAAGAGAGAAGCATTCCGCCACTGGCGCTCGCTTCCCATTTAAAGCGGTTCGAGATCGCCAAGGAGCTGCTTCGTCGCGGCGCTACGGTGAACGCCGAATTGCGAACCGGCGGACCGTCGAATGCGCTCGACTACGCTGCCAGAAGTGGTGACGTGGCGACGATGCGCTTGCTTGTCGACGCGGGCGCACCAATTGAAGCGCAGGGTCAAGACTCAAATGGGCCACTGGTGTGGGCCGCGTGGAGCGGAAATGTGGCCGCAATCCAATACCTGCTTGGCAAGGGAGCCGACGCAAATCGTCGTATTTTCGTACCAACACTTCCGGCTTACATTTCGGCGCTAGAAGCGGCAATCGGTGCGCGAAATGCCGATATCGTGAAAGTCTTGCTGAAATCCGGGGCCGATCCGAATCTTGAGGTCGACAATTATGGGAACACTCCACTTCATCGAGCGAGTTACTGGCAATCGAAGTATGAAGTCGTCGAGGCGCTGGTCGAAGCTGGCGCAAAAGTGGAAGCGGTCAATCAATCCGAGCGTACGCCTTTAAGAAGCGTGCTGGGCGATTGGACGTGGCACAGCGATCAGACGCGGATCGTGAAGCTTTTCTTGTCGAAGGGCGCAGACGTCAACCGGCCCAACAACTTTGGCGAGACGCCGCTTATGCTTGCGGCGGTCAAATGCCCGCCAAACAGCGAACTTGTAAAGACGCTACTTGGCGCGGGCGCCAACAAGCGAGCGCGCGATCCGAAAGGTAGGACCGCGCTTGCCAGGTTTAGGGCAAAAAAGAATTGCCCGGCTGATCGGCGCGCGACGGATCAAGAGTTGCGCGCGATTGAGAAGCTGCTGTCGACGCGCTGACGTCGATTGCGTCCCGCACGACCGTGCGCTCTGCGCGAAAGAGCCGGCCGGAGGCCGGCGCTCCCAGGCAATTAGCGGCTCAGCGCGCGTTCGGGTGGGGTGTATTCGCGTTTTTGGAAGTCGGCGACTGCCTGATACGTGAGTGCGCCGCGGTGGATGTTTAGGCCTGCGAGCAGATGCGGGTTGTCGCGGCAGGCTTTGACGTAGCCTTTGTCGGCGAGCGCCAGGGTGAAGGGGAGCGTTGCGTTGTTCAGCGCGAATGTAGAGGTGCGGGCGACTGCACCCGGCATGTTGGCGACGCAATAGTGCACGACGTCGTGCACGCGGTAGGTGGGTTGAGCGTGGGTGGTGGGCTTTGAGGTTTCGGCGCAGCCGCCTTGGTCGATGGCGACGTCGACCAGGACGGAGCCCTTTTTCATTTTCTTGACCATCGCTTCGGTGATCAGCTTCGGAGCGGCGGCGCCGGGGAGCAGGACCGCGCCAACGACCAGATCGGCGGCGAGAACGTTTTCTTCGATCGCGTCGACCGTCGAATAGACCGTGTTCAACATGGCGCCGAATTGCTGATCGAGTTCGGCGAGGCGCGGCAGGCTTTTGTCGATGATCGTGACATGCGCTTCGAGGCCCATCGCCATCCGGGCGGCATTTGCACCGACGACGCCACCGCCGATGATGACGACCTTCGCGGCGGGCACGCCGGGCACGCCGCCCAGCAACATGCCGCGGCCGCCCTGCTCCATCTCCAGGCAATGCGCGCCTGCTTGGATCGACATGCGCCCTGCCACTTCGGACATCGGCGCGAGCAATGGCAAACCCCCGCGCACGTCGGTGACCGTTTCGTAGGCGATGCCGATGCTGTCGGACTTCAGCAAGCCTTCGGTTTGTTCGGGATCGGGTGCGAGGTGGAGGTACGTGAACAGCACCTGGCCGGGGCGGAGCATCTTGATCTCTTGCGGCTGCGGCTCCTTCACCTTCACGACCATGTCGGCTTTCGCGAACACGTCGGCCGCGGTCGCGACGATGTCGGCGCCTGCGGCCTTGTACATGTCGTCCGTCAAGCCGATGCCGTTGCCGGCGTTCGATTGCACGATCACCTTGTGGCCGTGCGTGATCAG
>JBJXEH010000309.1:0-2705 GCA_046153995.1 Micropepsaceae bacterium
GTAAGGATTACTTACAAGTTCGCGATGAGGGTGCGCGCGCGGTGTCGCGGCGCCTCCGCCACTACCGGTTGGAGGCCATTCTCGCCGTCGGTTATCGCGTGCGCAGCCATCGTGGCACGCAGTTTCGTCAATGGGCGACGGCACGCTTGAGCGAGTACCTGGTGAAGGGTTTCACCATGGACGACGAGCGGCTGAAGAACCCACCGGGCAAGGGCCAGACGGATTACTTCGACGAGCTGCTGGAGCGCATCCGCGACATTCGCTCGTCGGAACGGCGTTTCTATCAGAAGGTGCTGGATATCTACGCGACGAGCGTCGACTACACGCCGAACATCGATCTGTCGCAAAAATTCTTCGCAACGGTGCAGAACAAGATGCATTGGGCCGCACACGGCCACACGGCGGCGGAGGTGATTCACAAACGCGCCGACGCCACAAAGCCGCTGATGGGCCTGAAATCCACGCGCCCCGGCAAGATCATTCGCCGCGAAGATGTTTCGGTCGCCAAGAACTATCTGAGCGAAGACGAGTTGCACACGCTGAACCGGATCGTCGCACTCTACATCGAGTTCGCCGAGCTGCAGGCGCTTGGCCGCAAACCCATGACGATGCGCAACTGGATCGAGAAATTGGACGAGTTTTTGAAGCTCTCCGACCGCGCTCTGCTGACTCACGCCGGCAAAATCTCCGCAGAAAAGGCCAAAGTAAAGGCCGAGGCGGAGTACGATCTTTACCGTGTTCGCCTCGATGCCCAGCCGCGCCCGGTTGATATAGAGTTCGAGAAGGCCGCAAAGCAGCTTCAGAAAATGCCACGCCCGAGGAAGCCCAAAAAGCCGAAGCCATGAACGAAGCCGAGACCAGAGCCGAGCATATCGACCCTGCCCTCGCAGCGGCGGGCTGGGGCGTGGTCGAGGGCAGCCGCATCCGGCGCGAGTATCCGATCACCTTGGGCCGGCTTGAGGGCCACGGGCGGCGCGGCAAGTCGCTGACCGCCGACTACGTTCTCATCTATCGCAACACCAAACTCGCCGTCGTCGAGGCGAAGGCGTGGGACGAGCCGCTGACCCAAGGCGTTGGCCAGGCCAAGGACTACGCCGGCAAACTCGCGATCCGCCACGCGTATTCGACCAACGGCCAGGGCCTCTACGGCGTCGACATGAAGACGGCCAAGGAAGGCGAAGTGCCGCGCTTTCCGACGCCCGACGAACTTTGGGCGCTGACGTTTGCCGAAGCAAACGCATGGCGCGACCGGTTCGCCGCCGTGCCGTTCGAGGACAAGGGCGGGTCGCACCCCAGCCGCTATTACCAGGACACGGCGGTCGAGCGCGTGATGGAGGCGATCGCAACGAACAAGCAGCGCATTCTGCTGACGCTCGCCACCGGCACGGGCAAGACGTTCATCGCGTTTCAGATTGCGTGGAAGCTGTTTCAGAGCCGCTGGAACCTGAGCCGCGAACCGGCGCGGCGTCCGCGTATTCTGTTCTTGGCGGATCGGAACAACCTTGCCGGTCAAGCCTATCTGGAGTTTTCTGCGTTTGAAGACTCGCACCCCGGCTCGCTCGTGCGAATTGAGCCGGACGAAATTCGTAAGAAGGGCCGAGTCCCAAAGAACGGCAGCCTGTTCTTCACGATCTTCCAGACATTCATGAGCGGGCCGCCTAAGGACGGCAAACCTTCGCCCTATTTCGGCGAATACCCGCCGGACTTTTTCGACTTCATCGTCATCGACGAATGCCACCGCGGTGGGGCGAACGACGAAAGCACTTGGCGTGACATTCTCGATTATTTCGCGCCGGCGGTTCAACTCGGCCTGACCGCCACGCCCAAGCGTAATGACAACGTCGATACCTACGCGTATTTCGGCGAACCCGTTTACGTGTATTCGCTGAAAGACGGCATCAACGACGGGTTCCTCACGCCATTCAAAGTGAAGCAGATCGCGACCACGTTGGACGAGTATGTCTATACGCCCGACGACCGCTTGATCGAGGGCGAGGTCGAGAGTGGACGGCGCTATGAAGAGCGGGACTTCAACAAGATCATCGAGATCAAGGAGCGCGAAGCGAATCGCGTGAAGATTTTCATGGGTGAGATCGACCAGCGGGAGAAGACGCTGGTGTTTTGCGCCACGCAGAATCACGCTCTGGCAGTTCGCGATCTGATCAACCAGATGAAATCGAGTAACGACCCAAACTACTGCCAACGTGTCACCGCCGATGACGGCGAACTCGGCGATCAGCACCTGCGCGAGTTCCAAGACAACGAAAAGACCATCCCTACGATCCTGACCACGTCGCAGAAACTCTCGACCGGCGTGGACGCGCGCAACATCCGCAACATCGTCCTGATGCGTCCAATCAATTCGATGATCGAGTTCAAGCAGATCATCGGGCGCGGCACGCGGCTGTACGACGGGAAGGACTATTTCACCATCTACGACTTCGTGAAGGCGCATCATCACTTCCACGACGACGAATGGGACGGGGAGCCACTGGCGCCCGAACCGCCCAAGCCGCGCGGGATGGGTGAGCCGCCTGGGCCCCCTGCCCCGTCGCCGCCGCGCGTCGAGCGTCCGGCAAAGATCAAGATCAAGCTCGCCGATGGAAAGGCGCGCACGATCCAGCACATGATGTGCACGACGTTTTGGCATCCCGACGGTACGCCGATGTCGGCGGCGCAGTTCATGGAGATGCTGTTCGGCAAGC
>JBJXEH010000310.1:0-10278 GCA_046153995.1 Micropepsaceae bacterium
GAACCCCGCCTCATCCGACTGCGCGCTGGTTCCGGCAAACGCCGATCCCATGCCGGAGAGGCTGTATTCTTTGAGCGCATAGCCGGCCGCAACCGCCGAAGACGGTAAACAAACGCTTGCGATCAACGCTGCCGCGAAACCCCGTCTAAACACGTCTGCCCGCCATACCCCGAAACCGCGCCACAGTGGCGCCAGGCGGAGTCACGACGCAAGGTAAAAAAATCCCTAACGGCGCGGTGCGAATACCTGAACTTAACAGCCCTGGCCTTAGATTCCCGCGCTGGATGAAATACGCGTAAGGCGCGTGACGTGGACCCGACGACGGAAAAAGACCCAAAGCGAACGGCGCATAACAAATTTGCGCTCAATCGCTGGCTGATGGTGTTTCGCGATCCGCAGGTCGAGGCGGATTTCGCGACGCGCTCGCTATTTCAGTCGCTGCCGTTCATCCGCGTTTACCTGCTGGCCGCAGTCGGACTCTACGTAGCGTTTGGATTTCTCGACGCGCTCGTCGGCGGGGACGCCGTCACCACGATGTGGCTGGTTCGCTACGGCATCGTCGTTCCGATGATGCTGACGGTTTTGTGCCTCACATTTCAGCCGGCGTTCGGCCGCTATGTCCAGCCGGCGCTGGCTATGGCGATGATCACGTGCGGCCTCGGCGTCGCGGCCATGTGCGCGATCATGCCGCCGCCTTATCACAGCGCTTACTACGCAGGCCTCATCATGGTGACCGTCTATAGCGGCACACTTCTTGGCATGCGTTTCACGTATTCCGCGTCCGTGACCGTGGGCCTTTTGTTGATCTACCAGTTCGTGAGCCTTTGGCTGAACCCAGTCAGCCTGACCGACTACATCTCGAACAACTTCTTCCTGACGATGGCGACCGGTATCGGCGTGTTCTCGAGCTACATGCTCGAGACCCATGTCCGCAACAACTACGTAGCGCAGAAGATCATCGAGCAGAAAAACCACGTGATGAAGGCATTGCTCGACGAGGCTGAGGCCGCCAACCGCGCCAAGAGCGAATTCTTGGCCGTGATGAGCCACGAACTTCGCACGCCGCTGAACGCGATTCTGGGTTTCTCCGAGCTGTTCAAACAGCAACTAATGGGCCCGCTTGGCTCGCCCAAATATGTCGAATACGCGGGCGACATCCACAGCAGCGGCCAACACCTGCTCGCCATCATCAACGACATCCTGGATTTGGCCAAAGCCGAATCCGGCAAGCTCGACCTCTTCGAGAGCAGCTTCGACCTCAACACCGTCGTCGAAAAGACGCTGCGGATGTGCAGCCATAAGGCACAAGAAGGCCAGATCGAACTCACGTTCGCGAAAGGCCCCATCGAACACGAAATCGTGGCGGACGAACGCTTGATCAGGCAGGTCACGCTGAACCTCGTTTCGAACGCGATCAAGTTCACACCGCCCGGCGGCAAAGTAGAAGTCGCGACGCAAACATCGCGCACGAACGGCATTACGCTTTTGGTGAAAGACACCGGCATCGGCATTCCCTCCGGCGACATCGAGCGTGTGTTGCGGCCGTTCGAGCAAGTCGAGAGCGCACTCGCGCGCCGTCACGGCGGCACGGGCTTGGGGCTCCCCTACTCCAAGAAAATCGTCGAGATCCACGGCGGCACGCTGCACCTGTCGAGTGAGCCCGATGTCGGCACGACGGTCCGCGTCGATCTACCGGCCTCCCGCGTCCGAAGCCCGCAACTGGCCCCCTTGAAACACGCGGTTTAGCGCAACAGCGCCCGCACTTTCGCTTCCGCAACGGCAGCGTCTTCGCCGTAGGCGATCGTCCCGTGTAACCGTCCGTCGGCGTCGAGCAGAAACACGCTGGCCGTATGATCCATCGTGTAGCTGCCCCCCGGACCGCTCCGCGCGAAATAGACGCCAAGCGGCCGCGCGATCGCCGCGATCTGATCGGCAGGCCCCGTCAACCCCCGAATCCGCTTGTCGAACGAGCCGAGATAAGTCTTGAGCGCACCCGCCGTATCGCGCTCGGGATCGACCGTCACGAAATACGCGCCAAGCCTGTCCGCATCGCCGCCCAACGCCTTCAGCAGCGCCGTCATCGAAGTCAGCGTCGTCGGGCAAACATCCGGGCAGTACGTAAACCCGAAAAACACGACGGCAGGCCGCCCAAGCAGCGCCCGCTCCGTCACCGCGTTCCCGTCCTGATCGGTCAAGCGGAAAGCGCCGACGACGGAGGCGCCGTGTTGCAGCTCGCCCAGCGGCGCAAACCAACCCAGGCCCACAGCCGCCCACATCAAAGCCAATCCGCCGATCAACGCCAAAGCGCCATAGCGAATGGCGCGGAGCATCCCGATGCTCATTTTCGATCCTCAAACATGCGCGCGAACTTACGCCAACGTGGCACAGGCGGCACTGCGGCACATATGTGCCGGTTGTGCCGTTTCACGTGGACGGGCGCACGCGCAATCGAAACACGCACGCCAGATTCGGTTTTCAACGCGCAAACAAACATCTGCATAATATAAGTCCAACACATGCAAAGGTCAATCGGCCAGTTGTCGCTGCCAGCTTGTCGCAGGCACCGATTCAGGTAATCTGCCTACGGGACGCCGGAATTGAAGACGGCTCCCGTCCACTACGAAAAGAGGGAAAGATGCGGATCGCTGCGATTCTAGCCGGCCTTTGTGCGCTCGCCTTCGCCGCCCACGCCGGCCCGAAGGCGGCTTGCGACTACAGCGCCCGGATGGCCGGCGTCTCCTGCCTGGTGATGGTGGACGGCAAGATCGTTCATGAGGCCTATCGGGACGCGGGCGACGCGAACAAAGCCTGGGGACTGGCATCAGGCACAAAAAGCTTCTCCGGCGTCGCGGCCGCTGCAGCTGTCCAGGATGGTCTGTTCAAGTTGGACGACAAGGTGTCGGACGTATTGACCGCGTGGAAGGCGGACGGACGCAAGGACATAACCATTCGCCAGCTGTTGTCGCTGACCAGCGGGATCAAAACCCCGGCGCCGGGCTGGGGTAGCCTCAAGATCGACTTTGCCGCAGCGGTGACCTTGCCGTTGGAGCACCCGCCGGGCACGCATTACGCCTATGGCCAAGCGCCGTTCCAAATCTTCGCGGCCATGATGGAACGCAAACTGAAGGGCGAAAAGTTTCAGTCTTATCTGCAACGGCGCTATCTCGACGCGCTGGGGATCAAGCTCGAGATGCGCCAACCCGTATTCGGCGGCGATCCATCTTGGGGCGGCGGCGCCAGCCTCAGCGCGCGCGACTGGGCGAAATTCGGCGAGTTCGTGCGCGGCGGCGGCAAATGGAACGGACAACAATTGGTCGATCCGGCTGCCCTGGCCGAGAACTTCAAGGGATCGTCCGTCCACGGAGGATATGGCCTGACCTGGTGGCTGAAACCGCCGAAGGGTGCAGCCGTTCCGCTCTCGGGCACGACGGAAAATGCGACCGACTTCTACCGCGGCGGCGCCGATGCACTGCCCGTCGCCCAAGTCTGGATGGCGGCGGGAGCCGGCAAACAACGCATGGTGATCCTGCCCGAACGCAACATGGTCGCCGTGCGCCAATCCAGCCGGATGCTGCTGGGCGAACGCTCCGGATTCAGCGACGTGGAGTTCTTGCGGCTGCTTCTCGCGCCGTAGGGTGCGGGTGACCGGGGCTTGGCGCTTGGGCCGCGGGCGTCCTCGCCTGCATCCGTCGAAGTGCGAGCGGCGGAGGGGACCGCCGGAGGAATAGGTATCGTGTCACTGTATTATTTCAGCATCACAGAGCGCCTGGCGGTCCTGCCAGCGGCGGCAAGTCCCTAACGAAAAACAACGACTGCCGCCCACAGGCGATGAATGGCGGTTCAGACTGCCAAAGGAAAATTCACGTGTGCGTGCCATGCGGAACTCGACCTTGGCAGAGCGCGTTTCCATATCGGCTCCCGAGGTGAGAGGTGCGAGTGTCAGTCGGCAAGTCCGTATGCAACCACCCAGATAGCCGCATTTGGATCTCGGCAGTTTTAGGCAAACAGTGTGACGCACAACTTTGGAAAGCCCATCGACGCTTTTTTGGCGGTTTCGGCCGCTGCCGGTATTGCAGCGGTGGGTTTCCTCGTCTTCCTGACAGCTGGCGTTGGGCAGAACGTGCCCGTCCCCGTGCGTCCGGCGGCCTCACCAAACCTGGCACAGGTGGCGCATTGTTCGCAGTTTGTCGAACTCGCGCGGTCGAAATTCGGCCCCGAGTGGAAGCGCCGGCTCGACCCCAGCGACACGGCATGCGCCCAGCAGATCCAAGCGGTATGGGAGCTTGACCGGAATCCGCGCGAGGCTGCGCCAGCTCCGGTCCTTCGGCCGACGGTCAGTCCGATTCTGACGAAGATTGAGCCCCAATCTGCACCTCAGCAGAAGGCGATGATAATCACGGTGACGCCAATCCAACCGAAGGTACTCGCAAACACGCCAAGCCCGGCGAAGATCGTGAGCCTGAAAGCGGAACCTGCGCGCGCGCCGACTTTTTCGGTGGCCGCTGTCACGGCTCAAACGCCAACGCCGCCGGCCCCGCCGACCCGGCGGGTCAACAGGGCTCCAACGATTCAGCCTCCAGCCGTGACGAAGGGCAGTCCCGCGCTCGAAGACAGCTATGACGGCGAACAGGTACGCGACGAGCGCTCGTCGTCGCGCGACGATGGTGCGGATGATGGGTCCGAGGCCACTTTCAACAACGCGCAAGCGGGACGCCGCAGCCGCTATGACGACGAGGTGCGACGCCCGCGCCACGACTATGGGTATACCTACGAGGACGACGATAGCGATGCCTATCCGCACGACGAAGACTTTGAAGACGATAGCGGCGACTATGAAAACGACAACGATTACCGGTGAAAACGACGACGTCGACACATTGCGGGGCAAAGTGCATCGCTCACGTGGAGGCTAGTGACCATGGAACCTGCGATCGCGCATCTATTCTAAGTTCAATGCGGAGGCGGGAACTTTTTGCGGGGTCGCGGCGTTGTCTCCTTTTGTAAACCCCAATGGTTGAATGCATTCTGTACGATTGCGCGCGCGCTTTCCCCGCGTTCGCCTGAATGAGGCTCATCCTTGGCGGCGTTGCGTTAATCGTCGAGGGTGGGCCTCGCTTTTTTTCGTGCGCAATAGAAACCTCTCGCGATAAGGAAGGCGTTCCCCATGACCACCAAGTTGACGCACAATTCGCTCGTCGTCGTGGCCGACGGCACAAGCGCGCGGTTCTTCCGCAATTCTGGCGATGCGGGAAAGATTTCGTTGAAAGCCGATGGCGAGTTCAAGCCGAAGCATCTGACCGGAGAAGGGCCCGCGGGGAAGAGCCCGGCCGAATCATCGCATCACGAGACGGATGAGGCGACGTTCGCCAAACAACTGGCCAATGAACTCAATCGCCGCGCAAACGACGGGGACTTTGCGATCCTGGCGCTTATCGCCGATCCGCAAACCTTGGGTCAAATGCGGCCTTCCCTCCACAAGCAAGTTCAGGCGCGCCTGGTCGCGGAGATCGGGAAGACGCTGACGAACTCGGCCCCCGCCGATATCGAGAAAGCGCTGAACGCGGCCGCCTAACTTTGCCGCTGAGCCCAAGCTTGGGCGAGCGTAAAAACACGGGGACATTCGGGGACGGACATACGGGGACAGCATACATATTCCCCACACCTCGGAAGCAAACCCTGAGCGAACTCCCCTACCCCAACGGCACCACGTCCACCGATTGCTCCGTCGTTTGCGAACCCGCCGTGCGCAATACGCCCTTCACCGGTGCGACGTCGGCATAGTCGCGGCCGCGGGCGATCACGATGTGGTCGTTTCCGACCAGCAGATTGTTTGTCGGGTCGAACTCCACCCACCCAGCTTGCGTGCCGCACCACGCGCGCACCCACGCGTGCATCGCGTCGGCGCCAGCGAGGCGTTCTTTACCGGCGGGTGGGATCGTGCGCAGGAAGCCGCTGACGTAACCGGCGGGCACGCCGATGCCGCGCAGGCACGCGATCATAATGTGCGAGTAGTCCTGACAAACGCCACGCTTGCCGGCGAACGCTTCCTCAGGCGTCGTGTCCACGGTCGTCGCCTCCGCGTCGAAGCCGATGTCGCGATGCAGCGCCGCGGTGATCGCCTGCGTGGCTTCAAACACCGGCATATCCGGCGAGACGAGCGCAGCTGCGTACGCCGTCATCGCGGGCGTGGGCCGCACCCGGGGCGAGCGTCCCGCGAAGTGATGCGGCGCGGTGGGATCGAGCGCCGTGTACGCCGCGATCTGCGCAGCCAGATCGCGAAGTGCAGGCGACGACACAAACCCGCGCTCCGGCACGTGCCGGTCTACCCGGCAGTGCAGCTTGAACTCGATCTTTTCATGCGGCGCGCGATGTGCGGCCTCCACCGTCGCGTTGCCGAAGAAATCCATGCGATCGATGCGCTCTTCCACCATCGGCTGGATGTCGAGGTAGCTGGCGATCACCTTCTGCTCGCCGGTCAAGTTCGCCGGCACCAGGCGCAACAAATGCCGTCCGGCATTCGCGGGGCGGTCGTATTCGTACGTGATGCGCAAGCCGATGTCGTAGAGCATCGCGTTATCGCAAGTATTCGGACGACAGCACGTCGGAAAGCGCGGCGACCTCGCCCCTGACGCGCAGCAGCGCAGCGGTGTCGAAACTCTCCGGCGTGCCGACGGCGAGTTCGGTATGCACCTGAAGCACCGCACGCGACAGCGCCGACAGAGGCGCTTGCGGCTTAGCCCCCGACAGCAGCTCCGCCTGTTCGCGGATCTCGCTCAAGTGATAGAGCACCGAGCGCGGGTTCATCGCATCGAACACCAAAAGGTCGACGACGGTGTTGCGGCTGGTCGCGACCGCATAGCGGCTGCGATGCGTCATCGAGCTGTCGCCAAGCTCGACCGCGAGGTCGAGCGCGCCGTCCGGCGCTGCGGCATCCGCAAAGCGCGCGAGGGCGGAAGCCATCGAGACCGCGCGCTCCAGCGAACGGCCGATCGTGAGGAACCGCCAGCCGGCCGACCGGTACATGTTGTCGTGGACGAGGCCGGCGAAGCCCGTGATCTTGCGCAACAACACACCCATCGCGCGCGCGGCGTCGTCGCCGGGGGTAACGGTTTTGGCCATCCGGTTCGCGGTCTTCGCCAGATCGGTCAGCGCCATCCAACCGTCGATCGAAAACCGGTCGCGCACTTGCGCTGCGCTGTTGATCGCCGACGCCAGCGTGGACAGCAGCACCTTGGGCACGCACACCGATGGATCGGCGTCGTAGTCTTCGAGATGCTCGCGCAAGCACGCCAAGACCGGCGTGTCCGCGTTCGCTGTCTCGGCCAACCGCTTATGGTGCGCGCGCAGCAGCCGCATGATACCTTCGGCGCGCTCCACATAGCGGCCCAGCCAATAGAGATTGTCGGCAGCACGGCTCGGCAACACGCCGGGTTCCGACCGGCGATACGGCCCGGCCGGCGAATGCAGCATCGTCACGGTGTCAACGGGGCGGTCGCTCACCACCCACACGTCGGCGACCGACCCGCCGCGCTGCATGGCGATCGCGGTCGCGTCCGGCGTCCGCCCGATGCGCGCATAGCCGCCGGGCATCACCTGCCAGCCGTTCGCGGTGCGCGCCAAGAACACGCGGATGCTCATCGGCCGCGGCACGAGGTTTCCATCGACGAAGGCCGGCGTCGTGGACAGCGTCACCGCTTCTTGACCGACAAGGTGCGCCCCTTCGACGGCGAAAAAATCGTCGAGCGAGGCATGCGTGTCGTTGCGGAACTGGCCGCCGAGCACGGTCTTGTCGTCCACCTCGAACGGTGGGCGCGTGGAAAGCGCGGGGCCCACCATCATGCGCTCGATGTTGGCGCGCACATGCGCGCGCTCGCTCTCCTGGCCGCACCACCACGTCGCGATGTTCGGGAGGCGAAGCGGTTCGCCGCGCAGCGCCTCACACACCTTTGGCAAGAACGCGAGCAAAGCGCGCGTCTCCAGAATGCCGGAGCCGAGCGCGTTGACCATCGTGAGATTCTGGCGCCGGACCGCTTCGACGATCCCTGGCGTGCCCAACCGCGAACGCTCGTCCAACTCCAACGGATCGGCATAAGCCGCGTCCAACCGGCTCCACAACACGCTGACCGGCGCGAGGCCCGCAACCGTGCGCACCATCACGCGTCCCTGCTCGACAGTCAGATCCTCACCCTCAAGCAGCATGAAGCCCAGATAGCGCGCGATATACGCATGCTCGAAATACGTGTCGTTCCAAAGGCCCGGCGTCAGGATCGCGACTTGGCTGTCGCCGTCGCTACGCAAGCCACGCAGCGCATCACGGAAAGTTTGAAAGAACCCGGCCAGGCGATGCACGTTCGCTTCCGGATAGAGCTCGGCGAAAACACGCGACGTCGCGACCCGCGTCTCCAGCGCAAAGCCGGCACCCGATGGCGCCTGCGTCCTATCTCCCAACACCCACCACGCACCGTCAGGCCCGCGCCCGATCTCAAAGGCGACGAAGCTCAAGAAATGGCCCGAGCGCGGCTTTATCCCGACGAGCGGCCTGAGCCACTCCTTACTGGCGCCGATCAACGAAGCCGGCAGATGACCCTCGGCGACGAGCCGGTTCTCGCCGTAAAGATCGGCGGCGACGCTTTCCAGAAGTTCGGCGCGCTGGATCAAACCGCCCGCGATCTCGTTCCACTCGCTCTCATGAATCAGAACCGGAATGTGGCTAAGCGGCCAATCGCGTTCGGTAGAACCGCCGTCGCCGTATTGGCGGAAGTACACACCGGCATCGAGCAGATGCTGATCGCCACGCGCAAACCGTGCGACAATGTCGTCGCCCGACAGCTGCAAGAAGTGATCGACGAACTGCCGCCACACCGGGCGCACGAAGCCGTCCGCGTCCAGCAACTCGTCCGGCACACCCGGCAGCCGCTCGTACATGGAAAGCAGCTGCCCGATCGGGTCGCCTTGCAGCCGGTAACTGGGGGACACCATCTAGAGCCCCGCCGGACGCCGCAGATCGAGCGTCATCGGAAACTCCCCGTGCGGCGTCTCGCGCGGCGGGTTGTAAGCGGCAGGCGTGTGACCGTGCGCCGAAAACCGCGCAAGACGGCGTGCCTCCGCCTCGTTGCCGTTGACGGGAAATGTCGCGTAATTGCGCCCGCCTGGATGCGCCACGTGATAGACGCAGCCGCCGAGAGCCCGCCCGTTCCAATTGTCGAAGATATCGAACGTCAGCGGCGCGTTGACCGGTAACACGGGATGCAGCGATGTCGCCGGCTGCCACGCTTTGTAGCGCACGCCCGCGACCGCAACGCCGCCCTTGCCCGCCGGCTGCAGCGGCACGCGCCGCTTGTTGCACGTCACCGCGTAGCGCGACGTATCGCCGGCCGTCAGCTTGACCTGCAAGCGTTCGACGGAACTGTCCGTGTACCGCACAGTGCCGCCGATCGCGCCGGTTTCGCCCAGCACGTGCCACGGTTCCAAAGCCTGACGCAGTTCCAAGTGCACGCCCTCGTACGCAACTTCCCCGCAGAACGGGAATCGAAATTCGGCCTGAGCTTCGAACCATTCGGGGCGGAAGTCGAAACCATTTTGGGCGAGGTCCCGCAACACATCCAGAAAATCATCCCAAACGAAGTGCGGCAGCATGAACCTATCGTGGAGAACCGTGCCCCACCTGGTTAATTCGCCAACCACGGGGTTGCGCCACATCCGCGCGATGAGCGCGCGAATCAACGCCTGCTGCGCGAGGGACATGCGCGGATCGGGCGGCATCTCGAAGCCGCGGAACTCGACCAGACCAAGCCGTCCGGTGGCGCCGTCGGGCGAATAGAGTTTGTCGATACAGATCTCCGAACGATGCGTGTTGCCCGTGACGTCGATCAAAAGATTGCGCAGCAAGCGGTCGACCAGCCACGGCGGAGGCGCGGTTCCCTGCCCCGGCGGCGGCATTTGCGAGAGCGCGATCTCAAGTTCGTAGAGACTGTCGTGGCGCGCTTCGTCGATGCGCGGCGCTTGACTGGTCGGACCAATAAAGAGACCCGAGAACAGATACGACAAGCTCGGATGGCGCTGCCAATGCAGGATGATGCTGCGCAACAGATCGGGCCGGCGCAGGAACGGACTGTCCATCGGCGTGGCGCCGCCGACGACGACGTGATTGCCGCCGCCGGTGCCGGTGTGGCGGCCGTCGAGCATGAACTTGTCCGCACCCAGACGCGACTGTCGCGCTTCTTCATAGACGGTTTGCGTGATCGCGACGCAGTCTTCCCAACGCGCAGCCGGATGAAT
>JBJXEH010000311.1:0-4983 GCA_046153995.1 Micropepsaceae bacterium
GTTCGGGCTGCAGCGCCTTCAGCCGTGCGAGCAACAAGTTGTCGGAGTAGCGGTGCTTAACGCCGCATTGCTCGCCCCGGTAGAAGACGGGCTCGTCAAAACCGTCGCGCCCGCGCCTGTCCGCCTCTTCGGCAAGCAGGTCGCAGGCGATCACGCGCGCGTCTTTCCAGCGCGCTGCGAACTGCCGGTCGAGGTTGCGCCAACGATAGACGCAGCGCCGCGCATAACCCGCCATCGCACAGGCGGCGTTGACAGGGTGGCCGTTCTCAAGCGCCAAGAAGAAACGCTCATCGGCCTCAGACGTGCGGGTGGAGGGAGCGGGCATGGGGGCGCTTTCGATAATTACAACATAAGCGCCAGATATAGCATATCCTACCAACAAAAGCAGAACCCGAATTGCCGCACACAACCTGTCGCACCAGGGGTGCGCGGTCGAAGTTGCGGTCTCCGCGTTGTTTCGTGCGCTCCGTTCGAAAAGCTGAGCTTGCGCAGTGTGGCTGTGTGCTGCTACCCCGCACAGACGACTTGCCTCGATGACTTCGCTCGAAAGTTGTCTCTATTCATGTTGACCGCGCTTGCGGCGCCTGCTTCGCTCGGCACGCGCGGAGATGCACGACAATGAAGCTTTCACGCAATTGGATTGGGCGGCCGGCGCTGCTCGTTGTGTTTTTCGGTACGTTGTTTTGCTTCGCGCAGGCGCGGGCGGCGCCGCTGCCGGCGATGCAGAGCGACAGCGCGTGCAGCGCGCATGTGCCCGGTTGGCAGCCGGCGGATTATGTGAAGGCCTGCGCCGACCTTATCACGCGGCTCAAGGACGTGCTTGGGCGCTGCAACGGGAGCAACCCGCCGCAAGGATCGGCGGACCCGCAAGGGCTGTGCGCAGGCGAAAGCCGCAGCCGCATAAGCGATCAACTCGCAGCGGCTTATAACGATCGCGCCTATTTTTGGATTTTGTGCCGGGGGACGGAAAACTACCGGCGCGCCGTGACCGATCTGGACGAGGCGATCAAACTCATTCCGCGGTATTGGCTTGCAATCCGCAATCGCGGCGTGGCGCACATGCTGCTCGGCTCGTATGGCGACGCGAAGGCGGACTTCACGAACGCGATGGCGCTTGCGAACGGCGAGACGGGCAGCACCCTGATCCGGCCGGTCGGCGAGGCGGAGGTCCGGCTTGGGCTTGGGTTCTCGCATTTGGGTTTGTGCGACATCGGTCCGGCGCAGCGGGAGCTATTGGAGACGGAGCGCCTGACGTTGGGTCAAGTAGGCGGCGACATCTGGCTGAAGGCGGCGTCACTCTACGGCCAAGGGCTGACACTGAAGGTGAAGGCCGCTGCGCAGAAACTGATCGCGCAGACGAACAATGCGGTGACGGGCGAACAGCGCGGGCGCATTTCGCGGTATGCCGACTCGCTCGACGCGCAAGGGGCCGCGCGCATGCAGGCGGCGCGGGCGCTCGTGCGTTCAATCGATGACGACGTACGCGACCGGTTTCATGTCGAGGAGAATGTGCTCGTCACGCAATGCCGGAAAAATCCGGCGAGCGTTTAGGGCTTCTTCGGGGCGCAGTTCTCGCAGCGGTCGAGTTCGGGTATCTGTGGCAAGGGGTCTTTTATCGGGTCATCGTCGATCACAATGTCCTCCTCGGTTGGTAGCGATTCCGGCGGAGGCGTCGCTGGCGACGGAGGTTCGTTCTTGCAATCTTCTTTCAGAGGATCGTCGCCGGCTCCCTTGACCTTGTACAAATCGCGGATGGCGCAAGCGTAACTTTGCTTCGGCTGACGTGTTCCCGTGGTTCCCTTAAACCCGTCGTGAGCTAGGCGAATTTTCTCTTGGCGGAAGGCGGCGGCCGCTTGCTCAGTCGTTTGTTCCGGGGGACGCCATTGGTCGGGCGCGATGTGTGCAACGGCTTTGTCTAGGAGGCGTCGAGACTCGCGGGACAAGGACCACGTGAGCGGAATGCGTACGTCGCGGAGGTTGAAGAGGCGAATTTCCGTTACAGAAACACTGTTGCTGTGCGTTGCCGCAAATTTCCTAAGGCTGTCCTGCGCGTCATATCCGCGGGTTATGCGCGTGTTTAATAGTGCGCGCCAGGGCGAACTTAATTCGGAAGGACCCCGAAACGTTGGGTCCGGGACAAGCTGGTCGATACACTGGCCTAACATGCGTACGACTCGCTGAGCTCTGGGGTCGTTGTGTGGTGCGTCCGCGCGGCCCCTCTGGTAGAGGCATGGCGTCGAGCGAATGACGAGTATGCGAATTTGCACTCGGTCTATAGCGCGGCGGGTTGGGTCATCTTTTTTCTCCAGGAGCTTTGTCGCTATTTGTTGTGCGAGCCAAGTTCCCGAATCTTCATACAAGCCACCGTCGAGTAGCCGATCGGTTGAGATGTAATCGGCGTTTTCTTGCGGGGCCGGGATGCGCGCGGGTGGAAGAACGAACGGAAACCGCGCACTGAGGAATGCGGCAGTTACGAGCGGTAGATCCTTAGGGTTTCCAGGTGCCGCCTCACCACACGCGGTACTTGAGTCGCCGACTAGGTGGCCGTGCACCATGCTTGCTACGGAACTGGTGGTTGAGAAATCTCCAGGCGATTTGTTCCGAGGGTAAGGTATGCACCTTGTCGCGATCGGTAGCGGAGCACCCGTTCCAACACTTGTGGTGTTGAAGAAGAGCTGGGGCGGTTCCACCTTTGAGCTGTCGCCGTGATAGATGTTGCCGAGGTGAAGTGAGCGGACTGAGCATGGGTCGCCGACGGAGACATACGATCTAGCTAGACCGCGTTCGAAGGAGCATTCGATTGCGCGCGCCCGGTCGAATTCCGGTATCGGCCACCAAAGAATGCGTTGAACGGCATCGGGAAAGAGGGTGGCGGCTAGAAGAGCGGCCAGGTGGTCGTCCCCGTAGACCGTGCGATCTTCGTCAAAACTCAGAGCCCCCTTTCGCGATGATAGATCGCACGGGGGTTTGTCCGGATCCGGCTTGATACGATTCTTCACTTGCGCCACGAAGCTCGCCGCGCCGACGCTGCCGCCGGAGACACCGGTGATTGCAATAGTGTGCAGGGCAAACGAGGGGCAAATAGCTTGCAACGTGTTGAGTACGCGGTTGGTGAAGTATGCTGAGCGCAGACCGCCGCCTTCCGCCGCTACGATGAAGATCGGGTAACGGTCGTACTTGTCGAGATCTATCTTTTCGCGCGCCGCTAGCCAAGCCTCCAGCGACAGGCTTTCCTGAAAGTGCATTTTTTTTCCGGGCTTTATGTCCACTGCAACGGTGCGGAACTCGTGATTGTCGTTGAGGTCGAACACCGAGAATGCAAAGGCTGCGATAGTCAGCAAGAGAAGCACAGGCACCCGTACGAAGTGGGCGAGAAGGGCAAACGGCGAGAAATACATCACCGCGGCAAACGCCCAGAGCGCGATGACCCCGAACGTCCCGACATATTGCGCCGGTTGGGGGTTCGTCCAATCGGCGAACAGAAAGAACACCCCGACTGCGGTTGCCAACAGTGCGAACGCGGTCGCGTGCGTGAAGGCGCTGGTGTTCAAGATGCGCAAGAGGGGTGCGATGCCATTGCCGACGGAGACAATCCAACGTGTGGGCAGTGTGCAGACAAGGAGACCAATAAGAATGTAGGCTGCACCAGCTAGGGCGGCGGGCTGATTCATGGATGATGGCGCGAATGGAAACAGCGTCGGATTGTCGGTCCCGAAGTCGTTTTTGTCGAAGGCAACGTGAATGAATTCGGCCCCGGTTAGAATTCCGATTTGTGCCGCAAGCAGTCCAGGCAGAATCCATACGACGAAGCCTGGGAGGCCGCCCTTTTGCCTCAAGCGCGGCGTGATCAAATCGATCATCGTCTCGCCGCAGAAGCGGATGGCGAACCCTGCGAGAAGCAGCAGTGGTGCGATGAGGTAGAGTTGGTAGGGCTTGTCGAGAACGACATAGCGAACGGCTTCGAACGCCACGTCTTCCACGAGCCAGTCGCTCACCATAAGCGCGTAGCCGGTGACGACGATGAGCGGCACGCGCAGGACGAGGACAAGCGTCCATAGCGGATAGCGCTCCGCGATTTGGTTCAGCTTGTCCGAGAACATGTTTCCCCCGCCCACGCAGTGTAGCGGACAGTTGGCCGAAGTCGACGGGTGTTGGGCTGCGCCGCATGCCCCTCTCGCGGGAATGGCGGCGGCTTGCTTTCCCTGCTGGAGGGAAGATTTGGGTAACGCAATGGCAAGCGGGTTATCTGCTGTTAAACCGACGACGTACGGCTCGGGGTTTTGCTCTCCGGCAACATCCAGCTCGAGGCGGGCAGCCGCGATGTCGCAATCCTTCGGCGCCCTCATCCCGCCTTCGCCAAGTGACTTCGGCGGGCAGGCCGTCACGCCGCACTGATGTGTGGCGCGACACCTTCTCCCGCTATTCAGCGGGAGAAGGGCAATTCAGTTTTGGATTTGAGGATCGCCAGCTTCAATTCGTTCGCGAAGCGGTGGTTGACGTCGCGGTGGCCGGCTTCGTCGGCGCGGACGGCGACGATCACTTCGCGCAGGCGTGCGTCTGGCCCTAAGTTCCAATAGCGGATGGCGAGTTCGGGGGCGGGTGGATTTTCGGCGTTGCCGCTGTCGATCTCGGCCAGGTAGGCGGTGTAGCTCACGATCGCTTCTTCCTCGAAATAGCCGACCAGCCGATGCGCTGTGCGCGGCGAGACGAGGTAGAGCACGAAGAACGCGTTGAAGAATATGCCTTGGGCCAGCAGCACGAGCATGCGCTCGAACCAGTTCGGTTTGGCGACGGCGATGAAGGTCATGAGGTGCATGCGCTCGTTCTCGGCTTCGTCGAGCAGCGTCTTAATCCAGCCGCGGTCGTTCTCCATACGGCGCAGGCTCTTCAGATGATTGAGCAAGCCGCCCACCATGCCGGGCACGGCCGCCACGGTTTCAAGCACCACCGCGCGGTGACCATACCGCTTGCGGAAGAAAACAT
>JBJXEH010000312.1:0-2896 GCA_046153995.1 Micropepsaceae bacterium
AAGGAAATCGCAACGAAGTCGCCGCTCGCCGTCCACGGCTCGAAGGTGATGATCAACTACGCCCGCGACCACTCGATCAGTGACGGCCTCGACTACATCGCGACCTGGCAGGCCGGCATGTTCTCCGCCAACGTCGACATGGCCGAGAGCTTCAAGGCCAAGCAGGAAAAGCGCGAGCCGGTCTACGAAGAGCTGCCGAAAATCCGCAAGGCGATGTAGGCCAAACGCGATGACGACAGCAGCAAAGCCCGCGCCCGCGGGCTACACCGCCGTGTTCGGCGACACGGGCTTCAACAAATACGTCGGCCCCGTCTGGCAGTCGCCGGACAAGGCCGAGTTTCTATTCGACGTTCGCGACATCCACCTGAACGGCGGCCAAGCGCTGCACGGCGGCATGGCGATGGCGCTCGCCGACATCGTGATGGGCCGCAGCGTCCGCGACGCGCTGGAAGGCGGGACCGCGATGACGATCTCGCTGAACTGCGACCTCATCGGGCCCGCGCGCCTCGGCGACCGCATCCGCGGCGAAGCCACGGTCACGCGTCGCACGCGCTCGATCGTCTTCATCTCTTGCGCGTTGACGGTCGAAGGCAAACCGATCCTTACCGCCACCGGCATCTGGAAGATCGTGGGGACGGAATAGGTGGAAGACTACAACTTCAAACCGTTGCCGCCCGCCCGCCATGTGCCAGCCCCCAGTGGATGGACCTACGCCGAACAGTTCGACCCGTTCGAAGCCTATCTCGGCCCCTACTTCCACCAGATCGTGGACGGTGCGCACGAGTTCTCGTTCATTGTCGACGACCGCCACACGAACGCGGCGGGCATTGCCCACGGCGGCGCCCTGCTGACGTTCGCCGACGCAACGCTTGGCTATGCGCTCTGGAACGCAACCGACCGGGCCCCTTGCGTCACGGTCAGCCAGCAGTCGAACTTTTTAAGCCCGGCCAACATCGGCGACCTCATCGCCTGCCGTCCCGAAGTCGTGCGCAAAACCCGCGAGATCGTCTTCATGCGTGCCGACTTCAAGGCGGACGATAGGATCATCTTCTCAGCGACCGCCGTCTGGAAAATCTGGCCGAAGGTCTGAGTCGCGGTTAAGCATCCGCATACTCTTTGCTGCGATGCTCATACTCGCTATGAACACCGCACGCTTACCCGCTGAACTCGTTTTGGGCACCGCAGCCCTCGAAACCCTCGCGCCGGATGAGGCAACGAAGCTCATCCGCAACGCTCTTTCCGTGGGCGTCGGCTGGGTCGACTCCACCACGGCTGAAGCCTGCGCCGAGCCGCAGATCGCAGCCGCCCTCCCCGGCATGAAGGGCGTGCGCGTCGCGACCAAGATCACCCCCATCGACGACCGCGACACCGGCGCCGTACGCCGCGCGCTGATCGACGGTATCTACCGCGCCTGCACCCGCCTGCGCACAGACCGTCTGGACGCACTGCTGATCGACGATGCGCGCCACCTGAAATCGCACGCCGGCGTCGTCTGGCACACAGTCAAACTCCTACGCGATCACGGCACGCTCTATGACCTCGGCGTTTGCGTGCGCGAGCCGAACGAAGCCCTTGCGGCGCTAAGCGACCCCGACATCCGTCACATCCAAATCGCCTTCGCGCCGTTCGACCGCCGCTGGCGCGCACCAGCCGTCGCCGACGCGCTCGCCGAACGCCCGTGGGTGACCGTCCACGCGCGCGCAGCCACCACGCCCAGCCGCATCGACGCCGCGCGCCTCGCCGGTCTGGCGCGCGAACTCGGCCGCGAGAGCGCGGTCGACCTCTGCCTCGCCTACACGCGCGCGATGGACTGGATCGGCGGCGTGATCGTAGACGTCGACAGCCAAACCGAACTCGCGCAAAGCCGCGCACTGTTCGACCGCCCCGTCCTCAACCGAGACGAACTCGCCGCCGTCGACAAGATGCTGGCCGACGTCCCGCGCCTCTACCGCATAGCCTAAGCGACGGCAGCTGCAGCACCCGATAGCGCTTTGCCGACCGGCACCGACATAGCGCCGATCCGTCCGTCATTGGCGGCCGCTGCCGACACGACCCCACGCTTTGGATCGAACATCATCTCGCAGTACCACAGCGTGTTCGACCCGTTGTGCCAAAGCGCGTCGCCGCGCCGCTCCCACCCAAGCGCATAGTCCCCGCCGAACGGCGCGGTGTGCAGCATCTGCCAGCTATCAGCCTTGAGGAAAGGCGAACGGAAGCAATGCGCGCTGAGGTAAGCGAGCAACTCGCCGAGCGGCGCATGCACACGCCCTGCAGGCCCAAGCACCGCCGGGTTGTCCGTGACCGGTCCACCCGGCGGAAACGGCTCCAACGCACCGGCTGCTGTCGCCGCATGCCCCACCGGCTGATCGTAGGCACCGGGCGTTCCAGGCGCACCGAAGCCCGCACCGGTCATCTTCAACGGCGCAAAGACGCGGTCGTTCATAAGCTTCTCCCACGTCGCAGCAAGCTTGGCCTCCAGCATCGCCCCAGCCACCACGTAGCCGGAGTTCGAGTACTCGAAATGCGCCTCCTTGCGTCCAGCCGGAGCCTTGGTCAGCGCGGAGCGCGCGTAGGCGATCCGGTCGGCGCGCACGTCCGCACTCTCGCGTGGAAACTTGATCAGTTCGGCAATATCGACATTCGCGGGTAGCCCGGACCGGTGGCTCAGCAAGTGGCGATACGTGACGTCGCGATACTCCGCGCGCATGTCCGCAATCGCCCCGCCCAGCGTTTGGCCCACCGTGTCGTTCCAACCGATCGCACCCGCTTCGACCGCACGCGCCACCAGTGTCGCCGTCATCGACTTGGTGCACGATCCAACATGCCACTTGTCCGCGATGGTGGCGGCCTCGCCACGGCCCATCGCGCGCCGCCCGTCAACGAAACCAACGCGCCG
>JBJXEH010000313.1:0-23817 GCA_046153995.1 Micropepsaceae bacterium
CAGGCCGGGCGATCTGCCGATTTGGAGGGATCGCCGGGTGCTTGTTTTCCGGTGGTGCTGCCCATGTTTACACTTTCCAAGCGCGAAAAATCTGACAGACTCGGCAAGTTGGTGTCGTGTCGGGGGGAATGCGGTCCTATGCGTGGTCTGCTTCTTGCTGACCCGTCCGCCGTGGCGTTTGACCTTCAGTAACGGGCGCAATCATGGTTCGGCGCGGTCAGGTGTTGAAGTATTTGTTAATGGTGCTCACGCTGTTGGTGGTTGCCTCCATCACGGCCGACACCGCTGATGCTGCGCGCAAACGCAAGAAAGCCAAGCGCAACCACCGCCCCGCTGTCGTTCAGCCTTACGTCGAAAAATTCGCCGCCATTGTCATAGAGGCCAACAGCGGCCGCGTGCTGTACGAGCGCATGTCGGATCACACGCGCTATCCGGCGTCACTGACAAAAATGATGACGCTCTACCTGCTGTTCGAGCAGGTTCAGAAGGGCAGCATGACATTGTCGACGCCGATGACGACGTCCTCCTACGCAAGCAGCCAAGATCCGACCAAGCTCGGCCTCGATGCCGGCGATCAGATCACCGTCGAAGACGCGATTAAGGCGCTGGTCGTGCGCTCCGCGAACGACGTTGCCGTGGTCGCCGCCGAACATATGGGCGGCACCGAATGGGCGTTCGCGACGCGCATGACGCAGAAAGCGCGCGAGATGGGCATGGCGCGCACGACATTCGTGAACGCCTCAGGCCTACCCGACGAGAGCCAGCGGTCGACCGCATCCGACATGGTCATCCTGAGCCGCCGCATCGTCACGGATTTCCCGCAGTTCTATCCGTACTTCCGGCTGCAAAGCTTCTATTGGGGCGGCCGCAGCTTCGAAGGCCACAACAACCTGATGAAGTTCTTCGACGGCGCCGATGGCCTGAAGACCGGCTACACGCGCATGTCGGGCTTCAACCTTGCAAGCTCCGCGACACGCCAAGGCACGCGCCTCATCGCGGTCGTGATGGGCGGCCGCTCTGCGCGCGATCGCGACATCCAAAGCGCCGAACTATTGGAAAGCGAATTCACGAAGCTCGGCCTCGGCCGTCCGGCGCCGGTGATCATGGCGATGTCGCCGCTCGTCCTCGACGATGAAGAAGCGGCCGCTGCAGCCGAAGAAGAAAGCGCCTCCGCATTCCGTCCCGACGCCGCCTCGAAAGTCGTGATGGCCGCACAGCCCGCGACACCGCCCAATCCCGCTGGCGGCGCACCGGCCTTCGCGTCGATCCCATCGAGCCCGCGCGAAATAGGCCAAGGCGACACCGCCGACCAAATCCGCTCGACCCCGGTCACGCACTCCGGCCAATGGGGCATCCAAGTCGGTGCGCACTCGACGCGCGAGAAAGCCGAAACGCAGCTCCAGGAAGTCGCAACCCAACAGCGCGGCATCATCGGCGGCGCCCGCAGCGCCATCGTCCAACTCGACGTACGCGGCGAAACGTTCTACCGCGTCCGCTTCGGCGCCTTTACGCCGGCAAAGGCCGAGTCGCTCTGCAAACAACTGCAGAAAAAGGGCACATCCTGCCTCGTCGTCACCGACGGCGCCTGGGACCAAGCAAACGCCCGCGCCAGCCTGCCGATAGCAGTGCGCTAACACTGCGCAAACAATTCTCGTCATGGCCGGGCTTGACCCGGACACCCAGACCTCGCGCGGCAGCGCGTTGGAGACTCGTTTTTTCACCACGAAGCCACGAAGTACACAAAGCGAAAGAACACTTCGTGGGCTTCGTGGCTTCGTGGTGAAAATTTCTTTTGAAGCGTCTGCCGCATGCGACCCTGGGTGGCCGGGTTAAGCCCGGCCATGACGGATTTTGTTGAGTTTGAAGGACAAAGACTACGTCAGCTCGCTGCTGCAATCTTCGAAAGCTGCGGCAACTTCAACGCCGCAAGCAGCGCGCGCACCTCGGCCCGCGCCGCGACCTGCCCCATCGTGATGCCGCGCGTCTTGCCCTCGATCAGATCGAGCACCGTCAAACCCTTCGGAAAGAGCTCGCGGTAGACCACACGCTCCGTCAACCCCGGTGCCAACCGAAACCCGATGCGTTGCGAGAGCTTCGTCAACGCTTCCGTCACCCGCCGCTGATTGCGCGTCTCGAGACTCGACATCCGGTTGCGCACGACGAGCCAGTCGATCGTACGTCGCTTCTCAATCATGTGCCGTTTGCGGCTCTCCCAAACGAACTCGGCATAAATCGAGGGCGCCTTCGCCTCATACGTCTCCGGGTCGACGCCGGCCAGCAAATCGAAATCGACGAAACTGTCGTTCAGCGGCGTCACGATCACCGAAGCATTTGCGTGCGCCGCACGTCCCAGCGCTGTGTCCGCACCCGGACAGTCGACGACGATCAAATCGCACTCGGTTGAGAGCTCAGTAACAGCAGCCGTCAACCGCCGCGCCTCCTCGCCCTCGGCAAGCGTCTTGGTCTCGCGCGCCGACGCATGCACCGGCGCGAGCTTCGGCAGCGGATAGTCGCGTGCCGCCCGCTCCGCCCAACGCGCCCGGTTCTCGAAGAAATGCGAAAAACTCTGTTGCCGGTGATCGAGGTCGACCCCCCCGACCCGAAGCCCCGCACTCATAGCACCCGCAACGAGATGAATGGCGACGGTCGTTTTCCCCGACCCACCCTTCTCGTTACCGACGACGACCAACGGTGCCGGTATTCCGGCCATGCAAACCCTCGCTCACGGCGCTGATTCGCCGAGCGTCGCGACGATACAAGTCACGGTCGGCAGAAAGAAATGATGCCCGCTTTTGCACCGGTACGCCGCGTTCCCCTCTGGCGATAGCGCTAACGCTCACCACCCTCGGAATGGCTGCCAATCGGCCGCGCTGGAGCAACCTCGCCCACGCCCTTTGGACAACGTTCAAAGCCTTTCGGCCAGGCCTCGAACGCTACGCCGACGCTCGCAGGCAAAGGCGGGGCGATCATCTGCGGTAAGCAGGCCATCTCCACCTCGCTCGTCGCCGGATTTAACTTGAAGAACTTCTGCCGGCCATACAGCTGCGCACCAACGTAGTTCACGCCAATAGCGTCAAACGTCATCGCCACAAAATGGCGAACCTCGGGCTCGTCTGGCGCCAAACTGAGCGCACGGATCGCGATCGCATGTGCAAGCAAGCGCTCCTCGGGGGCCTTCCCGTAGAAAATCGTGTAACCCGCATTGTAAAGGTCGCGCCACGTCGGAGCTGCAACCGCATTCAGGATGTCGGCGGCCCGTTGCCGTCGCTTGGCGTGACGTTGCGCACGCTCTTGCTCCGCCGCTGCCGTCCACTCGCTTGGCACGCCGAACTCAGGATTATCGGCGCGCGTCTCCTTCGCAATCGTGCAAAGCTCCACCACGTCCGCACGCTCGCAATTCGGCGCGGCGTGCCCCGACCCAGCGCAAGCCAATACCGGCACGGCGAGCAACAGAATCCTCATGCCCCACCTTCGCCGAGCGATAGCAGGCTAGCATTGCCGCCTGCGGCCGTCGTGTTCGTGCAGGCGGTGCGCTCGACGGCGAAGCGGTGCAAATAATACGGTCCGCCCGCTTTTGGTCCTGTCCCCGAAAGCCCTTCGCCGCCGAACGGCTGCACGCCGACGACCGCGCCGATCTGATTGCGGTTGACATAAAGATTGCCGACACGCGCACGCGCTTGAATGAAGTCGGCGGTGTCTTGAATGCGGGTGTGCACACCCAAAGTCAGGCCGTAGCCGGTAGCGTTGATTGCATCGACAACCTTGTCCAAAGCGTTCGCCTCGAACCGCACGACGTGCAGGATCGGCCCGAACACCTCACGCTGCAGCTGAGAGATTGCATCGATCTCAAACGCGCGCGGCGCAAAGAAGAACCCGTCGCGGGTTTCAGCTGAAAGCGATGCCTCCGCGATCAACCGTCCCGCGCGCGCCATGTGCTTCGCATGGCCCTCAAGCACTGCAAGGGCATCCGCATCGATCACCGGCCCGATGTCCGTGTCGAGCTTCATCGGATCGCCGATCTTGAGCTCCGCCATCGCCCCGCCGAGCAGCTTCAACACCTTCGACGCAATGTCCGACTGCAGGAACAACACACGCAGTGCCGAACACCGCTGGCCCGCACTGTCGAACGCCGACATCACGGCGTCCCGCACGAGCTGCTCCGGCAACGCCGTCGAATCCGCGATCATCGCGTTCAAGCCACCGGTCTCCGCAATGAACGGCGGGATCGGCCCCTTGCGCTCCGCAAGCGAGAGGTTGATCAGCCGCGCCGTATCCGTGCCGCCGGTGAACACGACACCGGTGACATTCGCATCGCGCGTGAGCGTCCCGCCGATCTCCGCCCCGTCGCCTGGTAGCAGATGCAGCACATCGCCCGGCACGCCGGCCTCGTGGAACAGGCGCGTCGCAGCAAAGGCAGTGAGCGGCGTTTGTTCCGCTGGCTTTGCGACGACGGTATTGCCCGCAGCCAATGCCCCGGCAATCTGCCCCGTAAAAATTGCGACCGGAAAATTCCAAGGCGAAATGCACGCGAACACGCCCCGCCCGTGCAGCGACAACTCGTTCCGCTCTCCGGTCGGCCCTGGCAACAGCTTCGGCCCCGAGAAATCCGCGCGCGCCAAGTTCGCGTAGTACCGCAAGAAATCGATCGCCTCGCGGACATCGGCGAGACCATTGGCAATCGTCTTGCCCGCCTCACGCACGCAGAGCCCGATCAGCAACGGCGCATCGCGTTCGAACAAATCCGCTGCCCGCGAGAGAATCTCCGCCCGTTTCGCCCCACCCAAAGCATCCCAATCGAACTGCGCCGCCCGCGCTTGGGCCGCCGCCTGTGCTGCAAGCCCCGGCGTTGCATCGACCACCGACCCTATCCGCCGCGAACGGGAACTCGGATCGAATACGTCGCGCGCCTTCGCGTCTTTCAATGCACCGCCGACTATGGCCTTAGCATCGAGCGGCTGTGCCACAGCCGCGCCGATCGCCTTCAGCAACGGCTCGGCACGCGCCGGATCGCTGAGCAGAACGCCGTGCGAGTTCTTGCGGTCGCCGAACAGATCTGCCGGCAACGGAATACGGGGATGCGGTTTTGTAGGCATGGTTTCCACTTGGGCAACGGGATCGGCGATGATGGCCTCGATCGGCGCTTCATCGTCGGCCAAACGATTGACGAACGAAGTGTTGGCGCCGTTCTCGAGCAAACGGCGAACAAGATAGGCGAGCAAATCCTCGTGCGCGCCGACCGGCGCATAGATACGGCACTGCACGCCAAGCCTATCGCCGCCGACCGCCTCGTCGTACAGCTCCTCGCCCATGCCATGCAGCCGCTGAAACTCATAGTCTTCGCGTGTCCCCGCCAGAATCTTCACGGCCGCCAACGTGTGCGCGTTGTGCGTAGCGAACATCGGGAAGAAGGCGTCGCGGTCGGCGAGCAACTGCCGCGCACACGCGAGGTACGAAACGTCGGTCGAGGCCTTGCGCGTAAACACCGGATATCCGTCGATGCCGAGCTCCTGCGCGCGCTTCACCTCGCTGTCCCAATAAGCGCCTTTGACGAGCCGCACCGGCAGCCGCCGTTTGTGCTCGCGCGCAACCGCGGCGAGCCACGCGATCACCGACGGCGCGCGCTTCTGATAGGCCTGCACGGCCAAGCCCAGTCCGTCCCAACCCCGCAACTCAGCCCGCGCGCAAAGCGCATCGAAGATGTCGAGCTGAAGCTCAAGTCGATCCGCCTCTTCCGCGTCGATCGTGAACCCGATCCCCGCCTCCTTCGCCGCCAAACACAGCGGCACAAGCCGCGGCAACAACTCCTTGGATACCCGTTCCCACTTCACCTGCTCGAGCCGGGGATGAATCGCCGACAGCTTCACCGAGATCGAATTGCGCGTGAAGATGTCGCCCCGGCGCCCTCCTTCGTATTTCGCGATCGCCGCAATCGCATCTGCATACGAACGCGCATAGCGCTCCGCATCGTCATGAGTCATCGCCGCTTCGCCCAGCATGTCGAACGAGAAGCGAAAGCCGCGCTTCGACTCGTCGGCCCCGCGCTTGAACGCCTCCTCGATCGTGCGCCCAAGGACGAACTGTCCGCCCATGATGCGCATCGCGGTCAGCATCGCCTGCCGGATCACGGGTTCGCCCGACCGCTGCACCAATCGCCCGAAGATCGAGGACCAATCGCGCTCCCCGCCGTCGAGCTTCACGACATGACCGGTCAGTATCAACGCGAACGTCGAGGCGTTCACGAACAGCGACGACGACTGCCCCAGATGCTTATTCCAGTTCGCCGACCCGATCTTGTCCCTGATCAGCTTGTCCTGCGTCTCCGTATCCGGCACGCGCAGCAGCGCCTCGGCGAGGCACATCAAAACGACGCCCTCTTCCGTCGACAGCGCATACTCTTGAAGAAACGCCTCAAGCCCGCCGCGCTGCCGCTGCGCCCTGACGCGGCTCACGAGGTCACGCGCAAGCCTCTCCGTCGCCTCAGCCTCGGCCACGCTCAACCGCGCGCGCGGCAGCAGCGCGTTCACAACGTCGGTCTCGTCGGCCAAATAAAGCCGCGCCATCTCGGCGCGCGCAGGATGCTCCCTCATGGGGCCGGACAATCGTACGCTTGTGGGGGCTGGCGCAAGGTGCCCCTTAGCGCCGGAACTGGATCGTCGGCTCGCCCTTGAAATCCGTCCGCGCGAACTCGCGATAGCCGCATTTCTCCGCGACCCGGATCGACGCCATGTTACCTGGGCCAATGATGCAGGTCGTCGTCTTGGCGCCAAAGTGCTTGTCGCCCCACTGGAGCGCAGCCGTCAGCGCCTCGGTCGCAATCCCCCGTCCATGCGCCTCCGGCGCGAACGCCCAACCGCTTTCGGGCATCCCGTCGAGCGATGGCAGGATATCGCGCTTCCAATCGGCAAACCCCACATCGCCGATGTGCCGGCCCTCACCCTTCACCTCGACCGCCCAATAGCCGAAGCCAAGCAGCGCCCAGTGACCAACATAGCGCGTGAGCCGCGCCCAACTTTCCTCCCGCGTCGAAGCCCGCCCGCCGATAAAGCGCACGACGAGCGGGTCGGACCACATCGCAGCCACCGTCTCGAAGTCGTCGAGCCGATGCCCGCGCAAGATCAACCGTTCGGTTTCGACTAGGGGAGCGGCCATCGGCTACAGCAACCCCAACTCCGCCAACTCGCGCCGCAGCTTATCCGGCATCGCCTTCCCGGCTTTCCCCACATCGGGTGGCGCATCCGTTGCGGTAAGGTAACGCCACCCTTGGAACGCACGCCGGGGTCGCGGCGCGACCAGGATCAAATCCTTGCCGTAGACCAGATGACAGCGCCCCACGCCTTCCTTGTCCACGAACGGGCGCACGTCGATCAAGGGCTGGCGGGCGGCCAAGTAACCCTTGATCACCCAGAACAGCGAACCGCCGTCGAGCAACTCGTCCCGCCGCTTCGGCACCATACGGGTCGTGTGCTTAAGTTCCGCCTTCTGGCCGCGCTTCTTTAGCTGGGCAAGCCGCTCCGTATGCCATTCGCGCAGGTCTTCGACGGAATCGACGCCGACGCAGAGCTTGATCAGATGAAGCGTCAACCCTTCATCTCGTTCGCGTCGAGGAAACCGTCGCTGTTTTTGTCGAGTTCACCGAAGCCGCCCACTTGGCCTTCTTGCAGCTCTTCGACCGAAACCTTGCCGTCGCCGTTCGTATCCAGAGCCTTGCGTTGGTCGCTTGAGAGCTTCAACTCCCCGTCCTCGATCGCGCCGTCATTGTTCTTGTCCGCCGCGAACGCCGAACGTGCCGCTTGATTGCGGAATTCTTCGCGGCTGATTCGCCCGTCGCCGTCGTAGTCGGCGGCATTGCCAGCCGCCCATGTAGCAGAACCCGCCGAAATCAGGACGCCGACGAAAACAAGAATACGCATGTGCATAGTTGGGTTCTCCATTTAAGCGATGAAACTACTCTGCCCCGCGAACCTCTTGCAATCCAAGCCACGCCGTCTAATCCTATACGCACGATTTGGAGATGTGACGACGATGAACGCGACGTGGAAAGCAACAATTGCTGCAGCAGCCTTCGGCGCCTCTCTCATCGGCACGTCCGCACCCGCAGCAGCAGCCGATGTGCGCTGCAACTCGTCCGTAGGTGGCTACAACTATTGCCGGACAAGCACGGCGGGCGGTGTGGTTCTCAGGACTCAACATTCGCCGCACGCCTGTTACCAGAACGATACCTGGGGATATGACGGGAGCGGCGTGTGGGTCGCGAACGGCTGCAGCGCGACCTTTCGCGTCGGCCGCGACGACGACGGCGACACGGCTGCAAAGATCGGCCTCGGCATCTTAGCGCTTGGGGTGATCGGCGCCCTCGCTTCCGATAGCAATAATGACGACGGCTACAACAATCCGCCGCCGCCTCCACCGCAGAACTACCCCTACGATCCGAACTACCCGCAGCAAGGCGGCTATCCCCAGCAAGGCGGTTATCCAGACGACGACTACGACAACACGAACATTATCTCCTGCGACTCGAAGAACAACAAAAGCCGCTTCTGCCCGGTGCCGATACAAAATTACGCGCAACTGGTTCACCAGCGCAGCCGCTCGGCCTGCCGCTTCAACAAAAGCTGGGGCTACGACCGCCGCGGCGTCTGGGTGAAAAAAGGCTGCCGCGCCGACTTCGCGATTTATTGAGCAATCGTGCCGGAGGTGATGCGGGTCACGTCCTCAGGCCGCCTACTTCGACCAATCGTCAATGACGAGACCGGGCACGTGCGCGAACTCTTTCGCGTTTAGTGTCGCAAGTGTCGACGCGCGCCGCCTAACTTGCGCGGCGATCAGCAAGTCGTACGGACCGATCGGTGTCCCAGCCTTCTTGAGGTGTGCACGGATGCGACCTGTTTCATTTGCGTCGTCAGCGTCAAACGGAAGGACGGAGATGGGCGCGTTGAAAAACAACGCCAACCGTTCCGTGTTCTCACGAACACGTGCGCTGTTCCAAACGCCGTACCAAAGTTCCGATGCCACGTGGATGGGTATCGCGACGCCGAGCGGCACCGCCGCTCGAAATCGTTCCGCCACCCGGTGATCACGGCGCGCGAGAAGTGCGATAACAATGTTTGTATCGAGGCAAAGCATTGCGTGCCGCCTCAATCCCAATTCAAAGCGTCGTCGTCCTTTGGCATCGGTGGCTGTTCCCGGCCGCCTTCCATGAAGGGAACATCGGCGAATTTGTCGAGCGCAGCGAACCAAGCGTCGATATCGAACGCGGCACCAATTGGCTCTAGCACGACAGCCGCACCAAGGCGGCGCACGCGCACTTCTTTCCCCGGCAAGCGAAACTCCTTCGGCAGGCGGACAGCTTGGCTGCGTCCATGCTGAAACAGCTTGGCCGTCGGATGTTCAATGGTCGGTTTGCGAGTGGTCACCCAGTCTCCTTAAAATGGTATCTACCATGATAGATACCATCGGGTCACGGCACATTGCAAGGTAATTGTTGCCTTAAGCCCTACTCAAACCCGACCACCACAGCCCCCTCGCCGACCTGATCGCCGGCGCGGAACGGCACGTCTTTCACGGTGAGATCGCCGGGTGCCGCGAGCGTGTGCTCCATCTTCATCGCCTCGATGATGGCGAGCGCTTGACCCTTCCGCACACGGTCGCCGGGCTTCGTCATAATCTGCACGACCTTGCCCGGCATCGGCGCGCGCAACTCCTTACCCATGTCGTGCGTGTGTTCAGCAGTCTCCAGCGGATCATGCGGCTCAAACGAATATGTGCGGCCGTGCATCATCACAACGAGATTGCCGGCCAAGCGCAACACCCGCGCCTGCGCCCGCCGACCATTCAGGCTGGCCGAGATTGCGCCGGCACCGTCGAACACCGCATCGGCTTCGAGCGCGTGTCCGTCGAGCGATAGGCGCCACCCCTTGTCCCGATAGAGCACGCCCACAACGCGGTCGGTTTCGCCCTCGGTCAACCGCAGCACTTCTTCCTGCCGCACACCGCCGATGCGCCACCCGTCGAGGTGCCGCCACGGTGACGGCCCCGCCGCCTTTGCGCGCCGCTCTAACAACACGAACAACGCCGCAAACAAAACCGCATCCGCAGGTGCCGGCGTCGCCGCGCCGACCAAACTCTCCTTGTACCGATCTATGAAGCCGGTATCGATCTCGCCGGCGATGAACGCGTCGTGCCGCAACGCCGAAATCAGGAACGCCAAGTTCGTCTTGACGCCAGCCACCTCAGCCGTCTCAAGCGCGCTCGCCAGCCGCGCCAGCGCCGCGGTGCGCGTCTGATCCCAAGCGATCACCTTCGCGATCATGGGATCGTAGAACATCGAAACCTCGCCGCCCTCCGCGACGCCGGAATCGACCCGCACATGCGCATCGCCCGTCGGCAACTTCAGCCGCGCGAGCTTACCGATAGACGGCAAGAACCCTTTCACAGGATCTTCCGCGTAGAGCCGCACCTCGACAGCATGCCCGTTGATTGCGAGTTGATCTTGGGCCCGCGGCAGCTTCTCGCCGTCAGCCACGCGCAACTGCCACTCGACGAGATCGAGCCCGGTGATCATCTCCGTCACCGGATGCTCGACCTGCAGCCGCGTGTTCATCTCCATGAAGTAGAAGCCGTCGGCTTTCAGCCCCTTTGAACCGTCGACGATGAACTCGACCGTCCCCGCACCCTGATAGCCGATCGCCTTCGCGCACTTGACGGCCGCCTCGCCCATCGCGCGGCGCACGTCTGCAGGCATCCCCGGCGCCGGCGCCTCTTCGATCACCTTCTGATGCCGACGCTGCAGCGAACAATCGCGCTCGAAGAGATGCACCGCGTTGCCGTGGCCGTCCGCGAAAACCTGAATTTCCACATGCCGCGGCGCCGACACGTACTTCTCGACCAGCACGCGCGCATCGCCGAACGCGGATTGCGCCTCGCGTTGCGCCCCTTCCAACGCCTTCGCGAAGTCGGCAGCCTTATCGACCCTGCGCATGCCCTTGCCGCCGCCGCCGGCGACCGCCTTGATCAGTACGGGATAGCCGATGCGCTCGGCCTCTTTCGCGAGCGACGCCGCACCCTGGTCCGCGCCGTGAAAGCCCGGCACAACGGGCACGCCCGCCTTGATCATCAACGCCTTCGCGGCGTCTTTGAGCCCCATCGCGCGAATGGCTGCTGGCGGCGGCCCGACGAACACAAGCCCCGCCTTCACGCAAGCCTCCGCAAACGCCGCGTTCTCCGACAAGAACCCATAGCCCGGATGAACAGCCTTCGCCCCCGTCGCGCGCGCAGCCTCCAGGATCGCCGCGACGTCGAGATAACTCTCTTTCGCCGGCGGCGGTCCGATGCGCACGGCGGCATCTGCCATCGCCACATGCGGCGCCGCCGCGTCCGCATCCGAATAAACGGCGACGGTTTTGATCCCCATCCGCCGCGCGGTGCGGATCACGCGGCAAGCAATCTCGCCCCGGTTGGCGATGAGCAGTGTTGAAAACATCAGCGCGCTATTCCGCCCACTTCGGCTTGCGCTTTTCGAGGAAGGCCGAAAGCCCCTCCTTCGCCTCGTCGCTGGCGCGCCGTTCCGCGATGCGGCGCGAGGTGTCGGCGCGGATGTGGCCGTCGATCGGATGCCCCGCGACCGCTGCGATCAACTCCTTAGCCGCAGCGATCGCCCCCGGCGCGCAGGTGAATATCTGCTGCACCAAGCGCTCGGATTCCTTCGCTAGCCCGTCATTATCCTCGACAAGAATGTGCACCAATCCCAGCGCATGCGCCGTCGCCGCATCGAACCGCTCTGCGGTCAGGAAATAGCGGTGCGCAGCGCGCGTGCCGATCGCGCGAATCACATAGGGCGAAATCACGGCGGGAATAATCCCAAGCCGCACCTCCGACAGCGCGAACGACGCCGTCTTCGTCGCAATCGCGATATCGCACGCCGATAGGATCCCGCACCCGCCAGCCATCGCGGCCCCGTGCACCTGCGCGATCGTCACCTGCGGCAGGGAATGCAGCCGGTGCAGCATCTCGGCCATGTCGCCTGCGTCTTCGCGATTGTCGGTTTTGGAATAGTCCGCCGCCGCGCGCATCCAGGCGAGATCGGCACCGGCCGAAAAACTCGGCCCCGCGCCTTCGATCATCACGACGCGCACGGTATCGGCCGTGCGCAGAGTCCGGAAGATGTCCGAGAGCTTCTCGATCACCTGAGGATTGAACGCGTTGTGCACCTTCGGCCGGTTCAAGGTCACGACCGCGACGCCCGCCCGCGTCACATCCAACAGGACAACGTCTTCGCTTTCGCTCATCGGGGAAGCCTTTCGTACTCGCCCCGATGGAACTACTTCAATGCCCGCCGCCGAGCAACCGTTTCACCGCGTAGAACACGTTGACGACGATCAGATAGCCCGCATAGAGCCGCAAGAAGTTCACCCAAAACCCGGTCTCGACCAGCGGCGGCAGGCGGAACGCGCCGCCGCGGAACACGGGCAGCATCACATCGACGGCCAGATGCGCGAACACGCAGGCGAGCGCGACCACCAGCACCCGCCGCCAATCGTTCATGATGTAGGCCGCGACTGCGGCGATGATGAGCCCCTGCGCAACGTTGACGCCGTAAGAGCCCGTCTGAAAGAACCCGACGATTTGGTTCAGAATATCCATGGCGTCCAATCTCCACTAACGCGGCCAATCTCCGCGCACCGACAACATGCGCACCTCGCGCGTGCCGCAGTGTTTGCGGCGCACCTCTGCGGAGCATGAACGGGGTGCGAGGTTCTTGTCGAGACACACCCACACCTCGGCCAGCTGATTGCGGCCGCATGTGGCCGAAAGCCCATCGTCCGGAATGGCGCGATTGGCATCCAAGAAGGCGCGCCGCACCGCATTGGGCGTCGTGACCAAAGGTTGTGCAGGCGAACGGTAGGCCTTCGGCACGCTCACTGATTCGACCGCAAGCGCCGCTGCCGCGAAGTAATCGTCCTGCGAAAGCCCCGCGCACGTACCGTGCTTCTCCCACTCGTGCTGCACGAGTTGCCGCGACGGGGACAGTTTGAGCGCGGCCGTCATGTTCGCGTCCGAGACCGCGCGCTCACTCGCGGCGCAAAACTCCGGATACCCCCGCTCATGCTGCGGCCAGAGCCCATGCAGCACGAACCCGTAAGGCCGCCCAGACCGGCACTGCAGATCGTCGTCCCGCCCCCGCCCGCGATCCGAAGAACAATGCGTCGGCGACCACGACAGCACGAGCAGATAATAATCGAAGTCGCCCTCGGCCTTCGGCACGGCCACGGGCGCAGGTTTCGCGGACGACAACGCCGGTGACGGCTCCGCAACTGCAGGCGCCGGTGCGTCGAGCGTCGCGGTCGGCGCCGGCGCCTCGCTCGATCCACCGCCACCAAACCCAAACACCGCCGCCAACATGGCGACAAGAATCGCCGCCCCAATCTTCATCAACGTCGCCTGATCGAACTGCATCGCCATCACATCCTAAACACACCAAAGTTCGTCCGCGGGATCGGCGCGTTCAGCGTGGCCGACAGCGCGAGCGCGAGCACGCGCCGCGTCTCGCTGGGCGCGATGATGCCGTCGTCCCAGAGCCTGGCGGTCGCGAAGTAGGGGTTGCCCTCCTCCTCATAGCGCGCGCGGATCGGCGCCTTGAACGCCTCCTCGTCGGCCGCCGACCACGTCTCCTTGCGCGCCTCCATCCCGTCGCGCTTGACCTGCGCGAGCACGCTCGCCGCCTGTTCGCCGCCCATGACGGAGATGCGCGCGTTCGGCCACGCGAACATGAACCGCGGCGAGTAGGCGCGCCCGCACATGCCGTAATTCCCCGCCCCGTACGACCCGCCGATGATGAGCGTGATCTTCGGCACCTGCGCGCAGGCGACCGCGGTCACCATCTTCGCGCCGTCCTTGGCGATGCCGCCCGCCTCGTATTTCGCCCCCACCATGAACCCCGCGATGTTCTGCAGGAAGAGCAACGGAATGCCGCGCTGACACGCAAGCTCGATAAAATGCGCAGCCTTCAAAGCCGACTCCGAAAACAAAATCCCGTTGTTCGCCAAAATCGCAACCGGCACGCCCCAAATATGCGCGAACCCGCAAACGAGCGTCGTGCCGTAAAGCTTCTTGAACTCGTCGAACACCGATCCGTCCACGAGCCGCGCGATCACCTCACGCACGTCGTATTGTGTGGAGAGCGCCTGCGGCACGATCCCGTCGAGCTCCGCAATGTCGTAGAGCGGCTCCACCACATCGCGCAAAACCACCTCAGGCCGCTTCGCACGATTGAGCGTGGTGACGATCCGCCGCGCGAGCGCCAAAGCATGCGCATCGTCCTGCGCGTAATGATCGGTCACGCCGGAACGCCGCGAATGCGTATCTGCCCCGCCAAGCTCCTCAGCCGTGACGATCTCCCCCGTCGCCGCCTTCACAAGCGGCGGCCCGCCCAAAAAGATCGTGCCCTGATTGCGCACAATGATCGTCTCGTCAGACATAGCGGGCACGTAAGCGCCGCCGGCCGTACAAGACCCCATCACGACCGCGATCTGCGGAATGCCCGCGGCGGACATGTTCGCCTGATTGTAAAAGATGCGCCCGAAATGCTCGCGGTCGGGAAAAATCTCGGCCTGGTTCGGCAAGTTCGCCCCGCCCGAATCGACGAGGTAGATGCAAGGCAGCCGGTTCTCCCGCGCCACCTCCTGCGCCCGCAAATGCTTTTTCACGGTGACGGGGTAATATGTCCCCCCTTTGATGGTGGCGTCGTTGCAGACGATGACGCACTCCTGCCCCTCCACGCGGCCCACGCCCGTGATGATGGAGGCCGCATGAATGTCGCCGTCATACATGCCGTTCGCGGCGAGTGGCGAAAGCTCCAAAAAAGGCGTCCCCGGATCGAGCAACCGGTTCACCCGCTCCCGCGGCAACAACTTCCCCCGCTCCACATGCCGCCCCCGAGACCGCTCATCCCCGCCCAGCGAAGCCACCGAAATCCGCCCCGCCAACTCAGAAGTGAGCCGCCCCATAGCAGCCGCATTGGCCTTGAACCGCTCGTCGCGCGTGGAGATGGAGGAGGTGAGACGGGACATGGGCACTCGCGTGGGGCTGGTGAAAGACTTAGGGGCCCTTCAGTACCACCCACACCAACGCACAGCCAAGCGGCGCGCTCCACGCACAAAAAAACGCATGTCTCCCCCAAACTTCGTTTGGGGGAGTGGGTGCGCGCGCCGTAGCGAAGCGAAGGCGGGCTGCACCCGAGGGGGGCAGCACAAGCGCCAGCGTCTCGCACGCCACGCACACAGACTCTACTGGCGCGCAACGAGCTTAGCGACGCATCGCCTGCGCCGCATAGGCCAGCGCGGCAAAAATATCGTCCCGCTCAAGATACGGATAGTCGGCAAGAACCTCGTCATAGGTCATCCCGCCGGCGAGCAATTCGAGTACATCCGAAACCCGAATGCGCATGCCACGAATGCAAGGTTGGCCATGCATCTGTTCCGTGCGAACAGTAATGCGGGAAAGGTTGCTCATGGACGAACCCACCACAGAAAACACAGCACCCGGCCGGTAGAATTTACCCCGAACACCACTCGAAAAGTCGTATTCGTCGGCAACATCTTCGTTAGACTGGCGCTTGCTCATGGCCACCAACATACAAAAGGACCCGTTCGACATCGACCGCTGCGAGCACCAGCTCCCGCCCGACGAAGCCGCATTTCTGAGGCTCAGCGAGGAAGTCTTCGCCGATTGGAACGGCGGAGAGGACGAATTCGCATTCCGAGACCTGTAACGCGCTGTGGATTCCCCGGAAATAGGGGCTCGACAGACAATTCTCGCGAGTTTCCAAGCACGTCGCGTCGTTGCATAACTGCCGAATGACCCTAGGCACCCTGTTTACCAGCGACTTCCTGAAACACGGCATTCGGAATACGCACGACTGGTCCGCGTTGTCGGATGCGGCAGTCAATACGATTTCCGAAAAGATCGGCTCATTGCTGACCGCCGCAGCTTCCGCACGCTCGTTCAACGAAGCGAATACTGAAGCGCGCCTCGTCTATCGAGCGCGCACAAAGACTGATCCGGCCTTCCGGCCTTGCGGGTTTGCTCGCACCCTCAGGCATTGCCTCTGACAAGACGTCCGCCGAATTCTTTCGCTCAATATCAACTACAGGGCGCCTCGCTGCGCTATTGGATTTCGAGAATCGCCGAGGCGACAATCGGCCCGATTTCTTTCCTGACGTCGATAGCCGCTTCAAGTTTTCCGTTCTCGTCGTGGGTGGAGCAAAGCGACCGGCCGCAAAAGCCTTATGTGGATTTTTCTTGCGCGGTCGCGAAGACGTAGCGAACCCGCAAAAGTGTTTTCAGCTGACACCTAGAGAATTTACCCTTGTCAATCCAAACACCGGCACCGCGCCAATTTTTCGTAGCAAGCGCGACGCCGACTTGACAACGGCGATCTATGGGCGCGTGCCAGTTCTCGTCGATCTCTCGTCGGGCACGACAAAGTCCGTATGGCCAGTCGAATATTCTACAATGTTCCACATGACAAATGACTCAGCATTATTCTGGACTGCCGACCGACTCCGAGACGACGGAGCTTACCCTTCAGACGGAAACAAGTGGAAGAAAGGTCAGACGGAATTCGTCCCTCTCTACGAGGGCAAGATGGTTCAGGCATTCGATCACAGAGCGGCGAGCGTCGTGATCAACCCCGACAACGTACATCGCCCAGCGCAGCCCGAACCGACGACCATTGCGCAACATGAAGATCCAAGCTGGACGCCGATGCCGCAATTTTGGGTCGATACAAAAGAAGTAGCGGCACACACCAATCTCGCATGGGTGTTGGGGTTCAAGGAAATAACGGCTCACACGAATGTACGAACGGTGATATCTGCGCTACTTCCCGGCGTTGCATTTGGAAACAAAATGCCGTTGCTCGTGCCGTCGAGCCAGACGGATCAGAAAGCCGCGAATACCGCTTTTGCTCCAATCCTGTGCGCCAACCTCAATTCGATCATTTTCGATTTCGTATCCCGCCAAAAAGTACACGGCCAAACTCTCAACTGGTTTCTCGTGCAACAGCTACCTGTTATCGATGCGGGCGCATACAAGAGACGCATCGGAAAGAGAGTGGCTGAGGATATTGTTCGTAACCACGTTCTTCAGTTGACGTACGTAGCCCACGACATGGCAGCATTCGCGCGCGACATGGGCTACACGCACAAATCAGGCGAAGCTAAGCCACCATTCAAATGGGACGACGAAGAGCGCCGTCATCTCCGCGCGCGTCTCGACGCGCTATACTTTTTGCTGTACGGGGTAACCAATCGAAAAGATGTGTCCTACATTCTGGACACGTTTCCGATTGTGCGCGCGGATGACGAACGGGCATTCGCGGGTCGTTATCGCACAAAGGAGCTCATTCTTGCTTACATGAGTGCGTTAGAAGCTGGGGATGTCGATACTGTAGTCGCTGCATAGCCACAGCAGTAGATGACTATTCCGGTGACACGTAAAAGACCGAATCCCATGTAGAGCACAAAGCTCACCGGAACTGCACGCTCAACCTCCGGCCCACCGCTTTCGCAAACCTGAGCAGCGTCGCCCCCGACGGCACGGCGCGGCCGCTCTCCAGGCGCGCGATCGCCGATTGCGTCGTGCCCATGCGGCGCGCGAGTTCGCTTTGCGTGAGCTTCGCCTTCGCCCGCGCGTCGATCAGCGCGGCGGCCAGCGCGTACTCGTCTTCCAGCGCGTCATACGCGGCCTTCACCTTCGCTTGTCTGAACGCCTTCGCCTTCAACTCTCTCAAGCTCGTCATGTCTTGATCTCCTTCGCCCGTTCCTGCGCCGTGTCGATTTCGCTTTGCGGCGTCTTCTGCGTCTTTTTCACGAAGATGCGCACGACGACCACGCGCTGGCCGCTCGCCGCCTGATAGAGCGCGCGCGCAATGCCGTCGCGCCCGCTCATCCGCATCTCCCAAAGTTTCCCGGTCAGGTGCTTGACATGCGGTTCACGCACACCGCTTAAGCCCTTGGCCTCGATCAACTCGCCGATCTTCAAGAAGCGCGCCTGCATATCCGCGGGCAACGCCAAAAGCTCCTCGTCGACCCGTTGATCGAGCGTCTCCACCGACCATGCCATTTTTGCTATATAGCAGAAACGCTATGGCGGGTCAAAACATTGAGACTTAGCGGGCATCCGCTTGACTTATCTGCCCAAATGTTCTATATTTGTTCCTAAGCGGCGACGTGAGTTTTTCCGTCTCGATCGTCGCCGCAAGCTCGATCTCTAACTGCCAACCCGTCGCACCTTATCTCAACTACAACACAACTCTCAGGCGAACATCCCGATGCGCACGTTTCCGCCATTCCTGTCCGCGAAAATCTCCGTCGGCATACGGATGCAGACGTGTCGCAGACGGATTCCACACGGATATATTACGGTTAATTCCGCAGAGCGCCGCCACTATTACGCTTGCTACGCATATGATTTTCGCGCTTTTCGCCACAACCAAAAGCTGCACCCGGAAAACCGCCGTTTCCCGCACCCCCAAAACGCCGCCGCCTCAAGGCTCCTTCAGCGCCGTGTCCCAGGTCCGCGTCACGGGTTTGAGCAGGTAGGCGAGGATCGACCGCGCGCCCGTCTTCACGTCCACCTCGACGTCCATGCCGGGGATCACGCGGCCCTTCACCTTGTCGTTGCCGAAGTAATCGCGCGCAAGCCGCACGCGCACTTTGTAGAACTGCCGCCCGTTTTGGTCCGCAAACGTCGTCGCCGAAATGCGGTCCACTTTGCCGGTCAGCGTGCCGAACGTCGCATAGTCGAACGCCGACACGCGCACGTCCGCGCGCTGGCCGAGCTGCACTTGGCCGATGTCTTGCGGCTTCACCTCCGCGATCACGACCATGGGCTCGGCCGTCGGCACGACCTCCATCAGCGTCTCGCCGGGCTTCACCACCGCGTTCACGGCTTTCACGGCCAAGCCCGTCACGATGCCCGCAACCGGCGCGGTCAGGTTCAGCCGCTTCGCGCGGGCCTGCTCGTTGCCCAAGGCCGCGTTCACTTCGGCAAGCTCGGCCGTGTGTTTGGCGATCGATTCCTGCGCCTCCGCCTTCGTGCGCGTGTCGAGTTCGTTGAGCTTGCGCTCATATTCGGCAAGCTCGCTCTTCGCACCCGTCAGCTGGTCGCGCGCATTCATCCGCTGCTTCTGGCGGTCCGCCGCGTCGCGCTCCGCGCCGTAGAAACGGTCGCGCGTGGTCAGCTTGCGGTCCATCAAATCCTTGCGCACGGCAAGCTCTTCACCCGCAATTTGTTCGTCGCGGCGCAGCACCACGAGTTGCGAGCTCAGCCGCGCCACTTCCGCCTCACGCTGCGCCTTCTGCGCGGCAAGCACCGTGCGCTCCGCCTCAAGCGTTTGCAGGCGCGCGTTGTAAAGGCTGAGTTGCTCGGCCTTGGCCCGCAAGAATCCAGTGACCACAGCATCGAATGTGGGGACACGGTTCTCAACCACCGCCCGCTCGCCCTCGATCGCAATCAGATGCGTCGCGCGCTTGGCCTTCAACTGCTCAAGCCGACCGGCCGTGTCCAGCTGGGCCAAGCGCAGCAGCGATTGGCCTTTGCGGACCCGCTCACCCTCGCTCACCAAAATCTGCGCGATCACGCCGCCTTCCAGATGCTGGATCGCGACAACATCGCCGACCGGCAACACGCGCCCCGGCGCGTTCGTCACCACATCGACGCGCGTCAGGATCGACCACAGCAAACCCAAAATCACGATGCCGAAAATCGCATACACAAGCTGCGTCGAACTCTGCGCCGGCGCGCGCTCTTCAAGCTCGATCGCCTGGTTCAACGGCACCACGCCGGGGTCCAGCAGCAGCCGAACCTTCCCCTTCGCCGTTTGCAGGGCCTTCATCACATGTTCGCTCATGCCGCTATTCCGTTGTTTTTTGTTGTACCCAGCAGCCGCGCGACCGCCTCGTCGGCTTGGCCGCCGAACTCGACGTTGCCCGCACGTATCACGACGCCGAAATCTGCAATCTTGATGTAACTCGGACGATGACTTGTGAAGAGAACCGTACGCGTGCCCTTTAACCGCTCAAGCAGGTGCTGCACCGCTGTCGCACCCGCCTCGTCCAGCGTCGCCTCCGGCTCGTCCAGCAGCAGCACCGGCGCGGGCCGCACCAGCGCGCGCGCGATGACGAGCTGGCGCAAGAATCCGGGCGCCACATTCTGCGTGACGGCATCGCCGATCCGCGTGTTGAAACCGTCCGGCAAACGCATGATCGCGGGCAACAGCCCTGCCGCATCGGCCGCGCCTTTAAGCACGTCGTCGCTCGCCAACGTGTCCCCAAGGCGGAGGTTCTGTGCGATCGTCCCGTAAAACACATCCGTCCGCTGCGGCGCGCACGCAATCGACCGGCGCAACAGACGCGGCGGCAACTGCCGTATATCGGCGCCGTCCAGCGCCACAACGCCCGCCTGCGGCTGATAAAGCCCAAGCACGACGCGCAAAATGCTCGACTTACCGGACCCGTTCGGCCCCGCAATCGCCACCATCTTACCCGGAGGCACATTGAGACTCACATTGATCAGCGCCGCTTCAGTATCTTTGCCATACCTGAGGCTCACCCGGTTGAGCGTCACCCGCCCCTGCCGCGGCGCACGCGCCAAGTTCGGGGCCGCGGCCTCATGCTCGTCGGTCAGCCGCAACAGCTGGTCCATGGATTCGATCGAAGAACGCAAACGGCTAAGCCGCCCCAGCGTCTGGAACAACTGCTGCGCGGGCCCCAGGATCCGCCACGTCAGCGCCATCGTCGCAATCAGCGCCCCAACCGTGATCGACTCGCTGAGAACCATCAGCGTACCCGCGACCAAAACGGCGAGCGCCGCGCCACTGTTCAGGAACTGGCTCAGCGCCTCCACAGCGGCGGTGCGGTCGTGCAAATCCCCCGCCCGCGTCGCCGCCGCGGCGGAGGCCAGGCGAAACCGGTGCGCCCAAACCTCCTCAGCGCCCTCGCGCTTCAAGGCCTCGTGATGCAGCGTGGTCTCGGTGACATGGTTGGAAAGCTGTGCCGCCGCAACACCATGCGCCTGCTCGTATGTTTGCAGCCACCGCGCGCTCAAAAAGCCCGCAACTGCAAACACGAAGCAGGCGACGATCGGAACAACGACCAGCCACCCGGCCAACAGCGCGATCACGCCAAGCGCGATCAGCGTAAACGGAAAGTCGACGATCGCGCTCGCCGCCGGGCCTGCAAACAAATCGCGCAGCGCCTGGAACTCACGCAACCGCCCAATCTGCGCCGCAATCGGCGGCCCATCGGTGTAGCTCAATGGCAACCGCAGCAACTTCGCAAACGTCACGGTCCCGATCAGATAGTCGATCCTGGCCGCCATCGTGCCCAAAAGCTGCGCCCGCAGCCACTGCAGATAAAGGTCGCCCGCGACCGCGATGCCGATGCCCACAAGCAACATCGGCAACACGTCGAGCGCATGTTGCGCAATCACGCGGTCATAGACCGCCATCACAAACAGAGGGATCGCGATCGAAAGAACGTTCGACACCGCCGAGATCGCTAGCAAGCGCACGATGAACGGTTTGAACCGCCGCATCAGGCCGGCCGACCACGACCCCGCACGTGCCGTCTGCGCGGGCACGGGTGTCGCGAAGTACGCCATGCCCTCGCGCGCAAGTTCGTCGTCGTTGAGTACGCGATAATGACCATTCGCATGCCCGAACGTGATGCCATCAACGGTGCCGACCACCATGATCACGGCGCCGGTTTGCGGGTCCTCATGCAGGCACGGCATCAACCGCGCGTCGATGTCGAGAATGCGCATACGCCGCGCGTCGGTCGTGTAGCCCAGATTGACAAGTGCGGTACGCAGGTCACCGATGTCCATCGCATCCTGAAAATGCGGCGCCGCCTCCGCGATACTGGCATCGCCGCCGCGGTACGAAAGCGCCTTCAAAAACGGCGCCAACAACTGGGCCGTCGCAATGGTCCGCATCCGGCGCGAAGCCGACGGCGTAACCGCCGCCGGATCGAACGTCACCAGCGTGTGCCAGTACGCTTCCAAAAAAGCCGCCGCATCATGCGCGCGCGCGACCAACGACTGCGGAACCCACCGTGCAACAAAAGCGTGCGCGTTCATGCTGCACCTCCAACGGCTCTGGCAGGCACGTTCCGCCGCCGCGTCAGGCGCCCATCCGCCATGTCGTACACCGTGTCGCAGAGCCGCAAATACGACGGCCGGTCGGTCACAAACACAGCCGCGCGCTTGCCCTTGTGGTGCTCGAAAAACGACAGCAGCAATTTGTCGGCCTCATGGTCCAACGCCGCATTCGCCGTATCGAATAGAACGATCCGCGGATCGTGCGCTAGAACCCGCGCGATCGAGATGCGCTGCGCGATGCCGAGCGGCATGTCCGCCCCGCCCGAAAGCGGCGTATCCAAACCGCGGCTCAACCGCGCGACATATTCTTCAAGACCCAAGATGCGGCACAGCGCCAACGCGCGCCGCTTCACTTGCCCGTCTTCGAACAAGGTGAGGTTCTCGAGCAATGTACCCGCATAGATCGTGGGCGACGTCGGCATCAGCGCAACCTGCCGCCGCAGATCCCGCGGCGCATAAAGCCGCAACGGGACGCCGTCATAGCGAATGCTGCCCTCAGACGGCGTCAAAAGCCCGTTCAACAGTTTCAACAACGTGCTGCGGCCCGACGAAATCGGACCCGCAATGCCGATGTAAGCGCCCGGCGGAACCTCAAGCGTCACGCGGTCGACCGCGTTGCGCTTGGCGCCCTCGTACCGGAAAGACACATTCTCGAGCGTCAGCGCGCCGGCCGCGGCCGGCAACAGACGATCGCCCGCGAACTGCGGCTGAAGCGCGCTTAAACCCTTCAGCTTCGCCTCGGCCAACCGGATGAACGGATAGCGTGCCCAAAGCCCAAGCCCCTTCAGAACGGGCTGCAGAAACCGCCCCGTCAAAAGCGTCGTCGCCGCAAGCCCGCCAATCGTGAGCCCGCCATTGACAACCGCAATCGCACCGACAGTCACGGTGATCACTGCAGCCACTTGTGCAAGCTCGCTTGCAACCGACTGTGCCTGCAGATTCATGCGCGTAATCGCGCCGAACGCATCCGCCGAATCTTCCTGCAAGCGCTCATGCCGACGCTGCATCGATGCTTCGAGGCCAAGCGCCTTCACCGTCCCGATGCCGCCGATGCTTTCAACCAAAAAATTGTGCCGCTTGACGTCGCTCTGCTCGCGCCGCCCGGACTCGACCGTCAACTGCCGCCCAATGGTCACACCCAAAGCGACGAAAGCTCCAAAGAGAACCAAAGGCACCAGTGCCATCCAGCCCGCAATCAAGCCGATGATGACGACGAACACGAACACGAACGGCAAATCGGCCATCAACGCGCCGGCCTGGCAATAGAACGTCCGCACGGCTTGGATAGCGTTGAAACGCTCCGCATGCGCACCGGGCGTCGATTTGCGAAAACTCTCGACATCGGTCGCGAGCAGCCGCGACAACGCTCGGCGGCTTTCGCGATGATCGTACCGCGCGCCCTCCGCCGACATGATGCGCGCGCGCAAAACCCGCAACGCAAACTCCAGCGCGAACGAAGCAACCACGGCAATCGTCAGCACGATCAACGTGCTGAACGCGTGATGCCGCATCACACGGTCGTAGGTTTGCAGAATGGCAATCGGCAACGCGAGCCCCAGAACGTTGATCGCAAGAGAGGCCGCCATCACATCGCGCCGCATCCAAATCTGGTGCAGCGTCTTCGTGCTATCGTCAGAATTCATGATCCCGCTTGGGGGG
>JBJXEH010000314.1:0-4075 GCA_046153995.1 Micropepsaceae bacterium
GACCTGCCGGTGACGGAGAATGCGCACGTCTACAACGTCAAAGACTTCGGCGCAAAATGCGACGGCATCACCGAAGACCACACAGCCATCCAAGCCGCCATCGACGCCGCCGCAACAACAGGCGGCACGGTCCAGTTCCCCGCAGGCACAACCCTGATCGGCGCGACGTTGACGTTGCGCGCACGCGTGACGCTCAAGGGCATCTCGCGCGACGCGACGGTGATCAAGGCAAAGAACGCGCTGAACGCCGACATGATCAGATCGGCGAACTATGCGGCGCTCACTGGCCAAAACAAATCCGCAATCGCCGACGGCGTGCCGTATGGCTTTGGGCTGGAGTCGCTGCGCCTCGACGGCAACGCGGCAAACCAAACTGCTGGCAACGGCTTCGTCGTCTACGGCAAGCGCTATAGTTTGCGCGATGTCTGCATCACGAACGTCAAGGGCATCGGCTGGATGAGCGAGGGCTACTTCACCAACGCGGTGAGCGCGACCTATCCGGAAGAACCCGAAAGCCTCTACACGAACGTTGACGTTCAAAACTGCGGCTCGCACGGCATCCAATACCGCGGACCGTCCGACGCCGTATGGCTCGCGGTCTTCTCGCACCAGAACGCGGGGTGGGGCGTGCGCTTCGAAAGCGACGGCGCGACATATCAATGTGCCAGCGACGCGCGCTTACTGCACATCTACGCGAACACCGCGGGCGGCGTCTTCGTGAGTGCGAACACCCGCATGCGCTTCGGCCACGTCGCAACCGAAAGCAACTACGGCCAGGGCCTTCTCGACCAATCGTTCGCAACGACCTACGACTGCATCGAAAGCTACATCAACTGCCGCACGACAGGCACACACCAGATCGAACTCTCGGGCTCAGCGATCAACGTCACGAAAATCTACAACACCGACGGCGCAACGAACAAAAGCGGCGTCCTCTCGACCGGCGGCTCGAACCGCATCGCAGCCGGCGTACTGCTAGGCGCAGGCTCCTCCGGCACAGGCCTCACAATCGCCGGCCCCCAATGCGACATGCGCCTCTCGGTGCTGGGCTACTCCGGCACCGGCGGGCTGGGCGTGCAGTTCGGGAGTGGAGGGGTTGCTTTGTCTGGCTCGACTTTTGATCTCCTGATCTACGACTGTAAGACGGCGTACACGAACGTTGTCGCTGGCCCGCGCAACGCCGGACGTGTCGCAGCTCAAGCGCTGGCTGGCCAAACATTGGTAGGTACCGATTTCAGCTCGGTGGAGAACATCGACGTTCAGACGATAGACACTACAGTGGGGGCTGTGGCGCAGCGCCTTGCTCCATCCGGCGCGCTCACCGCGCCCGGCTTATCATTTACAGTTGATCGCGATACCGGTCTGTTCCGGCCGGGAGCCGACATTGCCGCTCTTGGTGCGGGAGGTTTGGAAGTCGCTCGCTTCATCAGCAGCGGCCTCCACGGCTTTGTTAGCGTCGGTTCGCCGAATCTCTTCGGATCGCCGGGCGGACAGTTTCCTCTGGTCCAAATAAACAGAAACAGCGCCGTCGCTGGAATCTTCATGGGGAACTGGTCCTCGACTTCCGCAAGCGCACCTCAAACTGTACTAGCCAAATCGAAATCTGGCACCGTCAACACGTTTGGCGCCGTGGCAAACAACGACGTCGTCGGCGAACACTGGTTTGTCGCGGACGATGGAGATCAGTTTATCCCGGCGGCTTTGATCCGGGCGGAAGTGGATGGCACGCCAGGCAACAACGATATGCCCGGCCGGTTGATCTTTGCGACGACAGCAGACGGTGCACAAGCGGCAACCGAGCGGTTGCGCATTAGCCAGGCCGGCGTTGTTGAACTAGCGAGCGGCGAGCTGCGGATTGGCGGTGATCAAGGCGGCGCTGCGGGAAAGACGACGCTAACAAACACAAGCGACCTCACAACGAACTCAACCGGCGTTGGTGCGATCAAGTTTAAGGGCGCGAGCAACCGGGACAGCGCAGGATTCATCAAGGCCTATATCGGAAACACCGCCTACTACATTCCTTTGTTTGCTACCATTGCTGGGTAGCACACGCATTCGACCTACGGAACTCCGTCGCCGATGATCTCGGCGACTTCATCTAGCGTTACGGCGACAACGTTCTGGCGCGCACCCCAGCCCCGTTCGAAATGCAGAACGCTTCTAAGCGCGGGATACTGGCCAAGGAAGTTTGAGACCCACTGCTCCGTCGCGAAGGTCTGTCCAAAGGTGCCATTCGGCGTGTACGGCAGGTAACCAAAGCCCGTATCATCGAACGAGCTTACGGCACGTGTCAGCGCAGATTGATCCAGGTTGGCGAACTCGCCACCCTGGGCAAGATAGCGAACATAGCTTGAGGCGTAGGTAAAGATCAGGATGCCGCCGGGATTCAACGAACGCCGCCAAAGCCGCATGAATCGATGCCAATCCTCTACGTCAACGTGGGTCAACAAAGAACCGACCCAGATCAAATCGAACTGGCGGTGGAAATTGATTGCTTCTATTTCCACACTCGCCGAAATGTGAGGCTCCGCTTCAAAAGTTGTGGCGCAGAAGGTGACGCCAGCGCCATCAACGTCGCTTACGACAATGGAAGCAGCGGGGAATGAACTCCGAAAGTAACGCGTCACACGGCCATGACCGCAAGCAAAGTCCAGTATGCTGCTAACGCTTGAACGGTCTCTGCCGAGTAATGCAAGCGTACCGAACACGACGCGCATCGCCGACTTGCCGTGAAAAAAATACAACTCTGGGTGAGCCGCGTCGAAAGCCATCGTCTCGCCCGAAGAGATCAGGCGGCTACTCGGTTCGATTTGTATGTTCTGCAGAGTCACGATTTCGCTTGAGACGAGATTGCGCGGATTCTCAGCCATACTCCAAGCTCAAACCGACGCTACGTGAGGATCGAACCCGTAGGCGAATGCTGAGAAATCCGCGAAGTATATCGATGCGATTAGATCGCGTTCCTTTGGTCCGATGTAGTCGTCAATTCTGTCATTGGCCCGCGTCACATGAGTTGGAAGATACTTCGCGTCGAAGTACTTGCGGTCGATGCCTATGCGGTCCAAAAGCGTCGGGAAGGATGTTGCGAAAGACTCGAACCGGCCAATGAATCCGTAGCTGATATTGTTGGATTGGAGGAGGCGACTCTGTGTGGTCCAGTGTATGTCGCGCCAGTCATCACGCTGCTTCTGAACTGCCAGCAAGAACTCCAAGAACGATGGACGGCTGTCAGGTGCAAAACCTAGAGTCGGCAGCAACCGAACGCGCTCCGGCGCTTCTTGTTCGACTTTGTCGATGTAAGCGGAAAGCACCCGCGTGTACGGATTGCGTACATAGGTGAACACGAGATACTCGCTTATCACGTCTTCCGGCGATCGCGTGCAGTTCTCGAAACTCAGCAGAGGCGATTTGCTGCGGTCATGCACGAACTCTGGGAGGCGCGCGAAGTTGCCTCCCGCCTCTGCCATTTGCAGTGCGCGCAGAATGCCCGTCGAGGCACATTTCGGATTGTTGATGTAACAGAACCGGAATCGTTCGGAGATGTTGACGAGATAGTTGACGGTCGTCGCAGGGTATCTAAAGAAGCGTTCTAGCGACATATGAACCGCCTACTGAATTTGTTTGACGTAGACCCCAAGTATCTCCGCCGAAGCACCGCCCCCACTGCGATCGGCATTGATCACCAGGATCGGCTGCTTCGTATAGGTACCCGGCTCGCGGCTCGGTACGTCAAACACGAACGTCGTGAGTTCGAAGTTCGGGCCAAGCGGGACATCTTTCCAACCGCTATTGCCTGCTTCTTGCGTCGCATACACAACCGAAACCGCCTTCGACCCCTTCGTCGCCGGCGACCTTGCTATCACGCCGATCTCCAGCTTGCCCGAGTTCGTCCGGTTGTTGAACGCCACCGGGAACAATGTGCTCAACCCCTGCGTGGACCACTCCCACGTCTCCGCATTCAACGGCACCGCGCTCGTCAACCTGGCAAACGCCGTCACACCGTTGTCGACGCTGAACTTTTCCAGCTGATGGCCGTCGCCCACTTGCCACTTCGCGGCGTCCGCGCCTGCGAACG
>JBJXEH010000315.1:0-4258 GCA_046153995.1 Micropepsaceae bacterium
TCGTCGATCGGCTGATAGGGATCGGTGTTCGTGCCCAGCGCCATCGTGCGCACCTGATAGCCGGGTTTGCGCAACTCCTGTGCCAACAGCTGTGCGGCTTTCGGCTTCACAAACAACCGGCTCTCGAAATCCTGCCCCGGCGAAAGGCCGAGGTAAGCGTGCGTCGGCCGCGCGAAGCAGTACACGCACCCATGCTCGCACCCGCGATAGGGATTGATCGAACGATCGAACGGAATATCGGGCGATGCGTTGCGCGCGATGATCGTGCGCGTAGCGTCGATGGCGACTGTCGTCTTCAGCTTCGGCGCATCGTCCTCAAGCGTGCCCCACCCGTCGTCGGTCAGCACGCGATGCTGGCTCTCGAACCGCCCGGAGATGTTCGAAAACGTTCCACGCCCCTTCACGCCCGAAGGAGGCGCCGCAAACTCGTCCTCCTGAGCCGGCCGCGGCCCATACCCCACGATGTTCTTTGCCATCCCAGAAAGCTAACTGAACGTAACGAACAAAACAAGAACAAACTATCGATGATGAGTCCGCTGGGCAAACGCATCGCGGCCGTGGAAGATCGCACCCAATGGCCATTGAAATCCGCAAAGCCACGGCAGGCGACGTCGCCGAGGTGGCCGAAGTCTTTATCGCGTCGCAAGCGGACGCGCTGCCGTTCCTCGCCCGCCTTCACACGCCGCAAGAAACGCGCGGCTTCATCGCAAACCAAGTCTTCCCGTTGAGCGACATGTGGGTGGCGGCGGAGGCAGGCCGCATCGTAGGCATGATGGCGCTGGTCGGCACGCACATCGACCACCTCTACCTCATGCCCGGCCACTACCGCCGCGGCATCGGCACGGCGCTCCTGAACAAGGCGAAGGATCTGAGCCCGCAAAAGCTCACGCTCTACGCCTTCGCCGTAAACACCCGCGCCCGCGCCTTCTACGAACACCACGGCTTCACCGCAATCGAATTCGGCGACGGCTCCGCGAACGAAGCGGGCGAACCGGACGTGCTTTACGAGTGGCGGCCGGTGTAGCCGAGGCTAGAGCATCGGCCAGGCAGCCGTTGCAGGATGCGAAAGCGTGATAGACGGATTTGCACCGCGCAGTTTCGCTTCCGCCGGTATGACCACATCGCCGTTCTTGTCGGCGCGAACGGGCTTGCGCCCGTCGGCCACCGATGCCGTGCAATCGACGCCGCAGCGAATGCGCGCGCCTTTCGCTTCCGGTGCAAACCAGGCGAGCGCGCCGGCTTGTTCGACAGTAAGCGCGTTGGCTTGCTTCAACGCGGCATCAACTTCGCCATAGGGAAACGACCGCGGATCGCTCAAGCGAATTTGCAGTTCAAGAGTTAGAGCGAGTTTCGTATCTTTCGGCACATTGACCGTGACCTTCGGATTCTGCGCCTTGAGTGCGGGATCGGTGGGAAAGATCAGCGTCCCATCCACCGCAGGCCGCATCGTCATTAGGCCCGCAGCGCTCGCGAACGTGAAGACCAAGTCCTTCGGCGCGATCGAATTGTCGGGCACGCCGACTTTGGCGCTCACCAACAGCCGGTCGAACTTCGCGTTCGCCGCCGCGATCTTTTGCGATATGTCGCCGAACAAAGAATAGTCGAACGTCTTGAACTCGGCCGCACAAGCCGTCGCTGCGAAGAGCGCAAGCAGCCACGCGGCGATCGACGTTTTGAAAGGCATGACGGCTCCATTCTCATGTTCGGGCGGCGAGCCTACTTCTTCCGCTTCTCCGCCGTGAGGTGTTCCTCGAACCGCGGCATCAGTTCGACGAAGTTGCACGGCTTGTGCCGCGCGTCGAGCTGCCACTTCAGTATCCCGTCCCACCCGTCCTTGACCGCGCCGGTCGAGCCGGGAAGCGCGAACATCAGCGTCCCGCGCGCGAGGCCCGCGCACGCTCGGCTTTGCATCGTCGACGTTCCAATCTTCTCGTATGAAATCTGATGGAAGACGACGGAGAACCCGTCGATCTCTTTCTCGAACAGCGGCCGCATCGCCTCCACAGTGACGTCGCGTCCGGTCAAGCCGGTGCCGCCGGTCGTGATGATGACGTCGACCTCGCCCGACACTACCCATTTCGTCAGCTGGTTGCGGATCGCGACCACGTCGTCGCGCAGTAGCATGCGCTCGGCAAGGGTATGCCCTGCGCCGGTCAACCGCTCGACCAGCGTGTCGCCCGACGTGTCGTTCTCCCGCGTCCGCGTGTCGGATACGGTCAACACCGCGATCCGCAGGGCTAAGAACGGCTTCGTCTCGTCGATACGGCTAGCGGACATGCGCGCCCCTCAATGCATCAGCGACGCAACGCGCTGCCGGTCGAACGGCGTCATCACCGGCCACTCGCCGCGCGCGACTTGATCGAGCGTCGTTTTCGGTTCGCCAAGCCGGTCTTGATAGATCCAATAATTCGCGACCACGCGCTCCATATAACCGCGCGTCTCGCGCGACGGGATGCTCTCGATGAAGAGCAGCGGATCGCCCCGGTGCTCGACCTCTTTCAGCCACTTCTGAAGATTGCCCGGCCCGCCGTTGTAGGCGACAACAAGGTGGATCAAGTTCCCGTCCGGCTGGCCGAACTCGATCATCTTCTTCACGTAACGCTGCCCGACGCTCAGATTGAAGGCCGGGTCGAACAGCTTTGCCTTCGTTCCGGGATTGTCGAGCGTCGTATCCTTCATCGTGCCCGCGGCCGTCGTCGGCAGAACCTGCATCAATCCCCGCGCATCCGACGAACTCACGACGCGCATCTCGAACTTGCTCTCCTGCCGAGCTATCGCATGCACGATGGCTGGGTCCACCTGCCACCCGTCGGATGGCTTCACGCGCATCAGCGGATAAGCCGCCGCCTTCAAATCGGCGGCACGCGCAGCACCGGCGGCCAGCAGCTGCACATGCGCAAATCCCATCTCATGCGCCAGCGCGATGAACGGCCGGTCGAGCTCCGGATTGAGCCGCCCATGACTGCGCGCGATGGAACCCTCGGACGCCTCCAACTCGCCGCACTGATAGAGCGCAACGCTGCGCGCGATACCGCTGACACGCATCATCCGCTCGAACCCGGCGCGCTCCAGCTTCGGCTCGTTCCACGTAAACGGCGCTTCGCGGCCCAACAGACGCAGCGCGATCAACCCATAGAAAGTCCGCGGCTTCTCCGCCGCAATCTCGAGCATCCGCGAAACGCGCTCCGGCTGCTTCGAAATCAAGAACGACCGCGCCGCCCAAACGCCGGCCGCCGACTTCATCCACGACGAAGCCTTCTCGTTCTCCGCCAGCGCCGCAAAGTGCCGGGCCGCGACGTCGTACTTCTGCAGCTGGAACGCCGCGATCCCGGCCACCCAATCGGCGTCCGGCACTTCACTCCGCACCTGCTCCGAAACCTTGTCCGCCAGCGCCAGCGCCGTGGAGGAGTCGCCAAGATAGTACTGCCCCGCCGCCACCTGATGGGTAAGCCGCCCAAGATCGGCGCGCGAAAGGCTCGCCCGCAACTCCGCGCCCTCGATGTAAGCTGTCGCCGCGCCAACCTTGCCGCCCGCAATCATACCCTTCAGCTTCTTCGCAGCCGCCTCAGCCGCCGGGCTCGTGTACTCGGTCGGCGTGTCGGACTCGTCCAGATTGCCGCGAATGATCTTCCGGTCCGGGTCTTCCAACTCGCCCGCACGCTTGGGGTCTTTGCGCACAGCCAGCGCATAGATGCGCGAGGCCTCCGGATAGTCGTCATACTTCTTGAGCCAACCCTTCAAATCGTCGAACGTCGAAACGGTCTGCGGGCTCAAAAAATTCTTCGCCGCCACATGCCCCATCAGCGACTTGTTCTTAACCTGCGCCGACAGCGCCGCAATCTGCGCCTTATCGCCCGCCTCCGCCGCTTTGAAGAGTTGCTTGTAGGTGGCGACGTCCTCGTCGCTCAACACGCGCACGAACGAACTCGGCGCCGCAAAACTCGCATCCGACGCCAGCGCGACCGCGCACGACACGGCAATGACAAAGACGCGCAACCCGCGAGCGATCATGCCGTACTCCGCCAAATGAACGATAACTGCGCGACTCTTACGGGCGAGCCGCCTATCAAACAAGCTCGCGCAGCTTGAGCTTCAAGCTCAACAAATCCTGCCACGCCTGGCGCTTCGCGCCTGGCTGACGCAACAGATAGGCTGGGTGGAACGTCGGAAGGGCAGGGATTTCAACGCCGTTCACGACAATGCGGCCCCACCGTCCCCGAATTTTCGTAATACCTTCCTCGACGTTCAGCACATGTTT
>JBJXEH010000316.1:0-5217 GCA_046153995.1 Micropepsaceae bacterium
AAAGCGACAGCACGGCGCCGATCCCCACGCGCAACGCGCTGAACGAACTCGACTACATCAAAGTGCACAGCATGGTTCACGCGGCCGAAACGCTTCTCATCCGCCTTGAGAACGCGAAGCTGAAGACGGAGCGCGCCGAGGCCTGGAACGGCAAGCCCGCGCGTCTGATCAGCCTCGACCTGACGCTGCCGAAGAACCAGCAATTCGTGGACAAGCAAACGGCGACGTTCGACGTGTGGATCGACGAAGCGGGCCGCCCGCTCGCGAGCCGCGCAATAACGACGACAAAGGGCAGCGCCTACATCGTCGTCACGTTCGAAGCCAAAAGCCGCGAAGACCGCGTCTACACGGTAAGCGGCAACCGCCTCTTAGCCACCCGCCGCGACAGCAGCGGAAGCGGCAGCGGCGCCGGCCAACGCGGCGAAACAACCGCCACAGTGACGCTGCGCACTGGGCCGTAGGCGCTCGCTCTCAGTAAAAATACCGCCCCCACCGCGGGGCGGTCGAACGTTCGAGGCCGACCTGTCCGCCGAAGCCACTTGGCGAAGGCGGAAGGCCGAGAAGGTTCGGTTGGGGGGCACCGGCGCCCGAATGAATCCACTACCCGCGCGCGTTCGCCGCCAGCCGGTCGAACTTAAACCCGGCGGGCAACCGCCCACGCAAGCGGCGCAAACGCTTCAGAAGTTCCTTCGGCGCGACACGCGTCGAAACCTCAAGCGGACGTTCGCGCAAAACAAAAACCTCGATCGCGTCGCCTTCCTTCAGTCGCAGCGCGACGATCACGGCGCGCGGAACACAAACAGCAAGACCGTCATCCAATTTTACGACACGACCTCTGACGCGCACGCCGTTCGTTTTTCCTGACTTCATGTTGCGCCCACGAACAAACGATGATAGAACAAATATAGAACATAACACACGACTTGTCGATACCGCCGGTTCACCCTATGTATAGAAAGACTTTCTAGAATGGCGCAACCCATGGCCCTGAGCATCAAAAGCGATGAAGCGGACCGGCTGACGCGCGAACTCGTGCGCCTGACCGGCGAGACAATAACCGAAGCGATCACGGTCGCGCTGCGAGAGCGTCTGGCGCGCGAGCGCGCGACCCGCAAAGCCGCCGCCGACCTGCCCGCCCGCATCCGGGCGTTCGCCGAAAGCGTGCGCGCGAACTACGACACGCGGCCCGTCACGAAGGAAGAGTGGGACCGCGCCAGCGGCGACGACGAGTGATCGTCGTCGACTCCTCGGCCGTCGTCGCCATGATCTTTATCGAACCTGACGCCGATAAACTGGCGAAGCGGCTCGCGAAAGAACCGCCGGGCGAACGCTTGATATCCGCTATGAACTACGTGGAAGCAAGGACCGTGCTGGCCGGCCGCCGTGCGGACGATCCGTTGAAAGGTGTCGCCGACCTGGACGCCTTCCTGAGCAACTTCGAGATCACGTGCGCCGCCATCGACGAACAGATTGCCCGCCTCGCGATGCAAGCGCGCATACGCTTCGGCAAGGGCTTCCGCACAACCGGCAAACTGAACCTCGGCGACTGCTTCGCGTACGCATTGGCAAAGGCACACGACGCGCCGCTGCTCTACATTGGCGACGACTTCCGCGGAACCGATGTAAGGTCGGCGTTGTGACTAGATCAGCTGGTGTTTCGCGACAAGACAAAGGATAGAGCATGCCCACCGGGGACCTGCCTCTTTGGCTAAAGTACCTTCAAGCAATTGCTCTTATTGTCATCCCATTTGTGGGTGCTTGGATCGCTCTGGGTCAACTCCATGTCGCCCGGACGAAGCTCAAGCACGATCTGTTTGAGCGCCGTTTCAAGCTGTACGATACCGCTGCCAACTTTATCTCGCACATATTGATGAGCGAAGCGGACAACCCCGCTATCAACAAATACTCGCGTGACATTCTCGATGCTGAGTTTTTGACCAGCAAGAGTGTTTCAGATTACCTGGACGAACTTCGGCTTCAAGCCAACAGTTTGCATGCGATCGAAGTCGAAAGTCGTGTAACTCGCGACCCCGAGACTCAGTCCAGACTCGACATCAAGTCCGCCGAAAGGCGCGAGTGGTTTTCAAGTCAATTCCAGGTGCTGAAGAATAAGTTCCTGCCATTGATTGGGTTCGAAGAGCAGCGCTGGGGGCCGCCCAGCTCTCGAATGTGACCCGCTCCCCTCACAACCCGCTGAAAACTCCCACATCACATCGGTCGCCACGATCGCCTTCGACGGCAGCTCGTCCGCGCGGGCCCTCTCGCCACCCGACGAGCTGTAGCCGCCGGTTTCGGTGACGCAGAGAATCACCGGTGCGCCGCCCACGCGCGGGGCGGTTTGCAGGTCGCAATAGGCGCCGGGGACGTTCAACATACCCACGACACAGCGCTTACCTATTGCCGTTGGCGGGAGCGCCGACCAATGCGGCCAGCCGCCTCAAGCCGACGCCTTCCCCCTCGCCGCCTTCTTCGGCTCGAAGCTGATCTTGAGGTTGTGGCCGGTCGCGATGGCGAAACGCTTGAGCGTCCGCGTCGAGGGCAACGCGGTCCCGCTTTCGAGCCGCGCGATCGCGCCTTGTGTCGTCTTCATGCGCTTCGCCAACTCTTGTTGCGTCAGCCCAGCCTTGGCGCGCGCCTTGACGATCTCCGCCGTAAGCGCGAACTCCTCCTCAAGCGCGTCGTATGCCTTCATGTAGGCGGGGTCCTTGCGCCAACGGGCGATGGCTTCTTCGACCGGGATCATCTTGCGCAACGTCTTTGCCTTTGTCGTCATGTCACCTCCTTGGCTCGCGTGAGCGCAAGCTTGATCTCCTGCTTGGGCGTCTTTTGCGTCTTCTTGGTGAAGACGCGGACGACAACGACGCGTTGGCCGCTGGCCGTGATGTAGAACGCGCGCGCAATGCCGTCTTTTCCCTTCATGCGCAACTCCCACAACGCCCCTTGGATGTGCTTTGTGTAAGTCGCGGGCAGCGATGCCGGCCCATGCTCGACAACGAGGTCGCGAATCCGGTCGAAGCGGGCCCTGATGTCGGCAGGCTGCGCCTGCAGCTCCTCCTCAACCCTTTCGTCGAGAAACAGGACTGTCCACGCCATATCCACATATCTCTTTATTGAGGTGATATCTCTTTTTTGGCTTACTGACAAGCACAAGCGATTGCCGCCGGGCCTATCCACAACGGCCGCTTGACGTTCGAGCGGCTCAATCCGGGCTTCCGCGCGACCCTGCATTTGCGCTAACAGAGGGCCTCGAAACCGCGCGAGGCTCCTATGATTAAACTCCACCACCTCAACAACTCCCGTTCGCACCGCGTCCTGTGGCTGCTCGAAGAATTGGGAACGCCTTACGAGATCGTGCACCACAAGCGCGACGCCACCACGCGCCTCGCGCCGCCGGAGCTGAAGAAAATCCATCCGCTCGGCAAGTCGCCGGTGATCACGGACGGCGCGCAAACCGTCGCCGAATCCGGCGCGATCATCGAGTACCTGACGAAGACCTACGGCAAAGACAAATTCTGGCCGGCCGACACGGCGCCGAACTGGGTCGCGCACACGCATTGGATGCACTTCGCGGAAGGCTCCGCGATGCTACCGTTCATGCTGGCGCTCTATGTCGGCATGCTGGGCGAAGGTGGCGCGCCCTTGAAACCGCGCATCGAAAGCGAAATCGCCAATCACTTGGCGTACATGGAAGAGACGATCGGAAAACACGCTTACTTCGCGGGGCCGGACTTCACCGCCGCCGACATTCAAATGTCGTTCATCCTCGAAATCGCGGACCGCAGCAGTAGGTTGAAAGACTACCCGCATTTGGCCGGCCTGCTGAAGCGCCTGCACGACCGCCCGGCGTACCAACGCGCAATCGAAAAAGGCGGCCCGCTGGAACTGATGCGGCGCTGAGGCGCGCATCGCCGTAAGACAGCGGCGGCCGGTGACTGCGCACCGGCCGCCGTTATGCGTCAGGCCTTGACCACCGTCCTCGCCAAACTGATCAAATCCGACGGCAGCATGATCACGGTCGTCGTGTTGTTCTCGGCACCGATTTCGGCGACCATCTGAAGGCGCCGCAGCTCCAACGCCATCGGACTTGCCGTCATCTGGCTGGCCGCCGCGGTCAGCTTCTCCGCGGCTTCGAACTCTGCATCCGCCTTGATCAGCCGCGCGCGCTTTTCGCGTGTCGCCTCCGCCTCGCGCGCCATGGCGCGCTGCATCGCGGTCGGGATTTCGACGTCTTTCATCTCGACCATCTCGATTCTGACGCCCCAAGTCGCCGTGGTCTGGTTGACCGTCTCGCCCAGCGAATTGTTGATCGTATCGCGCGACTTCAAAACGTCGTCCAGCTCATGCTGGCCGATAATGTTGCGCAGGCTCGTCAGCGACACCTGATAGACGGCAGCCTGGTAGTTCTGAACGGCGAGCACAGCCTTCTTGGGATCTTCGATCCGGTACCACAACACAGCGTTCACGTTCGCGGTGACGCTGTCCTTTGTGATCGTCTCCTGCCGCTCGATGTCGACCGTTCGCGTGCGCAAGTCGACGTTGGTTGTCCATTCGATTATCGGGATGATCCAGAAGAGACCAGGTCCCGCGACCCGCGAAAACCAACCCAACCGGAACACCACGCTGCGTTCGTACTCCTGCACGATTCGAATGCCCGTCGCGGCCAGCGCCAAAAGCGCCAGCACGATCCCTACTGTCGTATACATGTTGCACCTGGAAGATGCGGACCCTCCGGTACGGAGGTCCGCTGAAATGCCGGCGTCGGAAACGCGCGTCTGCGCCGTTGGTCTGGCGGGGCGCCCCTCTTCAAAGATCGCGCCGGCGCTTAATGAGATGAGCCTGAAATTATTTTCCGGCAAGACTTGAAACGGCGCCGGTTGCGCTTTGTGAGTCGCTTAACGCCCGTCCGTCACGCCTCGCCGTCAGACTCGTCGCGGTCCTCGTGCTGCTTGATCCAGCCTTTCACGCGCGCCACATGCGCGACAACTGCGACGGCTGCGAGAGCGAGGCCCGCCGCGTCGAACCACGGGTCGGCGTAGAAAAGCGCGAGGCCGGCAGCGCCCGCGACAACGCGCTCGCTCAAATTCGCCTCGGCGATAATCCAACCGCCGAACGCCGCGGCAAGCGCAGTCACGGCAATGCAAGCGGTCCCGAACGTCCACGCGATCGACAAGGGATCGCCCATCAGCAACAACCCAACGCCATCCGGCGACAGGCAAA
>JBJXEH010000317.1:0-17677 GCA_046153995.1 Micropepsaceae bacterium
GCGGAACGCTCCGGCGTTGGAATTATGATCGAAGGCTGGCCAGTTCAGTTTCTACCGGTGGCCACACCGTTGGACGAAGAAGCGCTCGCCCAGGCGATTGAAGTCGATTTCAATCACGCCGGGAGCCCGCCGTTGAAATCCCGCGTGCTGCGCGCTGAGCACGTGGTTGCCACGGCGTTAAGCGTGGGCCGTCTTAAGGATTACGCGCGCATCGAGGACTTCTTGGATCAGGGCGCACTCGATCTTCAGGCGCTTAAAGGCGTCCTGCAGCGTCACAATTTGCTGGCAAAATGGCGGGATTTTCTGACCAAGGCTGGAAAACCCGATCCGCTGGTCTAGAATAGAAGCATGACCGACACGCCGGAAAAGCTCTATCCCGACATCACGGAAATCCTCGCGCAAAAAGCTCGGGGGCGGCGCGAACGCGCGGCACTGAGCTTCGCCGAGAAGCTCGACGCGGTAGACGCACTAAAGGCGCGGCTTGAGCCAGTTGATCGCGCGCGCAAGGCTAGACAGAAGGACACGGCGCCGCGGCCAAGTTCGTTACGTGTCCCCTGAATTACGGATCCCCTGAATTACGGACCTTCTTGAACGAGGAAGGCCACGCGCAGAGGACGTGCTCGCGCAAGTGCTGAAAATTCCACCTGCCTTTGAAATGAGCGATCGTCGTCACTGAGCGACACGGGCTTTTCGTCCGCGCGCCAGGTCGCGGATGTCTTCACCGGCCAAAATGCGCTTCACCGTCGAGAGCTTCACCTCGGGGCTGAATACGCGGCGGTCTTTGATCATCAGTCCTCCTTGCGAGAACTGTCCCTTAATATCACTGTCTCACTTGCGGGGTGCAGTCCAATACCTATTCCCCCCGGCGGTCATAGTGCGTCGAAGCTGCCGGCCTCGGAGAGCGCTGTGACTCCCTGGGACCGCTGGCGGCCCCGCCCGCTCTTTGGAACGCTCCACACGCGCCGCGCGCTAAAAGTCAGCAAGAGCGGGCGAGGCCGCCCGCGGTCCCAGGGAAGGGGCCCCTTAGGTTCCAGGCTAACTCACGCCAGCAACCGCGCGCTCACGCCCTGTGCCTCGAGCAACTTCACGGCTTGCTTGTCGAACGAGACGAACGCGTCCGCGCCCAGCCGCTGTCCCTCATACGCAATCGCCCCGTCCGCGAAATCACCGCCGGCGTCCAGCGCAGCAAGGCCCGCTTCGGCCGCGAGGCGATCGACGGCCACGTTCGTGCTGTTGATGAGGACGCGGACCGCGTCGGCGATCTCAGGCGGCGAAATCTTGTAACCTTGCGCCAGCACCCAAACGAGTTCGCACAATGTCGGCGTGGCGACGGCAACGGTCTGGGCGCGCTTCAACTCGTCTTGCGCGGCTTTCGCCTGTTTCGGGTGGTCGCCCACGATCGCGCGCACCAGCACGTTCGTGTCGGCGGTAATCTTCACCGCTTGCCCGCCCATCCGCGCCGGGCGACGTCTTTGATCTCGTCCAGGGAGAGGGCCGGACGGCCTTGGCCTTTCAGCTTGCCGAATACGTCGGAGATCTTACCCGCCGGCACCGCCTTCATCTCAAGCCGGCCATCGGGAAGTTTATCGACAACGATCTTCGCACCCGGGCCGACGCCAAGGTGCTTGAGGATATCCTTGCGCAAGGTCACTTGACCCTTGGCGGTTACGGTAAGCGTGCTCATGGCGCAAAATGTAAGGCAAAAATGCCTTACTGTCAAGGTGCCGCGCCCAGCTCTCTCAGCGCTGCCTTCAACGTTGCCACCAGCGGCGCCTCGCCCGGGTTGCGGCCCAGCGCTTCGCGGTAGTCGTCGGCGGCTTCGGTCTTCCGGTTCATCTTCTCATAGACCGTGCCGCGGAACACGAACGCCCAATAGTCGTCTGGGTCCGCTTTTGTTGCGGCCGTGTGTTCGGCGATCGCGCGGTCGTACTGCTCGCGCCGCGCGAACAAAAGGCCGCGATAGTTCATCGCCATCGCGTCGCGCGGGTTCTCTTTGATGGCACCGGCAAAGAATGCAAGCGCGACATCGATCTCGTCGCCCGCGTTCTTCAGGTGCGCGCACTGGACGACATCTTGTTCGCTTGGGGCCAGCGTCTTGCCGCACGCCTTTTCACCGTCGAATGGCCCGGCTTGCAGCTTGAGCGCAGGAAAAATCTCAAGCCGGTACCACCCGTCCTGCGTCCAGGTAACCGGCGCCGCCGCCGCCGCACCAGTGCAAACCAACAGACACGAAATCAACGCCAACCGCCGCATCGAACCGCACTCCGAATGAGGCACGCAGCGTACGCCCCCCAACCTTAACCTTTCGCAAACCGGCCGCTGCGGGCAGCAATTAGAGCGCGATGCGGGTAATCCATCGGCCAAGGTTGGCGACCACCTCAGCCCGGTTCGTCTCGTTCAGCATCTCGTGCCGGCCTTGCGCGTAGAAATCATGCGTCACGTCCTTGACCCCCGCCGCCCGGTAGCGCTCGACCAGCGGCATCAGGCCCGCAAGGTTGCTGTTCAGCGGGTCCTTGGTCCCGGCGAACAGATAGATGGGCAGGGCAGGGCGGATGCGTTTCAGCGCGTCCGGCTCGAACATCACTTGCGCGGCCTCAAAGATGCTCGTCATCGACGGTGGCGTCGCGTCGAACCCGCACAGTGGATCGGCGATGTACTTGTCGACCTCGGAAGGGCTTCGGCTCAGCCAATCGAACGGCGTGCGCGCAGGCTCGAACGCCTTGTTGAACGACTTCAACCCGCCCTCGCCATCCGGCGGCGGCAGCAGGTCGAGCGCGGCCGACCCGGACAGAACGGCGCCGTCGATCAGCGCACTGTGCTTCACGAGATAAATCTGCAGCGCGAACGAACCCAACGAATGCCCAAGCAGGATCAGCTTCTTCCCCGAGTTTTCGTGCTTCGCGATGGCACTCAACACCGCCATGTCGTCCACGATCGAAGCAAACCCGCCCGGCCCGAAATCGCCGAGCGTCCCCGACGCGGTCCGCCCATGCCCGCGATGATCCTCCGCATAGATCGCAATCCCCGCCTCCCGCAGCGGCGCCAACGGCTCGAGATACCGCAACGCATGCTCGCCCAGCCCGTGCGAAATCTGCAGCACGGCCTTCACAGGCCCCTTGGCCGCCCACCGGTACGCGGCAATCCGCGCCCCATCGCTGCCCTCGAAGTAAAACTCGCTTGTGCTCATCTGTGGTCTCCCTTCGCGCGAAGCGCGATGTCGATTTCAGCCTAACCACGGAGGCACAAAGGCACCAAGAGGCGCAGGAATCTTTGTGCCTTTGTGCCTTCGTGGTTAGGCTGCTTTGACATCGCGCTCCGCGCGAAAATCAGATGACCTTGCGACCGCGAACCACTATACCCCAACCACCAAAACCACCCGGACCACCCGATGGCAAAAGACGACAAAAACGACATCGCGACCCTGACGTTCGAGCAGGCGCTGCAGCAGCTTGAGCAGATCGTTCAGCGGCTTGAGAAGGGCCAGGTCGAACTCGAAGACTCGATCTCGATCTATGAACGCGGCACGGCGCTCAAAGCGCACTGCGAGGGCAAGCTTAAAGACGCCGAAGCCCGCATCGAAAAGATCGTCATCACCCCCGCCGGCCCCGCGACCGCGCCGTTCGACAAATGACCCTCACCCCCATCGAGCCCGCGCTGAAGGAAGCGGCCATCTTCATGGAAGATGTGTTGAACGAGCTGCTGCCGGAGCCCCTGGGCCCGCAGGCGCGCATGGTCGAAGCGATGCGCTATGCGACGCTGCAAGGCGGCAAGCGCGTGCGTGCGTTCCTGGTGCTGCAATCCGGCCGGCAGTTCGGCGTCGACCGCCGTGCGCTCGCCCGTGCTGCGGCCGCGGTCGAGTGCGTGCACGCCTATTCGCTCGCGCACGACGACCTGCCCGCGATGGACGACGACGATTCACGCCGCGGCAAACCGTCCACGCATAAAAAGTTCGACGAGGCGACGGCCATCCTCGCCGGTGACGCGCTGCTAACGCACGCCTTTGCGCTGCTTGCCGCCCCCGAAACCCACCAAGACCCGCATGTGCGCGTCGAGCTCGTTGCGCGTCTTGCGCACGCGGCCGGCGCGAACGGCATGGTGGGCGGCCAGATGATCGACATCGCTGCCCAAGGCGAATTCATCAGCGACATCGGCCACATCACCCGGCTGCAGCGCCTGAAGACCGGCGCGCTGATCGCGTTTGCGTGCGAGGCGGGTGCGATCATGGGCAAGGCCTCGCCGCCGTTGCTCCGTGCACTGACGAATTACGCGCAGGATTTGGGGCTCGCGTTCCAAATCGTGGACGACCTGCTCGACATCGAAGGCGACCCGGCGATCATGGGTAAGGCCGCGGGCAAAGACGAAAGAGCGGGCAAGGCGACGTTCGTCACAGTGCTGGGCGCCGAACGTGCGCGCGCGCAAGCCGAACTATTAGCCACGCAAGCGGCCCGCCACCTTGAAGTCTTCGACGAAAAAGCGGACCTTCTGCGTGGCCTGACCGCCTATGTCGTTAATCGGCGTGCCTAAATGCCGCAACAATCGGCAGCGATGGTACACTACCTTTTGAAGCAGGCGGACGTGACGAAAGTTTGCGTGAAATCCGAGGGTTCAAATGACCCCACTTCTTGACACGATCAAGTCGCCCGCCGACACGCGACGTTTGTCGCGCGACCAGCTGAAACAACTCGCCGATGAGCTGCGGACCGAGACGATTGACGCGGTGTCCGTCACCGGCGGCCACCTGGGCGCAGGCCTCGGCGTGATCGAACTGACGGTGGCGCTCCACCACGTCTTCAACACGCCGCACGACCGCCTGATCTGGGACGTCGGCCACCAAGCCTACCCGCACAAAATCCTGACCGGCCGGCGCGATCGTATCCGCACGCTACGAATGGGCGGCGGTCTCTCCGGCTTCACGCGGCGCGCTGAGAGCGAATACGACCCGTTCGGCGCCGCGCACTCATCGACGTCTATTTCCGCCGGCCTCGGCATGGCCGTCGCGCGCGACCTGAAGGGCGAGAAGCGCAACATCATCGCCGTGATCGGCGACGGCGCGATGTCGGCCGGCATGGCGTATGAAGCGATGAACAACGCTGGCGCATCGCGCTCGCGGCTCATCGTGATCTTGAATGACAACGACATGTCGATCGCCCCGCCGGTCGGCGGTATGAGCGCCTATCTCTCGCGCATGGTCTCGTCCGAGGGCTACACGACGCTGCGCAATTTCGCGAAGCAGTTGGCCAAAAACATGCCGCACTTCGTCGAGGAGAGCGCGCGGCGCGCCGAACGGTATGCGCACGGCTATTGGATGGGCGGCACGCTGTTCGAGGAGCTTGGCCTCTATTACGTCGGCCCGATCGACGGCCACAATCTGGACCACCTTCTGCCCGTACTCCAAAACGTGCGCGATCAGCCGATCGACCGTCCGATCCTGGTGCACGTGGTGACGAAAAAGGGCAAGGGCTACGAGCCCGCCGAAAACTCCGCCGACAAATACCACGGCGTGGTGAAGTTCGACGTCGTCACCGGCGCACAGAAGAAGGCGCCCTCGAACGCACCGCAATACACGAAGATCTTCGCAGACAGCCTGATCGCCGAAGCGGAGGCGGATGAGAAGATCGTGGCGATCACCGCGGCCATGCCGTCCGGCACCGGCCTCGACCTCTTCGCCAAGCGCTTCCCGAACCGCACGTTCGACGTCGGTATCGCGGAGCAACACGCGGTGACGTTCGCAGCCGGGCTCGCCACCGAAGGCTACAAACCCTTCGCGGTGATCTACTCGACGTTCCTGCAGCGCGCCTACGACCAAGTCGTGCACGACGTCGCCATCCAAAAGCTGCCGGTGCGCTTTGCGATGGACCGGGCAGGGCTCGTCGGTGCCGACGGCGCGACGCACGCAGGTTCGTTCGACACGACCTATCTGGCGACGCTGCCCGGCTTCGTGGTGATGGCACCCAGCGACGAACTCGAACTCCGCCACATGGTGGCCACCTGCGCCGCGATCGACGACCGCCCGTCGTCGGTCCGCTACCCGCGCGGCGAAGGCGTCGGGATCGAGCTTCCGGCCAAGGGAACGCCGCTCGAAATCGGCAAAGGCCGCATCATCCGCGAAGGCTCGAAGATCGCGATCCTGAGCTTCGGCACAAGGCTCGCCGAAGCGCTGAAAGCAGCAGACGACCTCGGCGCACGCGGCCTCTCGACCACGGTCGCGGACGCCCGCTTCTGCAAACCGCTCGACGAAGACCTGATCCGCCGCCTGGCCGCCAACCACGAAGTGCTGATCACGATCGAAGAAGGCGCGATCGGCGGCTTCGCAGCCCACGTGATGCAGTTCATGGCCAAAGCCGGCCTCTTCGACCGCGGCTGCAAATTCCGCCCAATGACACTCCCCGACCTCTTCATCGACCACGACAACCCGCAAAAACAATACGACGTGGCCGAACTAAACGCCCCCCACATCGTGGCGACGGCGCTCACCGCGTTGGGGCAAGCCGCAGCCGGAATGCGAGCCTAAAACCCTGGGACCGCGGGCGGCCTCGCCCGCTCTTTCTTTGAAAGTCCTCGCGGACGCAGTGCGTGTTGAGATGTAGTCAAGAGCGGACGAGGACGTCCGCGGTCCCAGGGTTCGAGCCTCCCTCCTATGCAGCACTCTATGACCAGCCGATGACAATCTACGACAGCATCACACCCACCCGCACCCTCGACATCCTCCGCATCGGCCACAAGGGCGATGGCGAGACGGCAGAGGGCGTCTACGTCCCCTTCACCGTCCCCGGCGACAAGGTGAGAGTGGAAGCGGAGGGCGACCGCGGGCGCATCGTCGAAATCGTCGAGCCCGGTCCCACGCGAGCGAAACCAGTGTGCCAGCACTTCGTCATCTGCGGCGGCTGCGCATTGCAGCACGTGGAAGCATCAGCCTACCACGATTGGAAGCGCGACCAGGTTGTCCAGGCTCTGAGTCAACGCGGCATCACCGGCATCGACGTTGCACCGCTCGTCACGTTTCCCACGCGCACGCGGCGCCGCGCCGTGCTGACCGCAAAGCTCGTCGACGACGCGGTGTTCGTTGGCTTCCAAGAGCGCGGCAGTCACCACATCGTCGACATGGCGGAGTGCCACGTCCTGCATCCCGACCTCTTCGCACTGGTCGCAAAACTGCGCGGCGTTCTGGCGGACATCCTCCCCGAACACGCACGCGCCGAGATCGACGTGATGCGCGCGGACAACGGCATCGACATGTCGCTCGGTGTCGGCCGCATGACGCTCGACGGCGCGCTACGCACACGGCTTGCCGCACTCGCGGCAAGGCTCGGCATCATCCGCCTCAACGTGAACGGCGAACTCGTCGCGCAATCTGAAGCGCCGGTGCTCGATTGGGCCGGCGCCAAGATTACCCCGCCGCCAGGCGCCTTCCTGCAAGCCGTGCCCGAAGCGGAAGCAACGTTGCAAACGCTTGTGACAGCGGCCGTTGGCAAAGCGAAACGCGTCGCCGATCTCTTCGCCGGTTGCGGCGCCTTCACGTTCCCGCTCGCGCGTAAGAGCGCCGTCGCCGCCTTCGACAGCGAAGCCGAAGCCATCGAAGCGCTTGGCGCCGCACGCGGCACGCCGGGCTTGAAACCCATCACGGCAGAGCGCCGCGACCTGTTCCGCCGCCCGCTGCTGAAGCACGAACTCGACGCGTTCGACGCCGTCGTCATCGACCCCCCGCGCGCCGGCGCCAAGGCGCAATCCGAACAACTCGCAACGTCGAAGGTAAAAACGATCGCGGCCGTCTCCTGCAGCCCCACCACCTTCGCCCGCGACGCCCGCACGTTGATCGACGGCGGCTACGCGCTCAAATCCGTGACCCCAATCGATCAATTTCTCTGGTCGCCGCACATCGAACTAGTGGCAGTATTCGAGCGGAGCTGAAGCCATGGCAAACCCAATCGCCCGCGCCGCCTATCGCCTGAGCCAAACCGCGCGCGTCGCCTGGTACGGCGGCCATCACATCTTGGCAAACCGGCTCGGACGCGGCACGGCGTTCGCCGAACGCAAAGTCGAGGTCGAACACGACTACCCGAAGCGCGACCTGTTCCTGAGAGAGATGCAGGCGCTATTCGAACGCGACTGGCAGAACATCGAACAAGGTATCTACGCGGCCCCCGCAGCGCTCGACGCCGGCGCGATCAAGACGCTGCGCCGCTCGATGGATTTCCTGCGCGACGTGCCGCAAGTCGCGCGCCGCCGCCGCGACCACGTGCACGACGAAGTGTTGACGGAGGAAGCCCGCGAAAACTTCCCGCGCTACTACCTGCAAAATTTCCACTACCAATCCGGCGGCTGGCTGACGGAGGACTCGGCGCAGCGCTACGACTTCCAAGTCGAAGCCCTGTTCGCAGGCACAGCCGACGCGATGCGCCGCCAAGCGCTCGCGCCCATCGCCGCACACATGAAGGGCCGCGATCAACGCCAAATGAATTTGCTCGACGTGGCGACCGGCACCGGCCGCTTCCTCACATTCGTGAAAGACACCTGGCCGCGCCTCAAAACGACGGCACTCGACCTCTCACCCGCCTATCTCGACGAAGCAAAAAAGGCGCTCAAACCCTGGCGCGACGTGACGTTCCTCGAAGCAAACGCCGAAGCGATGCCGCTTGCCGATGCCAGCCAAGACATCGTAACCGCGATCTACCTCTTCCACGAACTCCCGCCGAAAGTCCGCGCGACCGTGGCGAAAGAAATCGCCCGCGTCTTGAAACCAGGCGGCCTGTTCGTACTGGTCGACAGCATCCAACCCGGCGATACGAAAGGCTTCGAAGCCCTAACCGAATTCTTCCCCCAAGCCTTCCACGAGCCCTACTACGAAAGCTACCAAACCTGGAACATGGAAGAAGCGTTCGCGAGCGCGGGTTTAACAATGCGCACGAACACCCCGGCCTTCCTGTCGAAGGTCGCTGCATTCGAGAGAGCGCTCTAACCCTGGGACCGCGGGCGGCCCCGCGCGCTCTTCGCTACCTTTCAACGTCCAGTGCGGCGGAAACTGTGAAAGAGCGGGCGAGGACGCCTGCGGTCCCAGGACTCGCGCTCACCTACAAACAATTGCGCCTGCGTGGTGCAGCGCTACGCACCTAGAAATCTCAAGTCGCGGCGAACCTCGTCCCAGTCGGCCACCCGCTTTAGTCCCGCACGATTCTGCGGTTCAGCCTCGCGCTCGTCTTGCTCAGCTACCAGCAGCGCAACATCGAGCCGGCATGGTTTACCGGGCCAACCATCTCGCGCGATTTGCGTGACGCGCTCGCGCATCTGGCCGAGAAATACTCGAAAGAAGGTGTTCGCACTCTCGTCAAAGTCGTCGACCGGCAGCGAGAAGTCCGCCTCACGTATCGTCAATTGTGCGGATGCCGCATTTTTCGGGTCCAAGCGCCAACGCCCGTGAACTTCATCGCCGGTGCGCCATAGGTGAAGTTTGGGACACGAAACGAGGTATCCGAAGTCAATTTGGCGCCAACCCAACCACTCTTGCGCGCGATACCACCGATCGGCGAGTTGATCGTCTTCGGGAATGATCTGGGAAGCAGGGTTTGCCTGCCACTGATGAAATCTGTCGATCACATCTGCCGGAACCGGCTCCATAATCGTCGGGAAGGCATCAATCATGTCCTCGAACAGCCGGGCAATTTGGTAATCGCACCACGTGACGCTCAAACCCGCTGTCGGTTTACCGTGAAAGTCGAGAAGGCGGCCAGCCGGTGTGTCGATGCAATAAGCGCCATCCGTCAGCCCGAACCAACTTAGACTTAGGTTCGGCGGCGCACCCCAAGGAACGACGTGCGCAAGATCGCGAAGCTGAAACAGAATTCTGAAAGTCACCCCACCTGTCCGCGATGCCTCAGCAGATGATCCGCAAGCACCGCGGCCATCATAGCCTCGCCCACCGGTACCGCGCGAATGCCGACGCACGGGTCGTGGCGGCCCTTGGTCTGGATATCCGTCTCTTGGCCGTCGCGCGTGATCGTCTTGCGGGTCGAGAGGATCGAGGACGTCGGTTTCACTGCGAAGCGCACGACGACGTCTTGCCCCGTCGAGATGCCGCCCAACACACCGCCCGCGTGGTTCGACAGGAACGCAGGCTTGCCGCCCGCCATGCGCATTTCGTCAGCGTTCTCTTCGCCGGACAACGCCGCCGCGCCAAACCCCGCACCGATCTCCACACCCTTGACCGCATTGATCGACATCATCGCGGCGGCCAGATCGGCGTCGAGCTTGCCGTAGACCGGCGCTCCCAAACCCGCGGGCACGTTCTCTGCGACGACTTCGATCACCGCGCCGCACGACGAGCCCGCCTTGCGCCGCTCGTCGAGGTACGTCTCCCAAAGCGCCGCCGCCTTCGCATCCGGCGACCAGAACGCGTTGCGCTCGATCTCCGCCCAATCCCACGCGCTGCGGTCGATCTTGTGCGGTCCGACCTGGATCAGCGCGCCGCGGATGCGCACGCCGCCCGGCACGATGTGATCGAGTACCTTGCGCGCGATCGCACCGGCCGCGACCCGCGCCGCTGTCTCGCGCGCGCTCTGCCGTCCGCCGCCACGATAGTCGCGCACGCCGTACTTGATGAAATAGGCATAGTCCGCGTGGCCAGGGCGGAACTTGTCCTTGATGCCCTCATAGTCCTTCGACTTCGCGTCCACATTGTCGATGTGGAGCGCAATCGGCGTACCGGTCGTCACTTGACCGCCGGTCGTGTCGTCGCCGAATACGCCGGAGAGGATCTTGACGACGTCCGTCTCCTGCCGCTGGGTCACGAACTTCGACGTCCCCGGCCGGCGCTTCTCCATCCAAGGCTGAATGTCCGCCTCGGTCAGAGCAATCCCCGGCGGCGTCCCATCGACAACGCAACCAAGCGCGAGCCCATGGCTCTCGCCCCAAGTCGTCACGCGAAACAAATGGCCGTAGGTGTTGTGCGACACTCAAAAATCTCCGTCGTCCGCTTTACCCCCAATCGTCATGGCCGGGCTTGACCCCGGCCACCCAGGAGACCGCGCGGCAGCGCGATAAAGAGAAGTTTCACCACGAAGCCACGAAGATCACAAAGCCGCTTCGTGTCCTTCGTGGCTTCGTGGTGAATCTACTTACAAGCCGGTGTGCGCTCGCCTAGGTGGCCGGGTCACGCCCGGCCATGACGAACAGGGGAAGGGAGGTGTGCGTTCACTCGTCCGGCGACAGCGTGGTGAGCAGCTGCGCGCTCTCGTGCACCTTCTCGACGGCGGCGAGGCCCACCATGTGATAGCCCGCATCCACGTGATGCACTTCGCCCGTCACGGCCCGGCCCAGATCGGAAAGGAAATAGAGCCCCGAATTGCCGACCTCTTCGATGGTCACGTTCCGCCGAAGCGGCGCGTTTAACTCGTTCCACTTCAGAATGAATCGGAAGTCGCCGATGCCGGACGCCGCCAGCGTCTTGATCGGCCCCGCCGAAATCGCATTGACCCGAATGCCTTTCTTGCCAAGGTCTTCGGCCAGATACCGCACGCTGGACTCAAGCGCCGCCTTCGCAACGCCCATGACGTTGTAGTGCGGCATTACTTTCTCGGAGCCGAGATACGTCAGCGTCAGCAGCGACCCGCCGTTCGGCATCATCTTCTCCGCCCGCTGCGCAATTGCGGTGAATGAGAAGCACGAGATGTTCATCGTAAGCGTGAAGTTGTCGAGCGTCGTGTCGACATAGCGCCCGCGCAATTCGTCCTTGTTCGAAAACCCGATCGCATGCACGACGAAGTCGAGCGAGCCCCATTCCTTTTTCAGCGTCTCGAACACGGCGTCCATCGAGCCCTGCTCGGTAACGTCGCAGGGCAGCACGATCTTCGACCCGATCGAGGCCGCGAGCGGCTCGACCCGCTTCTTCAGCGCGTCGCCCTGGTACGTGAAGGCAAGCTCGCCGCCGTGGTCGTGCACCGCTTTCGCGATGCCCCATGCGATCGACCGGTCGTTCGCAACCCCCATAACGAGGCCGCGCTTGCCCTGCATTAACCCTTTGATTTGGCTCATAATTTGTCTGCCGCCGCCGGAGCTGCCGCCCGGGTGTTTGTAGGCCGCGGACGCTAGTCCAGTTTCCCCCACCCGGTCAAACCGGCAGGGTGCCTCAGTTGAGGTCGATCGCGAAACGCTTGAGGTCGGCAAGCTCGGCGTGTTCGAGCGCGCCTTCTTGCGTAGCGGCCAACACTACCTTCGGCGCATGGCCCGCAACGAACGCCTCCTGCCAGCGCGGCGCGCAAAGACACCACCGGTCGCCCGGTTTCAAACCCGGAAACTCGTACTCAGGCATCGGCGTCGAAAGATCATTCCCCCGCGACTTTGAGAACGCAAGAAACTCCGCAGTCATGACGGCGCAAACGGTATGCGAACCCACATCCTGCGCCGACGTGTTGCAACACCCATCGCGAAAGAACCCGGTGACAGGATCGGAGCTGCAAGCCGCAAGCTCGCCGCCCAACACATTCTTCTGTGACCGCCGTCGCCCGCCGTCGTTCTGATAACCCATCAACCAACCCTCAAAAAAAAGTTGTCATCCCGGGCGAGCAAAGCGAGACCCGGGACCCAGGAGAACGAGCCCGAATGTGCTCTCCTAGGTCCCGGCTCGCAAGCTCCGCCACGCTGCAAGCAGCGGGCTCCGCTAGCGTCCGGGATGACAGGGCTGGTTTTTAGCCGGCGAGAACAGCGCCAATTGAGTTGGCGCGCGGACGGGCGCACACTGTGCGATCGGCACAAAGGACAAACCCATGATCTTCGGCCTTCTCGCCCTCATGACCGCCGCCGCCTTTGCGGGTGCTGCGATCTATATCAACGTCGCCGAGCATCCCGCGCGGCTGAAGCTCGACCCCGGCCCGCTGCTCACGCAATGGAAGCCCGCTTACCACGCGGGCTTTATCATGCAGGCATCCCTCGCCGTCGTCAGCGGCGCGTGCGCGATCATCGCGTTCTTCTTCGATTGGGATTGGAAGTGGCTGGTCGGCGCGGTCATCATCCTCGCGAACTGGCCGTACACGCTCTATGTGATCATGCCGACCAATCACAAGCTGAACGCCATCGACCCCGCGAGCGGCAGTCCCGACATCCACCCGATGCTTGTGCGCTGGGGCCACCTCCACGCGGTGCGCAGCGCACTCGGCACGATCGCGACGATACTGTTCTTGGCGGCAGCGCTCTAACTCAGCGCCCCGGCCAGCCGTACCGGTCAAGTGCGGTGACGCCGTGTTCGAAGTCGGCGCGCTCGATATAAATCTGCGCCGACAGCCGCACGAGCAGCTTGCCCTGGAACGCGTTTGAGGCCACCTGAACGCGGTGCTTCTCCCACATCCCATGCATGAGTTGCAGCGCGTCGTCGGGGGCCGCCTCGCGCCGCTGGGGCAGGGTGTAGGTACGCATCGCGGCGAACATCGCGTCCGGCGCGGTGGGCTCCGCCCCAAGACGCGCCATCATCGCGACGCCTTCACGCGAGAGCTGCATGAGATAGTCGCGCACCTGGCCCACATCGAACCGCTCGATGAAATCGATCGCCGCCGGCACGCTTAGGAACGCGCTCACATCGCGCGTACCCACATAGTCGAACGCGCGCGGAAACTTAAGCTCGTGCCAGTGGCTGACCGACAGCGGCACGGTCTCGCCCGCAACCTCCTCGGTCGCATAAAGAAACGCAGCCCCTTTCGGCGCGAAGAGCCACTTGTGGCCATTCGCCGTGTACCAATCCGCCCCGATCGCCGGCAGATCGAGCGCAAGCTGCCCCACCGCATGCGCGCCGTCGATCAACACGCGCACGCCCTTGGCCTTCAACGCGCGCGTGATCTCGGCGACGGGAAACACGACAGCGGTGGGCGAGGCGATGTGATCGATGATCGCGAGCCGCGTCTTTGCGCCCGCTGCATCGGCGATCCGCTCGACGACGTCGTTCGCCGTCAACGGGATCGGTAGCGAAACCTTCACGACCTTCGCACTCGCAGCCTTGCATACTTCTTCCGCCGCAAGCCGCACGGCGTTGTAAACACAGTCGAGCACCAGAATCTCGTCGCCGGCGTTAAGCCGCAACGAGCGCAGCACCGTGTTCACCGCCTCCGTCGCATTCGTGACGAACGCGATCCGCTCGCCGTCCGTGCCCACGAAGCGCCCCAACCGCTCAGCTGCAACGCGAAGCTCGTTGTTCATCACCCGCGGCGAGATGGTGTACCGGAAGAACGAGTCCGGCTGCCGCTCCATCAAGAGCCGCCAGCGCGCCTGCTCAGCGAGCACATCCTTGGGACACGCCCCGAACGAACCGTGATTGAGAAACGTCCCCTCGTCATCGAGGTGCCAGTGAGAGCGGAGATGGCGGCCGAAGGTGTTCATGGCCCCAAATTAGAAAGGGCCGCAGCGGTTGTCACCCAACAACCGCTGCGGCCCAGAGCAGGACGTTTGAAAAACTGCCGGCGTAGGGCAACGCCGTTGGAGCAGCTCTAAGTACTCGGGCGTCCTGCCCTTACCGGTTCAACCCTTGCGGCCCGAAGGCGCGCATAAAAATCTCGGCGCAAAAGCGCGCACGCCGTTCGATCTCGTTCGGCGGCAAATCGATGTTCTGGCCCAACAGCCCGCGCGTCTCGAGCCGGCCGGTGATGAGCCCCAAAAAGTGCTCGGCTGCGAACTCCGGATCGCCGCCGGTGTCGAGCCGGCCGACCCGCTCCTCCCGCGCGATCCAGGAGCTGAGCGCATCCAGCACCGGCTTCGGGCCCGCCTCGTAATAGGCCTTGGCCATCTCCGGAAACTGCACGCTGGCCCCGATGATCATGCGGTAGTAGCTGAGCTCGTAGGCTGTGCAGGCGTGGCTGTAGTACTGCCGCGCCACGTCGGCCAGCATGTCGCGCGGATGGCGGTCCAACACCTGGACTTGCAGCGGCGCCCGCATCGCAGAGGCACGGTCGGCGACCATCGCCTTGAACAGCTCGTCTTTCGAACCGAACTGGTTGTAAAGCGTCTGCTTCGACACGTTCGCCGCCGACGCGATCACGTCCATCGAGACGTCATAGCCCTCGATGCGGAACTTCTCGGACGCGGCTTCCAGAATGCGCGCGCGGATCGACAGGATCGCGGACTGCGAAATCGGAATGTTGTTAAGAGAAACGGCTGCTGCAGAACGACTCATCGCACACCCAGTTGTTGGCCCCCGCCACGCGAATCAAAGTGATTCGCTGATGAACCGATGGTGCCGAATCACTTTTGGACTTAGAAGTCCATTCGTGCGCTTCGTTCCGGAATTCGTGGACAGCTTTGATTCACGGAATGATTCACGCGGTCGCGGCGCGGGTGGATGTGTGAATCGCCACAACGAGTCCAATTGTTTGACCCAAGTACCACAACGGCTGCGGACCGGTCAGTCCAACAGGCCGCTAACCGGTTAGTATCTCAAACGTTTTCGAGCGACTCGGCCATCGCGGCCCAGAGCGGCTCCACGGGTTCCAACCCGATCGAAAGCCGCACGAAACCGTCCGGAACGTCGTCGCCCCAGCGCGCGCGGCGCTCCGCACTGGACCGCACACCGCCGAAGCTGGTAGCGGCCTGCAGCAGGCGGCAGCCGTTGATGAAACCCTCCGCCGCGTCGCCGTCGCGCAAGGTGAGCGAGATCATGAACCCCGCTTTGGCCATCTGCTTCTGCGCGATCGCATAGGCCGGATCGCTCTTCAAACCCGAGAAGCGGATCGCCTTTACCGCCTTGTGGCCCGCGAGCCGCTCCGCAATCACCGAAGCCGTCGCGCACATACGCTCGAACCGCACCTCCAGCGTCTCGAGCCCGCGATAGACGAGCCACGCCTCGAACGGCCCCGGGATCGTGCCCGAAAACTTCCGCCAATCGCGCACGCGCTGCAGCAACGCGGCATCGCGCGTAGCGACATGGCCGAGCAGCGCATCCGAATGACCGTTGATCGCTTTCGTATCGGAGGAGACGACGATGTCGGCGCCAAGCGCGAGCGGCTGCTGCCCCAACGCCGTCATCGTCGTGTTGTCGACTGACACCAACGCACCCGCCGCTTTCGCACCCGCGGCCACGGCGCGGATATCGCAAAGATCGAGCCCCGGGTTCGAAGGCGTCTCGACGTGGACCAACCGGAACCCCTCAAACCCGCCGTCGAGCATCCGCGCCGTAGGCCGCGTCTCGACGGCAACGCCAAGCGGCTTCAGAAACTGCTCACCAAGCGCCCGCGTCGCAAAGTAACCGTCCGACGGCACCAGAACACGATCGCCCGCGCGCACCGTGGCGAAGAACACCGCCGCAACCGCCGCCATGCCGGAAGGCAGCACGACGCAGTCGGAACCTTCGAGCAGCGAGAGCGCCGCCTCCAACGCCTCCCAAGTCGGATTGTGATACCGCCCATAAACATAAGGCGCATTCGACGGATTGCCGGGCAAATGAAACACCGCCGTAGGCCAAATCGGAGGCACAACGGACTCGCCCGGCGACAAGGCACGGTTACGATGATGCAAAAGCTCGGCAGCGAGCCGGTCGATATCGTCGTTGCTCATACGGTATCGCCGCTCGCCGGGGCCGAGCCGCATAGCGCGCGCTCACCCCGCCGATTGAATGAGCTCAATGTCTTTCCTCAGCAACTCGTTGACGAGCATCGTTAGCGTCACGCCGCGCGCTTGCGCGCGCGCCTGCAGGAACTTCAACACCCCCGGCTCCAAATAAACCGGCGGCGAAAGGACCGCGCCTTTGCGATAGAACTTGCCGCGTTCACCTTGGGAGAAGTCGTACTCCTCCGCCATTTCATCCATTTGCTTCTTGCTCATATTGCTTTCGCTCGTTCTTCGTCGCCTTCCGCGCAGAGATGATCCTCACGACGACACTATCGTCCGAAATCTCGACATGCGTGTGAACCACCACAAGCAGCCGCTGCGCAAGGTTAAGCCCGATGGTGATCCAACGCTCTTCGCCATTGGACGACGCCGGATCGACTATAGCGGAAGCCAAAGGATCCGCAAAAACGCCCATGGCTTCCTCAAAAGAAACGCCATGCTTGACCAGATTGGCGGCCGCCTTGATAGGATCCCACTCAAATTGGATTTGCGCCATGGCGGTCAACTACGAGTCGGGCTGAGCGGCGTCTTGGTAGAGGTACCGCTGAAAGCCTGTGAAGGTCGTGCTGATTTCCTCGGGCCGGCCGAGGTCGGCGACCGCGTCCGCGATCGAGTCGTGGTACTTCAGGCGCAAAAGCGGCGCCAGTTTGTCTTGATCCAACTCGTCTACGCCGACACTGACATAGTGTGACAACACGAAGTCGAGGAAAGCTTGCTGCTTCGAGTCGAACGCAGCGCTGATTGATACACGCGCCCGGCCCGCGCGTTCTTCCCGCGTTTGCGGCGCCATCGCGTAGGCAACGTGCGCCAGAACGTCGAACAAATCGCTTTTCTCCGCGTCGATGATCTTCTGCATTTCGGCCAGCTGCTCGCGCCCGAAGCCTTTCTCGGCCAAACCTTGCAGCAGCTTCTTGCGCGTATCCGGCGCGCTCCAAATCGCCCGCAACTCGGCTTCGTCTTTGAAGAACTCGGGCAGCTTGCCGAACAGCATCTCCATGAACTGCGCCGCCGACATCGGCGTACCGTCGGGATGCCAAAACGTCGTGCACATCATGTGCTGGATCGTGCGCGCCTTTCCATCGGCGAGCTTGATCTTGATCTT
>JBJXEH010000318.1:0-4851 GCA_046153995.1 Micropepsaceae bacterium
GTGCAGGCGCTGGCCGGCATCAACAACGAAGAACTTGAGCGCTTCAAGAAGCCCGCTGCCTACAAAGGCGAAGGCGGCAAGCTGAAGCAGCCGCCGATGGACCCGTCGAAGCCGCACCAGGTCTATCCACCCGACGTCTACAAAATGATGCTGGCCATGCCCGACGAAGAGCTGTCGAGACGCTTCAGCGTGCCCGAACCGCCGGTGCGCGTGGCCGCGGAATGAAAGCACTGATCGCGGGCGGCGGCATCGGCGGCGTGACCGCTGCACTCTGTTTGCATGAAGCCGGCATCGGCGTCGAACTTTACGAACGCACCAGCGTCTTCAGCGAAGTCGGCGCCGGTATCCAAATCAGCCCGAACGGCGTGAAGGTTCTGGAGCGCCTCGGCCTGCGCGAAGAACTGGACGCCGTCGCGTTCAGACCGGAAGCGCTCGAAATGCGCACCGGCCGCAGCGGTGTACGCATCTTCTCGATCCCGATGCGCGACGAAGCCGTCCGCCGCTACGGCGCGCCGTACTATCACGTCCACCGCGCCGATCTGATGTCGATCTTGAGCAAAGCGCTCCGCACGCGTGCGCCAAACGCCGTGCAAATGAACAAAGAAGTGCAGGGCTACGCGCAGCTCGGCGACGGCGTCACGCTGACCTTCGCCGACAACACGCGCGTGCAAGGCGACGTGCTGATCGGCGCCGACGGCATTCACTCTTCGATCGGCGCGCAGATGCTTGGCGCGATTCCGGCACGCTTCACCGGCAACGTCGCTTGGCGGGTCGTCGTACCTGCGGCGAACATATCTAAGAACTTGGCCCCCCCCACCGCCTGCGTCTGGGTCGGCCCCGGCCGCCACGCAGTGACGTACTACCTGCGCCGCGGCGACCTCGTGAACTTCGTCGGCGTCGTGGAACGCTCCGATTGGCAAAGCGAGAGCTGGACCGAACGCGGTGACAAGGCCGATCTCGCCGCCGACTTCAAAAGTTGGGCCAAACCCGTCACCGCGATCATCGATCAAGCGACGGACTGTTACCGTTGGGCACTGTTCGATCGCGACCCGCTGGAAGAATGGTGCCGCGGCCGCGTCACGTTGCTCGGCGACGCGTGCCACCCGATGCTCCCGTTCCTAGCCCAAGGCGCCGTGATGAGCATCGAGGACGCCTGGGTCCTCTCGCGCCAACTGAAAGCCGCAACCGACATCCCCACGGCACTCAAAGCCTACGAAGCCGCCCGCAAACCGCGCACCTCGAAAGTCCAACGCGGCGCACGCGCCCAAATGGGCCTCTACCACAAGCGCGGCTTCGCCACGCAACTCGCGACGTACGCACCGATGTGGCTAGCTGCGCGGGCAATGCCGTCGTTCGTGCACACACGAAACGATTGGCTCTACAGTTTCGACGTAACCGCCTAGAGCCGCCGCGCCGTATCGATCTGCAAAATCCCGCGATAGGTCACGATGTGCTGACCCTGTCCCAGCGACGCCGCGCGCACGCGCGAAAGCTTGCCGTAGAGCGCCTTCTTGCGCTCCTTCGGATTCAACCGCACGAAGCCTTCTTCCTGTGTTTCGCTGGGCCCTGCCGTTACGACTTGGATGAACTCGTTCTCGGGCAGTTCGAGCGACGTCTCGTCGGTGAGCCTGACGCGCATCGTCGGAGCTTTGGCCATCGGCAGCTATCCTTCAGTGATTCACCAACCCTAGCACGGGCCGCGCCGCATACCAGCCTTGCGCGCACCGCGCTGGCGTTCCGCGCAAGTATCGGCTCTTCTCACGCCCGATTTAGCTATTCCACGACGGGGCCATGGCGCCGCAACACTTCCTACTCCTGCTCCTGATCTGCGCGATCTGGGGCTTCAACTTCGTCGCCGCCAAAGTGGGCGTCGGCGAGGTGCCGCCATTGCTGTTCGCCGGCCTGCGTTTCGCGATCCTGTTCGTTCTTCTCATTCCATTCCTGAAGGTCGCGCCGGGCCGCATGCGCGACGTGGTCATGATTGCGCTCTTCAACGGCGCCATTCACTTCGGCCTGATGTTCATCGGCGTCGCGCTGACGGCGGCGTCCGTCATGGCAGTCATCGTGCAACTCAACGTACCGTTTGCGACGATGCTCTCGATCGTGATGTTGGGCGAAGTCGTGCACTGGCGCCGCTGGACCGGCATCGCGATGACGTTTTTGGGCGTCATGATCGTAAGTTTCGACCCGCACGTCTTTGACTCGCTGACCGGCGTCCTGTTCGGCACAGCGGCCGCACTCTCGGGTGCGGTCGCCGCGATCTACATGCGCAGGCTGACGAATGTCGGTGTCTTCCAGCTGCAATCCTGGACGGCGGCCATCACAGCGCCGTGTCTGCTGCTGGCAAGCCTCGCATTCGAAACCGGCCAACTCGACGCGATCGGAAACGCCAGTTGGATCGCATGGGGCGCGCTACTCTTCACCGCGTTCGGCGCAAGCCTGATCGGCCACAACGGCTACTACTACCTGCTGCAGCGCTACGAGGTCTCGCTCATTGCACCGCTCTCGCTGCTCGCGCCGATTTTGGGCGTCGTCTCCGGCATTTGGGTCTTGGGCGAACCGATGACGACACGCATCGTCCTCGGCGCAACGGTCGCCTTCCTCGGCGTAGGCATCCTCGCCATCCGCGGCCGCCAGCCAGTCGAACTCGCAACCTGAGCATTGATTGAGCGGATCAATCTTGATCGCGGTCATGCGCAAGCGTATCGGCAAGCCATGACTCACCCACCCGCCACGCTCGAAGAAGTCGCCCGCGCCGCCGACATACAGATCATGTGGTGCCAGCAAAATGGCGCGCCCTTCACCGCCCAAGTCCTGCAAGCGATCCGCGAAAACCTCACCGGCGGCGGATCGCTGGCGGCGCTGATGACGCCCTGGCCCGGCAACCCGCTCGCTGACGCGTTGGTGCTACGCGCAACGGGAGCGCTTCACCTCATGGTGCGCACAAATCGCGCACCTAAGCTCGCCGCATTCTATCCCGGCCACGGCGACAAGCCGTGGGACCCTGCCGCCGCCGGCCGCGTGATCGAAAACGCAGTCGCCACCCACCGCGCGTTCGTCCAAGACATCCTCTCAGGCCCGCCGCAAACAAACGAAACCGGTCGCGCCGCCGTACTGATGCCGGGCTACGCGGAGATCGCGCGCCGCACCGGCCTGCCGCTCTCAATCCTCGAAATCGGCGCCAGCGCCGGATTGAACCTGTTGTGGGACCGCTTCGCCTATCGCTACGGCGACCGTTTCATCGGTGACGCGAACGCACCCGTCACCATCGAAGCCGAATGGCGCGGCCCCTGGTGCAATGTCGAACGCCTACCCACCGTCGTCGCCAAGCGCGGCTGCGACCAAGCCCCGATCGACCTTGGCCGTCCCGGCGCCGCGGACCGTCTGATCGCCTATGTCTGGCCGGAACAGAAAGCGAGGCTCGCCCGCGTCGAAGCCGCGATCGCGTTAGCGGGGCGCGAAAAACCCCCACTCGAAAAAGCCGACGCTGGCGAATGGCTCGAACGCCAACTGGCAGCCCAAGTTCCCGGCGCCGCAACCGTCGTCGCCCACACGATTGTCTGGCAATACATCGCAAAGGAAACCCGCCAGAGAATCGAAGCGCTGCTCAAAGCAACCGGCGAACGAGCAACGAAAGCAGCTCCACTCGCCTGGCTAACCCTCGAACAATTCGCCGCCGACCAACTCCCCGAGGTCCGCCTCACGTTGTGGCCCGGTGGTCAAACGCAAAAAATCGCGACCGCGCATCCGCACGGCGCATGGATCGAGTGGTTGATTTGAATGAGGGTTTGCGAAGGTGGCTCGCCGAGCCGTAGCTTTCGCCACGCCCGCCTTCGCCCAAGTGGGCTGCGGCGTGGCAGCCTTCACTTGCTTGCGCCGAGCGAAGGCTGGTGCCTGGGGCCGGAATCGAACCAGCGACACGCGGATTTTCAGTCCGCTGCTCTACCAACTGAGCTACCCAGGCCGACCTTGCGGAAGGGGCCGGTTTATAGGGTGCATTCACGCCCCTGTCCAGCAACGAAAAGCGCGCAATTGGGCGGCTGTGGCGAGCGTGCTATAGCAGCGCGAACCGCCATTCATATGAGGACGCAACGCCCATGACCTACACCTGCTTCAACGTCGAGACCAAGGACAAGGTCGCGCACATTCAGCTGAAGCGCCCCGACGTGTTCAATTCCATGAACCGTGCGTTCTGGAACGAACTTCCCGAGATCGTGAACCAGATCAACGACGAGGCTGCGGCCCGCGCGATCGTCATCTCCTCGACCGGCAAGCATTTTTCGGCCGGGATGGACCTCTCGGTGTTCACGGATGGGCAGGGCATCACGGGCGGCGCCACGCGTGAAGCGGCCCGCGCACGTCTCGGCATCCGCGGCGAAGCGGCGCGGCTCCAGCGCTCGTTCTCCTGCCTCGACGAAGCGCGCATGCCCGTGTTGCTCGCCGTGCAAGGCGGCTGCATCGGCGGCGCGGTGGACTTAAGCACCTGCGCCGACATGCGCTATGCCACGAAGGACGCGTTCTTCATCATCCAGGAAATCAACCTCGCGATGACCGCCGACGTCGGCACGTTCCCGCGCCTCTGCCACCTGCTGCCGCAAGGCCTTGTGCGCGAACTCGCATACTCCGGCCGCCGCTTGTCGGCGAAGAAAGCCTACGACCTCGGCTTCGTGAACGAGCTCTTCGACAGCCAAGAACAGATGCTCGACCACGTGCTGACGTTGGCAAAGGAAATCGCAACGAAGTCGCCGCTCGCCGTCCACGGCTCGAAGGTGATGATCAACTACGCCCGCGACCACTCGATCAGTGACGGCCTCGACTACATCGCGACCTGGCAGGCCGGCATGTTCTCCG
>JBJXEH010000319.1:0-2676 GCA_046153995.1 Micropepsaceae bacterium
ACGCCGCCAAAATCTCCGTCTCAAGCCCCATGTAGTTGTCGTAGATCCCGCGGATGTCGCGGATGAGCTGCATCCCGTCCTCGCCGACGTCGTCGAGCCGCCCGATGAACGGCGAGACGAACGTCGCGCCCGCCTTGGCCGCGAGCAACGCCTGGTTCGCCGAGAAGCACAACGTCACGTTCACCATCGTGTCTTCCTCGGTCAGCGTCTTGCACGCGCGCAAACCGGCCCACGTCAGCGGCACCTTGACCGCGATGTTCTCCGCGATCTTCGCAAGCGCGCGGCCCTCGGCCAGCATCCCATCGACGTCGGTCGCGGTCACCTCCGCACTCACCGGCCCCTCGACCAAGTCACAAATCTCGCGAATCGCATCGACGAAATTGCGCCCCGATTTCGCGATCAGCGACGGATTTGTCGTGACCCCGTCCACAAGCCCCGTCGCCGCCCAGGTTTTGATCTCGCCCACATCGGCCGAATCGAGGAAGAATTTCATGGAATGCTTGACCTTCTGATCGCAATCGGGCGGACCATAGCGCATGGCACTTGAAGCCGAAGCAGAAATTGCCGGAAAGCCTGTGGAAGGCGACGTCGTCGGCATCGTGGTCCCGCGGCCGCTGAAAGGCGCGCTCGACTACCGCGTGCCCGAAGGTCTGCGCCTCGCGCGCGGCGATATTGTCGAAGTGCCGCTCGGCCGCGGCGGCGACGCGACGCTGGGCGTCGTGTGGGGCGCGGGCGACGGCAAGTTCGAACGCACGCGCCTGAAAGAAATCACGCGCCGCTTCGACGTGCCGCCGCTAAAAGAAGAACTGCTGCAATTCGCGACATGGGTTGCGAACTACGTCGTCGCGCCGCTGGGCGACGTCGTGAACCTGCTGCTCCGTGCACCCGACGCACTCGAAGCCGAACGCGACCGCAAAGCAATCCGACTCGGGCAGCACAAACCGGAAAAGTTGACCGACGCCCGCGCCCGCGTGCTCGAGGTCGCAAGCGACGGCCTCGCGCGCCGCCTCTCCGAACTTAGCGAGGCCGCCGGCGTTAGCACCGCTGTCGTCAACGGCCTGATCAAACTGCGCGCGCTCGAAGAAGTAACGATGCCGCTGTACAAACCCGGCGCCCCTCCGGACCCGGCATTCGCAGGCCCCACGCTCTCCGCCGCCCAAACGAAAGCGGCCGCCCACATGATCAAAGCGGTGAACGCGCACCGCTTCGAGGCGATGCTGCTCGACGGCGTCACCGGCTCCGGCAAGACCGAAACCTATTTCGAAGCCGTCGCCGCCGCACTGATGCAAAAGAAGCAGGCACTCATCCTGCTCCCCGAAATCGCACTGACCGTCGCCTTCCTCGACCGCTTCACGAAACGCTTCGGCGTGAAGCCGACAGAGTGGCACTCCGACCTCACGCAAGCCCAGCGCCGCCGCAACTGGCGCGCCGTGATGCTGGGCGATGCCCGCGTCGTCGTTGGCGCACGCTCGGCGCTGTTCCTGCCGTTCAGGGAACTCGGCCTCATCGTCGTCGACGAAGAGCACGACACCGCGTTCAAACAGGAAGAAGGCCTCGTCTATCACGCACGCGATATGGCGGTCGTGCGTGCACGCATGGAGGCGTGTCCCATCGCGCTCGCCTCCGCGACGCCATCGCTTGAAACATGGGTCAACGCCGAAACGCACAAATACGCGCACCTTCGCCTGCCCGAACGTCACGGCAAAGCGACGCTGCCTGAGGCGACGCTCATCGACATGCGCAAGGAAGAAACGCAAGCCGGCGACTTCCTCTCACCCACACTCGTGCGCGCGGTCGTCGACACGGTGGCGCAAGGCGAACAGGCGATGCTGTTCTTGAACCGTCGCGGCTTCGCCCCGCTCACGCTCTGCAAAGCGTGCGGCCACAAGATGGGTTGCCCGCGCTGCACCTCGTGGCTGGTCGAGCATCGCTACCGCCGCAAGCTCGTCTGCCACCACTGCGGCTACGACCGCCAGATGCCGGGCTCGTGCCCCGAATGCAAAACGCTGGGCGCGTTCATCGCCTGCGGCCCCGGCGTCGAACGCGTCGCCGAGGAGGTCGCGCTGAAGTTCCCGAACGCGCGCACGAACATCGCGTCAAGCGACACGATGGCAGGCCCGCGCCAAATCCAACGCGCGATCGAAGCGATCGCAAACCACGAGATCGACATCCTGATCGGCACGCAGATCGTCGCGAAGGGCCACAACTTCCCGATGCTCACCTTGGTCGGCGTCGTCGATGCGGACTTAGGCCTCGAAGGCGCCGACCCCCGCGCCCGCGAACGCACGTTCCAGCTCTTGCACCAAGTCTCAGGGCGAGCGGGCAGGGCAGACCGCCCCGGGCGCGTGCTCATTCAAACGAGCGACCCGAACCACCAGGTTCTGAAAGCCATCGCGTCCGGCAATCGCGACGCGTTCTACGCCGTCGAATGGGGCAAGCGAGAAACGGCGGGCCTGCCGCCCTTCGGCCGCATGGCAGCGCTCATCTTGTCGGGCCGCAAAGAGCAACAAGTCCACGACACCGGCGAACAACTCGCCGCAACAGCGCCAAACGCCAAAGGCGTCCAAGTCTGGGGCCCAGCCCCCGCACCACTCTCAATGATCCGCGGCCAAACCCGTACCCGCCTAGCCGTCCACGCCGACCGCACCGTAAACCTACAAGCCTATCTCCGAACGT
>JBJXEH010000320.1:0-12911 GCA_046153995.1 Micropepsaceae bacterium
GAATGCGCGTAATCGCACGACCAAGCGAAATGTCACTCGCCTCCGATACTATTTTTATTCCGCGCGAGAGCGATCGACTACCGGCGCTTTGCGTTAATCATTTGCGATGTTGGTGCGAACAGTGCGCATGCGTGCGACGCGCGCAAAACGATGATTTGAGTCGAATCACTGATTGTCCGTAGACGGACGATCAAAATATTTTGGAAAAAGAGTCGAATCGACCGGTCCTTTGAGCGCGAAGAGGAAAAAAACGCGCGTTCGTTTCGAATCGAGTCGCGTTTCGAGCGTTCCGATGCGCGTCGACGATGCGAAAGCGTTCGTGATCGCGCTCACATCGCTCTGACGCGTGACGAAGAGCACGTTCGACGTCTCGTTTGACCGCAATCGATGCGAAACTTCGTACTCGTTACGCGCGGTTTCGCTCGGCCACATGCGCAACGGAAGCTTTCTGACGCGCGTGTAATAGAAGAGCGACGCCATATCCTCGCGATCGTCGCTCATGATTGCGTCGTACGAGCCGGAGTTGGCGACCGAGACGATCGTGCGGCCTGCTTCGTCCCATCCGCGCAAGCGTTTCACGGAATTTTCTTGGCTGATTGCTGCGACGAATGCGGGTGACACCGCGAGCGCGCCGAGGAAGAGAGCGAGCGCTAGATTCAAACAGGCGTTCGCTTTCAGCGCAAAAGTGTTGCTTCGGCGCATCGCCCAGGCCGTGAAGAGTATCGTGAGTGCAACGAATGCAGGCGCTGCCCAGTTCGCGTTGGCGCGCGAGATGAACGCTTGCAGCGTCACGATCGCGAAGATTGGAAGCGTGAGTGCGAGAAGCAGCGTGTCGGCGCTGTCCCATTTTTGGTCGCGCCAGTTGCGAACGAGGCCCCACGCGAAGATGCCGCCGGCGATCGGTCCTGCGATACCGAACTGTGCGGCGATGAAGCTGAACATGTTCGGAAAATTGAAGAGCTTGGCCACACTCCAGTTCGCGTTTGCTGCCGTGTGGCCAACGGTCGCGAAACTGTTGAGCGCGTTCCAGATGATGTTGGGGGCAAACACTGTCAATGCTGCCAGGGCTGCTATCAAACCCGTGCGCGACAGAAGGAACGAGCGACCGTTCGTTGTTGGAAGCAGTGCGAGGCCGAGACCCAGAACGAAATAGAGCATCGCGTACTTGGACAAGAGACCGAGCCCGATCGCGGCGCCGAAGATGATAGCCCACTTGACGCTCGCCGCCTTGCGCAGTTCGGCGAGGGCCCAGAGCGCCAGCGTCCAGAACATCAGAAGCGGCACGTCTGTCGTGATCAAGAGCGACGAGAAGCTGGTGCCGGGCATCAGCGTGTAAGCGATGCCCGACCAGAGGCCGACGCGCTCATCGTAGAGGGCTTTGCCGGCGAAGAAGATGAGGAACGCCGTGATCGCATGCATGAGGGGCGCACCGGTGCGGATGCACGCTTCACTGTCACCGCATACGCCGGTCGTGAGCCCGATGATCCAGGCGATCATTGGTGGCTTTGAGAAGTAGCCGAGGGCAGGCGTAAGGCTCCACGACCAGTACTGGGCTTCGTCGGGACCTAAGTTAAGCGGCGTCGTGCCAAGGACGATTAGGCGGAACAGCGTGAGTGCGGCGACGAGCGCCGCGAGCCACGCCAATGGCGGGAGCTTCGTCAGGCGCTCGGTCAATGCCGTCACGGGCCGGTTTTGCGCAGCCGGTAGAGCGTGAGCGATAGGTGGTCGCCCTTCGAGTAGTTCAGACCCTTCACGTTGCCCAGCGCCTCGGCGGTGACGTTGAGTTTGCGCAGCGTTTGTTGGAACTCGGCATCCATGCGTTCTTCGACGAGCGCGCGGCCGTCGGCGTGTTTGGTGATGAAGTCGGCAGCTTCGGCCCCGGTCGGCGAAAGTTTCGTCTTCGTGCCGACCTGGAAGACGATGCTGGGTTCGCTGAAGCCTGCGATCGTCGTGTTCTCAGGCTTGGCGCCGGAGCGGGCGATGAGGTCGGCGGCGCGCTCGCTCAACATCAGCTGATCGAGGCGGGGCAGCACGGCCGCGAGGAGGATCGCCGCGAACAGGGCGCCGGTTGCGACGGTTGCCGCTGTCGCATTCTCGCCTTCGCCGCGTAGCAGGAACAGCACTGCTATCCCGGCGGCGCCGAGGACCGGTAGCGCCAGGATGGTCAAGAAGATGCCACCGCCGGTGCCGAACTGTCCGGGCACATAGAAGAGTGCTGCGCCGATCAAGCCCAGCGTCACCATGAGCCACGCGACGGCACCGAGTTTAACCGGCGTGTTGTCGAGGAAGCTGCGGCTTTCGCGGACGCCCGCCATAACGGCGGCACCACACAGCATTGCGATCGCCGGATAGAGCGGGAGCGGATAATGAGGAAGTTTCGTTGGGGCGAGCTCGAGGATGATCCAAGCCGGAACGATCCACGCGAGCAGGAAGCGGACGGAGCCTTCACCCTTACGCGCCATTGCATAGACGACGCCCGGCGCTAGGAACAACCAGCCGGGCCAGAAGCCGGCGAGCAGCGAAACGAGGTAGTAGCCCGGCGGGCCCCAATGCGATTCTTGTCCGCTGATTGCCTTGCCTAAGAAGTCTTGGCCGATCGCTTCTTGGAAGTACGCACCCTTGGTGACGAGGCCGATCGCAACGAGCCAGGGCACGTTGATCAGGATGATGATGCCGAGCGCGAACATGGGGCGCATCGTCGATATCCAACCCCATCGGCGCTCCCAGGCCGAAAGCGCGACGACGGTTAGGCCGACGAAGAATAGGATCATCGGCCCCTTCACCAGGATACCGAGGCCAAGCGCTAGGCCAAGCAGCGCCGAATGGCGCACCATCGGTTGCGGCGAGCCTTGGCGGGCTGAAATGAAGAAGTGCGCGACCAGGAGTTGGGCTGCGGTGACGCAGGCGAGAAGGACCGCATCGGTTTTAGCGATGTGCGCCTCGCCTATCAGGAGCATCGACGAGGCGAGGAGCCCCGCGCCTATCATTGCGGTTTCTTCGTCGAACAGCCTTCGCCCTAGGCCGAAGGCGAACAGGACGGCGAAGATGCCGCCCAACACCGACGGAATCCGATAGACCCACACGGCGTTATGCGGCGGGCCGGAAAACCAGCCTGCGGTGATCGACTGCATCCAGTAGATGCCGATCGGCTTTTTGTTGCGTGCTTCTTCTTGGAAGCGGATCTCGATGAAGTCGCCGGTCTCGAGCATCTGCTTCGTTGCTTGGGTGAAGCGCGCTTCGTCGCGGTCGAGCGGGGGGATCGTCGCGATCCCGGGCACGAACATCAGAAGACAGAGCACCACGAGGACCGCGCGCGGATGGGCGAGCGCGAGCGACCAGGGGCTCGACGAATCATAGGAAGCTGCGGATCGGCGTGTCGGCATGGGTTGGGTTAACCACTGAAGGGACGCTCGGTGCAATCACCGAATGACTAGGGCCTGCGACCAAAGGTAACGATGCAGGCCTTACCTGTCATCAGGGCTATTCGTCGAGTGCTTGGCGGTTCTCTGAGGGGTCTAGCGGGTGGGGCCCCGGCGCTTGTATAAGCCGCGCCACCGCTTAAGGAGTTCAGAGACTTGTTCGACCGGTTTGCAATGGCTGCGTTCGGAGGCGTCGCGTGACGGCCGCGCCCGAACTATCGGTCGTCGTACCGGTGATGAACGAGGTCGAGAATGCGGTGCCGCTGCTCAACGAGATCACGGCTGCGCTTCGGGGCAAGGTCGCCTTTGAGGTCATCTTCGTCGATGATGCCAGCCGGGATGCGACGGTCGCCTCGCTCAAGGCGGCGCAAGCTCAGTCGCCGGAACTGCGCGTTCTAAAACACGCGAAGAACTCGGGGCAGAGCCGCGCGGTGCGGACCGGCGTGTTGGCGGCTCGGGGTACGCTAATCGCGACGCTAGACGGCGATGGGCAGAACGATCCAGCCGACATTCCGAGCTTGCTCGCCGCGTGGCGCTCTGCGGTTGCCGGCGATCCGCCGTTGGGGTTGGTCGCGGGGCAACGCCGCAAGCGGGAGGACAATTTTATGAAGCGCATGGCATCGCGCGTCGGGAACGGTGTCCGGCAGTGGCTCTTGCAGGACAACACGCGCGATACGGGCTGCGGGCTCAAACTCTTTTCGCGGGAGGCGTTTCTGCGTCTGCCCTATTTCGACCACCTGCATCGGTTCTTGCCGGCGTTGATGTTGCGCGAGGGCTTCCGGATTGCGCATGTGGACGTGAACCACCGGCCGCGCTCGCATGGGGTTTCGAAGTACGGCACACTTGACCGTTTGATCGTGTCGCTTTCCGACTTGCGCGGTGTGCGTTGGCTGCGCCGCCGGTCGCGCAACCCCGAACGGGTGGATGAGGTTTAGATGACCGACTGGCTCACCTGGGAGCACGTTTGGTTGCTGATCGGCTTTGCGGGTCAGGCACTCTTCATGTCGCGCTTTGTTGTGCAGTGGTGGGCGAGCGAAAAGGCCGGCCGCAGCGTGGTTCCGGTGATGTTCTGGTACTTCAGCGTCGGTGGCGGGATCGTGCTGCTTGTCTACGCTATATATAAGAAGGACCCGGTCTTCATCTCGGGCCAAGCTCTTGGCCTGATTGTCTACGCCCGCAACCTCTACCTCATATTTGCTGAAAGGGCTGCCGCGGGGCGCGAAAACGGCGACGAGCCGCCCTCTGCCACAAAATAGCCACGTCCGATCCCCAGCTTGGCATGAGCTTCTTTGGGCTGGTAAGCTTCATTCAAGGCCGGGAGGCTTTTAACTGGAGGCTACGAGGGTTTCATGGGCAGAGGTTTATCGGCGTTGAATATCATCCCGTTGTTGGTGTTTCCGCTCATTCTCTACAATTTCATCGTTCTGACCGGCGTTGCGACGCCGGGTAACGTCGGTGGTTGGATGTCGGCGCCGATCTTCACGGTCGGCATGTTCTCGGGCGATGCCTGGGGCGTTTCGTTCGCGGACGTGTTCATGAGCCTCAGTCTGCTGCTGTTGTTCGTCGAGATCGTGAAGTCGACGCGCACCGACGCGATGTCGATTATCAATCACGGGCTATCGATGTTGCTCGCGGTGGTCTGCATCATCCAATTCATTACGATGCAGGGTTTTTCGAACTCGGTGTTCTTCATCCTGAGCTTGATGACGCTTTTAGACGTTATCGCGGGTTTCACGGTCACGATCGTAGCGGCCAAGCGCGATTTCGGCTCATCGCCGGGGATCGCCGGAACACACTAACGCTTCTCGGGCGTTTGGAGAGGCGCGTCCCGTGTGGGGCGCGCCTTTTCGTTTACATGAACAAGAAGAAGACAAACGTTACCATCACCGCCATGTCGAAGAATTTGTTCCATACGCCGTCGAAGGCGCGGCGGCGGTAGGGCTTGCGCTCGCTCGCGAACAGATCTTGCGCGAAACGAAGTTCGCCGAGTGTGGGAAGCGACATGACCCAAGCCCTGGAGGCGCCCCCGTCTCCAAATGAGACAGGCCCAGCGCGGTTCAGGGGTCACGTCGCAAGCGGGATGCCGCGTTAACTGCGCCAGCGCAGCGTCGTTTCCGTCACGGGATTGGTAAAGGCGCGTTTGGCGGCGGTCGCCTCGGCCCATTCCTTTTTCAACCGGTGGTACCACATGGCCGGTACGTCGGCGTCTTGGATTAGCATCAGACGCGGGTTGAACTTCAGGCCCTCCTGCTGAAGCGTCACCATGTGCCGGTCCTGGCCCAAGAATACGCGCGCCACGTGCTGCGCGATCGGCTTAAACGGCGTGATCCAGGGGATGTTCCAAAAGAACGTCTGAGTGACTTCAGTCTCGTTCTCGCTCAAGGGCGTGCAGGTGGTGAGGCCTACGACTTCGTTGCGGCCAGCCTTGATGTGCTCGACGCGTATGCCGGGGAGTTGAAACGAAATCTCGGTCGTCCGGTCGCCGCCCAACAGCTTGTAGAGCGTCGAGTTCGACGAGGGTTTGTGTGTGACCATCGTGAAGCCTAGGTGCGACGGCGCGTACTTCTTCGCTTTGGCGTGGATCGACTTGGCCGAGCGCCACCACCACGCTTTGTGTACGAACGGACCGTGGGCCGGGTCCATCAGGCCGATGACCGCGTGATCGATCTGGCAGGGGAAGTTTTGGGCTTCGATCAGGGCGGGCTTCGCATTCGAGGTCAGCGGCAGGTTTGGCGCTTCGACCTGAACTGCGGCGTTCGCGTCATCGGGCATGTAAACCCAAATCAGGCCGTTCCTTTCGGTGAGCGGGTATTTGCGGACGCTGATCTTTGCTGCGTCCACGCCTTCCTCGCCGACGAGTGACGGGATTAACGCGCACTGGCCCGACGGCTTGAAGCGCCAGCCGTGATAGGGGCACTCGATCGTGCCGTCGATCATTTGACCCTTCGACAGCGGCACACCGCGGTGCGGGCAAAGATCGCGCAACGCGAACGCTTCGCCGTCCGGCGCGCGCCCGAAGACGATTGGTTCACCTAAGATCGTCTTGTGGACCAGGCGGCCTTGCTTCAGCGCATGCGTATGCAGCGCGAAGTACCAGAGGTTTCGCAGGAACTGCGCGGGCTGTTTGGCTTCGGGTTGGCTCATTGAGGGCTAAGACAATGCCAAAGCGCCGCCACACGTGCAAAGGCGGCAAATCGCGCTAAAGTGAATGTGCTTCATCATTGCCAGGCTTGCCCCATGAACCCGCCCGACCTCGCGCATTTGACATATGAATTGAAGGGGCACATTGCCCTGGTCACTCTGAACCGGCCCGAGGTTCGCAACGCGCTTAACGCACGTGCCTACGCCGATCTCGAAGCGGTATTCCGGCATATCCAGAGCGATGGTGAGGTGCGCGCGGTGGTGCTGACCGGCGCGGACCCTGCGTTTTGCTCCGGCGAGGATGTGAAGCAGATGATGACGGGGCCGCAGCGCGAGCAGGCCCAAGCGCGGCTCGCCGCCGTCCGGCCGCGGCTTACGCCTGCGGCGGAGGCGGTGCTCGAGTGCGACCGGCCTGTCATTGCGGCGGTCAATGGGACGGCGGTGGGCTGGGGGATGGAGCTTGCGCTGTTCGCCGACATCCGCATCGCGTCGGAGCGCGCGCAGTTCGGCGAGATATTCATCAAACGCGGGCTCGTTACCGACATCGGCGGCATGATGATTTTGCCGCGGCTCGTCGGGCCCGCGAAGGCGGCGGAACTGCTTTTTACGGGCGACATCATCCAGGCGGCGGAAGGCGAGCGGATTGGGCTTGTCTCAAGCGTCGTTCCGCATGCCGACTTGTTGCCGGCAGCGATGTCATTGGCGGAGCGCATTGCCGCCAATCCGCCAATGGCGTTGCGTTACATGAAAGACGGTATGCGCCGGGCGTCGATGTGCGATGCGCGCGAGTTCGGCAGTTGGGTGTCGGGCACCCTCGGGCGCTTGTTTCAGACCGAGGATCACCGCGAGGGTGTCGCCAGCTTCCTTGAGAAACGCGCGCCGCAGTTCAAAGGGCGGTGAGCTATGGCGTTGTTCTTCGATCAGGCTTGGTTCGATGCACGTTTGAAAGAGCTGGGCGCGACGCGCGACGACATTGGACGTGTGCTCAAGCTTTCGGCCGAGCAAGTCGCGGAGCTTTGGAAGGATCAGCGCGAGCTTCGCGCGGCGGATGTCGGGGCGTTGGCTGCGTATCTGAAGGTCGCAGCGGCGGAAGTCGCCAGCCGGGCCGGTATCTCGACTCCAGTGCCGCCGGAGCCGAAGGCGATCGATGCGCGGCTTGAAGAAATGAACGAAAGGTTGACGCGAATCGAGCGGATGATCGTCGAGTTGAAGACGCTGATCCTGCAGCCGCCGAAATAGAGAACTGCGCCGGTCGCAACTCCTCAACCGATAAAGCCGCGCTCCCTAAGCCTTAGGCGGGAGGTGGTTGCGACCGGCGCTTTTCAACGCGTGCCGAAAACGCCGGTCGCGTCGAATTGAAACAAGGTGAGCCGAGGCCCCCTCTTTCACGGGGAAACAACGCAGTGCGCGTGCCAGTCACGATGGTTGGGAAGGCTTAATCTTAACGGCAGCTTTGCCATATCTGCGCAATCGCGGATGTCATCAAGTTCCGGCTTTCTTAAGCGTTTCAACCTTAATGTCGGTGCGATGCGAGAAGGGGAAACCCGCCCGTTCAGAGCGGCTCGCGCGTGTTGGGGGCAATACGGCTGTGTTCAATCGTCGCCAGGTGAATTCCGTCCAAAGGCTCGCCGAACTCGGTGAGGAAGAGCGGCTGCGCCTTGCGCTCGCTGCCAGCGGCGACGTTGTCTACGACTGGACGCCTGGCGATGGCCACATCGAATGGAGCAGCGATCCGAGCGCGCATTTGGGTGTCGGCGAGTTTAAGCACTACGAGAGCGATGCGACTTTTCACCGTTTGATCGGTCATGATGCCGTCGAGGCGCGGCTGCGCCTGGCCCTGACGCCGCCGGCAGACGGCGGCACGTTCCGGCTCGAGTATTTGATGAACGGCAGCGGCGCGCCGGTTTGGGTCGAAGATTGCGGCGTCTGTCTTGCCGGTGTGAACGGGCAGACGGAGCGCGTGGTCGGCACAGTGCGTAACATCACGGAGCGTAAGCTGCGTGAGGCTCATCTCGAATGGGCCGCGAGCTATGACGAGATGACGGGGCACTTGAACCGCATGCGCTTGCGCGAGCGGCTGGCCCAGCATTTGGAAATGAAGGCGGCGGCGCTGCGCGAGCCTGCGGCTTACTGCGTGGCCGCGATCGACGATTTAGCGGTAATCAACGAGACGTATGGCTTCGATGTTGCGGACGAGGTGATCGTCGCGATCGGCCGCCGGCTTGCCGAGGTGGTTGGTGTCAACGGCGTCGTGGGCCGAACAGCCGGCAACAAGTTCGGGTTGATCTTGGAACGCTGCACCGCCGAGGACATGGCCGAGCGGGCCGCTGTGTTGCGCGAGATCGTGCGGGCGCGCGTCGTTCCGACGCGCGGCGGGGCGGTTAGCGTCAGCGTTTCGGTCGGGATCGTTTCCCTGCCGCAGGATGCGCGCAACAGCCAGGAAGCGATGGCGCGTGCGGAAGAAGCGCTCGACCGCGCGAAGGCGCACGGGCGCGACAATTATGCCGCTTACTCGCATTCGCCGCAGCGCGAATCTTTGCGCAAGCGGACGGTTGCGATCGGCGATCAAATTATCACGGCCTTGTCGGAGAACCGTGTCGTTTTGGCGTATCAGTCGATCGTCGATGCGAAGACCAGCGAAGCGATCGCGCACGAGTGTTTGGTGCGCATCGCGCGGCCGGAAGGTCAGGTGATCGCGGCCGGTGACTTTATTCCGGTGGCCGAGCAACTTGGCCTTGTGCGCCGTCTCGACCGGCGGGTGCTGGAGCTCAGCGTCGCTGCATTGAGAAAACATCGCGGCGCAAGGCTGTCGTTGAATGTGTCGGGCATGACGGCAAGCGACCGGCCGACTTTGGAAGCGTTTGTCGCTTATCTCGAAAATCACACGGACGTCGTGCCGCGCCTGATCGTGGAACTCACGGAAACGGCGGCGCTTCTCGACATCGAAGAAAGCATGCGCTTCGTCAGCCGTGTTCGCGCGATGGGTGCGAAGGTTGCGATCGACGATTTCGGCGCGGGTTATACTTCGTTCCGCAATCTACAGGCCTTGAAGGTCGACATGGTCAAGATCGACGGGTCGTTCGTGAAGGGTATGGCCGACAACCGCGACAATCAGATCTTCGTTCGCACGCTTACCGATCTTGCTAAGAACTTCAATCTCGAGACGGTCGCCGAGTGGGTTTCGGATCCGCGCGAGGTCGACATTCTGCGTGCATTCGGCGTGGACTACCTGCAAGGCTTCTACTTCTCGAAGCCCGAGATTCAGGAACCCTGGACGAACTGACGCACGTGCATTCGGTGCGCGTGCCGCTTACATCCCGGAGTTGGTGCCGGGAGTTCGAAGTGACCGCAACCTATCAACAGCGATCCGTTTGGGATGGCCTCAAGCGCGGGTTCTTTGGCCGGTGTCCGAACTGCGGCGAAGGCGAGTTGTTTCTCGCGTATTTGAAGGTCGCGCCAGCTTGCCCCGCCTGCGGCCATGCGCTGGCACAGTATCGCGCAGACGACGGACCGGCTTATTTCACGATCCTCATCGTTGGACACCTGTTGATCGCACCGCTGCTTTTGAGCGAAGCGATCTATACCTGGCCGCTGGTGCCGCTTCTTGGGCTCTTCGCGGCGGGAATTATCGGGTCGACGCTCGCCTTGCTACCGCGTGTGAAGGGCGCCTTCGTCGGCGTCCAATGGGCGGTCGGGGATAGCGGCGGCGCTCACTCCACGGAACCGCCGACCGCGACCGTGCCCTCGACCGATAGCGCGGGATAGCAGCGTTTGCTTTCGTGCGCGGGGAAGCTAAAACCCGAACTTCCGATAACAGGAGACGGGAATGATCGGCTATTTGACGTTGGGTACGAACGACCTTGAACGGGCGCGCACGTTTTTCGACGGGGTGTTCGGCGAGATTGGGGCCAAGCGCGGTTGGGACAACGACCGGATGACGGGCTGGACCAACGGTAAGGGTCCGCAGGTGATGGTGATCAAGCCGCAAGACGGAAAAACCGCGACCGGCGGTAACGGCACGATGGTGGCGCTTGCGGTCGGGTCGCCCGACGACGTCAAGAAGATGCACGCGAAGGCGACGGCGCTTGGCGGGAAGGACGAGGGTGCGCCGGGGTTCCGTCCAGCGGAGGCCAACAGCGGCTTTTACGGCGGTTACTTCCGCGATCTCGACGGCAACAAGTTCGTCGCGTTCTGCATGGTGCCGAAGTCGTAAGTTAGTACGGACACCAGGGACGTTCGATTCCCGGTGGCAGGCGCGTGCTCGCATCGGCGCAGGCCGAGCGCAGTTGAGAAGACGTCAGCCCTTTGGCTTTCGACAGGTCGGCGCCCTGAAGCTGGGCGCCGACGAAGTGCGCGTTCGTGAAGTCGGCGCCGTCGAGCTTGGTGCCGGCAAACCAGGCCCAGTTGAACCACGAGCCTTTAAAGTTCGAACCACGCAGATCGGCGCCTTGCATCTGCGCGCCTGAAAAGTTCGTCCAGCGGAACGTCCCCTTCGATAGGTTCGCGTTGTTTAACTGAGTGCCCGCGAGATTTGCGCCGTCGAAATTGCTACCGGATAGATTCGCCTCGTTCAGGATCGCAAGCTGAAAGAAGCGGTCTTCGAAATCGGCGCCGGACAAATCGCAGCGGATGCATTCCGAGAAGTTGTCGCCCTTTCGCACACGGGCCAAGTCTTTTGGGTTGGCGGCCAGCGCGACGGTTGCGGCTGCAATCGCCGCAACTAAGAGGACGAGGGACAACGACTTTGACGGGGTCATACTGGCTCCAGAAACGCGCCATAGCATACACATAGCCGATGACTGCCGCGCAAGCGGGCGCACCTCACGAAAGCGTAGGGGAAAGGCAGCTACTTGCGGCTTGCAAGCTCGTCAAGCTGACGGCGCATCGCCTCGATCTGGGCCTTTAGATCGGCGATTTCTTCGTCGGCTTCGTGCGCGTCGCTGGTGGTGCCGTTCGCGGCATGCTCCGCGCGGGTTTCGTCCCGCGTTTTCATGATCGCGCCAAACGGCGTGAACATGCGCATCGCACGCTCGAACATCTGCATGTTTTGGCGGGCTATCCCTTCGAATTCCTTCAGCATGCCTTTGCCGCCGAACGCCGATGTCAACTGCTCGCGCATACGCTCGTGGTTTTTCGAGAACGAGTCCATGCTGAGGTTCAGGTAGCCCGGGACCAGCGCCTGCATGCTGTCACCGTAAAAGCGGATCAGTTGGCGCAGGAATTGGATCGGCAGAAGCTGCTGGCCGCCTTTGCCCTCTTCCTCGAAGATGATTTGGGTCAGGACCGAGCGCGTGATGTCTTCGCCGGACTTGGCGTCGTAGACGTTGAACTCCTGCCCGTGTTTGACCATCTCGGACAGGTGATCGAGCGTCACGTAGCTGGACGTCGCCGTGTTGTAGAGGCGGCGGTTCGCGTATTTCTTGATCGTGATGGGTTCGTTGCTTGGAGCGGCGGTCATTCTTGAGCCTCGAGATGCGGGTCGATGTTGCGCCGCAATCGCTTTTTGTTGCGCAGCATAATACGCCAGTTGATGGGGTATTCCTATCGCGTATGCGTTAAAGCCCGCCTGACGGTGTTCAATTCTGCCTCAAAAATGGCGGAACGGCTTGGCTGACGGCCGTCGACCATGCCAATGTCAATCTTAACAGGCCTCAATCTTTTCGCCGCTTTCAGGAGACCCCTCACATGACCGATGTCGCCATTGTTGCAGCTACACGCACCGCCGTGGGTTCGTTCAACGGAGTGTTCGGCGCCTTGCCCGCGCACGAGTTGGGCAAAGTCGCGATCAAAGAAGTGTTGAAGCGCGCGAAGGTGGACGCGAAGGACGTCAGCGAAGTGATCTTGGGTCAGATCTTGAGCGCGGCCCAAGGGCAGAACCCGGCGCGCCAAGCTTCGATCAATGCGGGCATCCCCGTTGAGGTGCCGGCGTGGGGCGTCAATCAGCTTTGCGGGTCGGGATTGCGCGCGGTTGCCTTGGGTCACCAAGCGATAGTCAACGGCGACTCGGCGATCGTCGTTGCGGGTGGACAAGAGTCCATGTCGATGGCGCCGCATGCGGCTTACTTGCGCGCGGGACAGAAGATGGGGCCGCTCGAGTTCATCGACACGATGATCAAGGACGGCTTGATGGATGTGTTCAACGGCTATCACATGGGCAACACGGCCGAGAACGTTGCTAAGGAGTGGCAAATCACGCGCGAGCAGCAGGACCGGTTCGCGGTCGCCTCGCAGAACAAGGCTGAGGCCGCGCGCAAGGCGGGGCGGTTCAAGGATGAGATCGTGGCGGTGACGATCAAAGAGAAGAAGGGCGAAAAGATCGTCGATACCGACGAGTACATTCGCGACGGCGTG
>JBJXEH010000321.1:0-3359 GCA_046153995.1 Micropepsaceae bacterium
CTTTACAACCCCGCGTTCCTGCGCTCGAAAGGCCTGCCCGTCCCGGAATGGCTGGAGAAAAAACAATGAGCCCCCTCGTCACCACCCAATGGCTCGCCGATCATCTGAGCGCGCCCGACGTACGCATCGTCGATGCCTCTTGGTATTTGCCCGACATGAAGCGCGACGCGAAGGCGGAGTACACCGAGGCGCACATTCCAGGCGCCGTCTACTTCGACCTCGACGATATCGCCGATACGTCATCGCCCTACCCTCACATGCTGCCCGCGCCAGAGAAATTTGCGGCCCGCGTTCGAAAGCTTGGGATCGGCGACGGGCATCGCATCGTGGCCTATGACGGCGCGGGCCTGTTCTCCGCCGCGCGCGCGTGGTGGATGTTCCGCGTCATGGGACATGAGGAGGTGTTCGTCCTCGACGGCGGCTTCCCGAAATGGCGCGCGGAGGGAAGGCCCGTCGACGACATGCCGCCCGTGCCGCAAGCCCGCCACTTCACGCCGCGCCCGAACCATTTGATCCTGCGCGATGCGAACCAAGTGCTCGAGAACCTGAAGACGAAGCGCGAGCAGATTATCGACGCGCGCGGCCCGGCACGCTTCACGGCGAGCGAGCCCGAGCCGCGGCCCGGCGTCCGCGGCGGGCACATCCCGGGCGCGAAGAACCTGCATTACGCGCGTCTGCTGAACCCCGACGGCACGCTCCGCAAAGGCGACGAACTTGCGGCGGCCTTCCGCGACGCCGGCGTCGATGTGACGAAGCCCGTCACGGGGAGCTGCGGCTCCGGCGTCACCGCGGCCGTGATCGCACTCGGCCTCAAAGCGCTTGGCGCACCGGACGCCGCGATCTACGACGGCTCGTGGTCCGAATGGGGCGCACGCCACGATCTGCCGCTCGAAAAATGACGAAAGCGCCGATCCCGATCACCATCACGAAGCTGGAGATGAAGGCAAAGCCTGCGGGCTTGCGCCCGCATCTCAGGCACGACCAAGACAACGGCCGCGTGATGCTGCTGAAAGTGAAGCACCCGCCCGTGCACTTCTACCGCTACCTCTACGAAACCGTTGGAGGTTCGCACATCTGGGTCGAACGCACCCGCATGAGCGACGAAGCGCTCGCAAAGATCGTGCACGACGAGAAGGTCGAACTCTACGTCCTCTACTGCGAAGGCGCACCCGCAGGCTACGCCGAACTCGACTTCCGCAAACCGCCCGACGCGGAACTCGCCTATTTCGGCCTTATCCAAGACTTCCTAGGCCGCGGCCTCGGCTCGTTCCTGCTCGCAACCGCCATCGACATCGCATGGAGCAAACCGATCGACCGCCTCTGGGTTCACACGAATACGCTGGATCATCCCCGCGCCCTCCCCCTCTACCAAAAGATGGGCTTCGCGCCCTATGCGCAGGAGAAGACGGAAATCGTGCTGCTGTAGTTTGCAAAGAAGCCTGGGAGCGCCGGCTTCCAGCCGGCTCTTGCGGTGCTTGAGATAGAAGTGCCGGCTAGAAGCCGGCGCTCCCAGGCAGGCGCCTCCTTACCTACTTCGCAGCCCTCAACAACACCGCGGTGGCAACTGATGGCTCACCAGCGTACGCCGCGAACCAACCCACGAAAACTTTACCCTGGTCGATTGCCACCATCGCCATGCCGTCGATGCAGGTCGCGCCTTGCCTATTCGTGACCTTCTCGGCGTAGATCAGGTAGCCGTTACTCTCCGCCACCTTCGTCCAGGTACCGCTGCAGTTCAACGTCGGGTAGTCGGCGGTCACGATCGTACGGGCAAATGTAAGCGTCATGGGATAGGTTGTCTCGGTATTGACCTCGATCTGGCGCATTTCACCTGACCAGGTCATCCTCGAAGGCACCTCTTCGGCGAGCGCGCCGCCAGAAGCACTCACCGCTAAGGCGACCACCACGAACATGCGCATCGAACACTCTCCTCTCATCTCAAGATCTGACCCAAAAACTCTTTCGTCCGCTCACTCTTCGGGTTCGTGAAGAACTCTTCGGGTGGCGCAATCTCCACGATCTCGCCAAAGTCCATAAACACAATACGGTTCGCGACCGTGCGCGCAAAGCCCATCTCGTGCGTGACCACCAACATCGTCATGCCGGTTTCGGCGAGCTCGACCATCGTCTCAAGCACTTCTTTGATCATCTCCGGATCGAGCGCGCTCGTCGGTTCGTCGAACAGCATGATCCGGGGCTCCATGGTCAGCGCCCGCGCGATCGCGACCCGCTGCTGCTGACCACCGGAAAGTTGGCCCGGATACTTGTTTGCTTGTTCGGGAATATGGACGCGCTCCAGATACTGCATCGCCAAAGCCTCGGCCTTCGCCTTCGGCATCTTTTTCACCCACATTGGCGCGAGCGTGCAGTTCTCAAGCGCGGTCAGATGCGGGAACAGGTTGAACTGCTGAAACACCATGCCGACGTTCGCGCGCACGGCTTCCACCTGCCCGACCTCTTCGCTCAAGGGCACGCCTTCGACGCTGATCCGGCCTTCCTGATGCGGCTCCAGCGCGTTGATGCACCGGATGAGCGTGGACTTGCCGGACCCCGAGGGCCCGCAAATCACCACACGCTCACTCCGCGCGACAGTCAGATTGATGTCTTTCAGCACGTGGAAGGCCTTGAACCACTTGTTCAAGCCCTGAATTTCCACTGCATTAGCGCCGTTACCGCTCACCGCTTCTCCCCCGACGCCAAGACGCCTTCCAAGTGCTTCGCATAGCGCGACATCGAGAAACACATCCCCCAATAGACCGCGCCGACGAACGCATAGCCTGTCAGCGCCGTGTTTGGCGTCGCCCAGTTCGCATCCGACGTGCCCACCTGCGCGATGCCCAAAAGATCGAAGAAGCCGATGATCGAAACCAGCGATGTGTCCTTCAACAACCCGATGAAGTTGCCCACGATGTTCGGCAGCGACAGCCGCAACGCCTGCGGCAGGATAATGAACACCATCGACTGCCAATAGCCGAGCCCCATCGCAGCCGCCGCCTCGTACTGCCCCTTCGGGATCGCCTGCAGGCCGCCGCGGATCACCTCGGCCATGTAAGCCGACGAAAACAAAGCAACGGCAATCAACGCCGCGAGCAGCTTATTGACGGACACACCCCTGAACAACGGCAACATATTCGCCGCCATGAAGAGCACGGTGATCAACGGCACGCCCCGCCAGAACTCGATGAAGGCGACGCTCAAGCCCTTTACCACGGGCAGCTCCGACCGCCGCCCAAGCGCCAGCAGAATGCCGAGCGGCAACGACGCGACAATTCCCACAACCGCAACAACCAGCGTGATGATGAGCCCGCCCCAGCGCTCCGTCGGAATGCGCTCCAGCCCGAAGCCGCCGACGAGCAACA
>JBJXEH010000322.1:0-6487 GCA_046153995.1 Micropepsaceae bacterium
CCCTGGGACCGCGGGCGGCCTCGCCCGCTCTTGACAACCTATCCACGCGCGGTGTGTTGGAGATACCGTGAAGAGCGGGCGAGGCCGCCCGCGGTCCCAGGAAGAAACACCATGCACCGCCTCCTCCTTATCACCGCCCTCCTCGCCACAATGACCACCGCCCACGCAGCGTCCCTCGCCGACGCACGCCGCGGCCACGACGCGGGCGTCACCGGACGCAGCGAATCCGACGACGCACCGCAAACGCCGCCGCCGAACACGTTCAACCTCGTGCGATATCCCGCCCCGCCAGGCGAACTCGCGGCCTACCTCACGCCACCGCCAAAGAGCACGGCCAAACACCCGGCGATCGTCTGGATCACCGGCGGCGACAGCGCCGCGATCGGCGACATGTGGAGCGAACACGAGCCCAAGAACGACCAAACCGCGTCAGCGTTCCGCAAAGCCGGCATCGTGCTGATGGCGATCTCGCTGCGCGGCGGCAACGACAACCCCGGCGAACGCGAAGGCCTCTACGGCGAAGTCGACGACGTGAAAGCAGCGGCCACGTATCTCGCACGCCAACCCTACGTCGATCCCGCACGCATCTACCTCGGCGGGCACTCAACCGGCGGCACGCTGACCCTGCTCACGATGGCCGCGACCACACAGTTCCGAGCCGCTTTCGCCTTCGGCCCAATGGCAACGCCCAGCCGGACCTACATGGCCGCACTCGGCGTGCAGGTCGCATCCCAAGAAGACCTAGACCGCCGCGCACCCATCCGTTTCCTAAGCGAGATCAAAGCGCCAACCTTCATCATCGAAGGCGAAGACGGAAACGCAAAGGCCCTCGCCGCGATGCAAGCCGCCAACACAAACCCGAACGTCCGCTTCCACCTGGTCCCGCGAGCGAGCCACTTCACGGTGCTGGGTCCGGTTAGCGCCGCGATCGCCAAACAAATCCTCAAAGACACCGGCCCAGCATCGGCGATCACGCTGAACGATGCGGAGCTCACGGCGTTGTTCAAGTGGTAATGCAATCTGAAACGGGCAACTGCGCCGGGAAATAGCCCGCCATCACGACATTCGCCACGGATCGATCAATGTGATGCCGAACGCTTCAAAGTCCCCGGTATTCCGCGTTGCCAATGACAAATCGTAGGCAACGGCCGTCCCGGCGATCTGCAAGTCGGCGAGTTTCTCCGGGAGTTGATGCGCGCCCTTGCCGCGCACCCGGGCCTGCTCGATCAGCCGCGCCGCGGCGCGCGCGGCCGCTTCGTCGAACGCGTGGACCCTGCCGGCAAACCGCCGCACGATCCGGTCGATCGCTTTCTCAAGAATGTCACGACGCTGGCCGGCGGGTAGAATCGCCGTGCCGCCGAGAAGCTCAAGAACGCTAACCGCCGACACTGCGGCATCCGCAAAATTCAGATTCAGCCACCGGGCCACCACGGGGTCGGGGGCGGGCCTCAGCACTTCCGAAAGAACGTTGGTGTCGAGAAGGATCACGATGCGCCGCTAGTCGAACTTGACGGGCCGAACACGAGCCTGCCTGAATTTCTGAATTGCCTTGTCGAGGTTTGCGCCGGGGCGCGAGATCCGCATCGCCCACGTACCGAAAGGCTCTGAGTCGTCGGGCGATTGCACCTCCGATCGCGCCAACGACTCCAGCGTCTCGCGCAGATCGGCCTCCAGACTCTTGCCGCGCCGCTTGGCCCGCTTACGCAGCAGTTCTTTGGTGCGCTCCGGAACTTTACGGATCAATATGTCGCCCACGCGCTTGCTCCCTAGCCAATGTGATATCATGATATCATAGCAGCGCCGGTCTCGGCAATCCGTCCCGGCGGCGTTCACCCAATTGCGCAGACCCGCGGTCAGGGCCATGCTACGCACCGCGCCGCAACCGGAAGGCAACCCCGTGAAACCCGCCTACATCCTCATCGACTTCGAAAACGTACAGCCCGACAAGATCGGCGCGCTCGACACCGGCGCGTTCAAGATCAAGGTCTTCGTCGGCGCAAAGCAGTCGCGCGTGGCGCTGGGGTTGGCGAGCGCGCTACAGCCGATGGGCAACGCGGTCGAGTACGTTCAGATCGAGGGCAGCGGGCGCAACGCACTCGATCTGCACATCGCCTATTACATCGGACGGCTGTCGGTCGAAGAACCAGGCGCGGTCTTTCACATCGTCTCGAAAGACACGGACTACGACCCGCTGATCGATCACCTGAAGGGCAAGAAAATTCAATGCCACCGCTGGAGCGCGTTCGGCAGCATCCCCCACGCGCGCGCCGCCGCACCGAAACCGGCACCCGCACCGCGCTCGGCGGCAAAACCGAAGGCCGCGCCGAAAGCAGCGGCGAAAGCCGCACCGGCGTCAGCCTCCCAAGTCGACGAAATCATCGAGAACCTGCACAAGCGCGCCCGCGCGCGGCCCTCGACGCTGAAAGCGCTGACCAGCACGATCAAATCCCACTTCCGCGGTATCGCCATAACCGACGCGGCGGTCGACGCCATCGTCGAGGCGCTCAAAACGCGCGGCCTGATCGCTGTGAAGGACGGAAAAGTGGCGTATCAGTTGACCTAGAGCTTCCGCGCGGTCCGTGACGCATCGGCGGGGAATACGTATCATGCCCCCGTTTCCTTCCCGACCAATCTAAGATGGTTCTTGATAGTCCGCCGTCCCTGCCTAAGGCTGCCAACCACCCACGACAGCGGCGGCGATCCCAAGGCCAAAGATCGCCAGTAAGCGGGAACCGGCATACCAAAATAGGCTCTTTAGAGGTTGCGGAAGAAGGAGCGCCGATACGGCGGCCAGTGCGGACACGACCACACCGCCAACTACAAAGCTGGCGGGTCTGGTGTCTGCAACGCCTCCACCGACCGCTAGACTAATAAGCCCGCCCGCAAAGCCGACTGCGAACCCAGCCATACCGAATGCGATGCTGAGACCGGCGCGATGACCCTCGCCGCGGGCGAGAGCAAAAGTGAATAATGCAAGCGGCATCGCCTGCAGAACGACGTATTGCTTCCACCAAGGCTGCCAGTCCGGTGCAACCTTTGAATGTTGAAGAGACTCTGGAATCCAGCCGAGTGCGCTTTCGAGGATACCGTCGTAGAAAGAGACAATGTAAGAAATTGGGAACCCAAATCTCGTGTTGGAATCCTGAGCGAGGACCGCGAGGACCGCGATAGCTCCCAGCATAACCAATGCGATACGAGCAGGTAGCATGTTCGCCTCCAAGACCTCTTAGCTGACTTCAGTGGCACTTTGTTTTGTCCCGTTCACAATTGCCGGAGAGCCCACTGAATTGTCGCTGCAACCAGGCCGCGCTATCGTTGTAAAGACTCTTCGCGTCGCTGTAAGCCTTCGCAGCACGTTCGCGCGTCTTCTGCCAGTTGAACGTGTATGTCCCTTCAAAGTCGAACTGTAGCATGGCACCGAATACGGTGACACGATACGTATTCACCTCACACCCTTCCAATCGCGGTGCGCACCTGTTTCCTCGCCTGAATTCAGGGGGCACGTGACGAATTTGGGGTTGCTCGCTGGCGGCGGCGAAGTTCGCGCGCTTTTACAATGGGAGCGAGGCGTTCTTTTAGGGCGTCCAGCTTTTCGGCGAAGCTCAACGACGCGCGCTCGCGGCGTCCTTCGGCTTTTCGCGTGAGGATTTCCGTATTGTCGGGATATGGCTTTGGCGGCGAACCGGTCATGCTCTCATTCTAGACCAGCGGGTCGGCTTTTCCAGCCTTGGCCAGGAAATCCCGCCACTTTTCCATCAAGTTGTGACGCTCCAAAACGCCTTTGAACGCCTCAAAATCGAGCGCGCCCTGCTCTAACAAAATACGGTGACACGATACGTATTCACCTCACACCCTTCCAATCGCGGTGCGCACCTGTTTCCTCGCCTCCAACGTGTCGGGCGCTGTCGCCTCTTGACATTGTTCTCTTTTTGTTCTAAGGTGCCGCGTTATTGAAAGCGCTCCATCCACTCTTTCTGAAGAACCTGCCGGTGAGCAAGCCGCCGCCCGTGTGTACACGCGTGACGCATCCCGTTACGCATGGAACGGCTCATTTCCGCGGATGTTACGCTGTTACGGTCACGCAAGCAGGTCGCCGCAGGTGCCGGGCTTCACGCCCGGCGGCGTGTACCCGGATCGGCCGGAACGCGCACCTTTTCCGCCTAACTCTCGGGTACATGGGGTTGTTCGCTGAAATTCCGCCCCGGTACCCCCACCCCCGCGATTCCGGAGGGAGCCAAAGCCGAAACCGAAGGACGGCATGCGCTCAAACGCGAACCAACCGGCAAATGTCCCGACCGAAAAAAAAGTCGTCATGGCCGGGCCTGACCCGGCCACCCAGGGTCGCTGCCTCAGCGTCTCAACTGCGATGTGGAACCGTTGGCGCAATTCCCCTGGGTGGCCGGGTCAGGCCCGGCCATGACGATGTGTAGGGACAACCGTGAGTCAAAACGTTCGCCACTTGGTATTACGCCTCGCCCAAAACCTCTTTCACCTTGCTCGTCAGCTGCTTCAGGCTGAACGGCTTGGGCAGGAAGAGGCAGTCTTCCGGCCGGTCGGGCGCGTTGCGGAACGATTCCTCAGCGTAACCGGAGATGAAAATCACGCGCAGGTCCGGCATTCGCTTGCGCATCTCGTTCACGAGTTCCGGCCCTTCCATCCCCGGCATCACGACATCCGAGATCAAAAGGTCGATCGGCCCGTCATGCTCAGCCACAAGCTCCAGCGCCTCTTCACCGCCGCACGCGTCGAGCACTTTGTACCCGCGCATGGTGAGCGCGCGCACCGCGAAATCGCGCACCGCATCTTCGTCTTCGACCAGCAGGATCGTGCCCACACCGGTGAGGTCGCGCGCGGTCTGCGCCTTCTCGGGCTCGACAACCACGGGCGCCGCCGCCGGCGTATGACGCGGCAGATAGATGCGGAACGTCGTGCCCTTGCCGACTTCGGATTCCGGGAAAATGTAACCGCCCGTCTGCTTCACGATGCCGTAGACGGAGGCAAGGCCCAACCCCGTGCCGTGGCCCTTCTCCTTCGTCGTAAAGAACGGCTCGAAGATCTTGCCCAAGTGTTCTTTCGCGATGCCGAGGCCGGTGTCTTCCACTTCCAGCGTCACGTAGTCGCCCGACGGCATCAGCACCTGGCCGAACGACATCGTCTCGCCGATCGTGACGTTCGCGCTGCGGATGGCGAGCGTGCCGCCGTTCGGCATCGCGTCGCGCGCGTTGACGGAAAGGTTCATCAGCGCGTTGCCCACCTGCGTCGGGTCGGCGAACACCGGCCACAGGTCGCGCCCGTGCTCCACTTTCAGCTTCACCCGGTCGCCGATCAACCGGCGCAGCGTCACCGACCAATCGGCGACGAGATCGGTCAGGTTCACGACTTCGGGCTCAAGCGTCTGCCGGCGCGAGAACGCGAGCAACTGCCGCACCAGCGACGCCGCGCGCAAACCGGTATTGCGGATGTCGTTCAGATCGGCGAACGACGGATCGCCCGGCTGATGCCGCTGCAGCAGCAGCTCGGCATAGCCGTTGATGACGGTGAGCAGGTTATTAAAGTCGTGCGCAATGCCGCCGGCGAGTTGCCCCACCGCCTGCATCTTCTGCGACTGCGCAAACTGCGTCTCAAGCGCCGTCTGGCCGGTCGTGTCGATCAGATAGATCGCGTACGCAGGTCCGCCGTTCTCGTTGTGCAGCCGGCTGGCGAACAGCTGCGCCGTCCGCTCGTTGCCGGGCTTGAACCGCACATCGACCGGCGCGCGCGACACTTCACCGGGTTTAAGCGACGTCAACCGCGCCCGCGTTTCCTGCGCCGTCTGATCGCGCAGAAGATCGAACACCGGCCGGTCTTTCAGCTTCTTCGCCTCGCTGCCGATCAGGCTTGCGAACGCCGCATTCCACTCCGAAATCACGCCGTCCTCGGCAGTGAGCGCAACGCCGACCGGCGCATCCTGAATGAACTTCGGCATCCGCACGTCGGCGCCGGCAAGCAGCGGCTGCTCAAACGGGCGAAGCTGTACGACGACCGACTGCTTCGCCGCATCGACGCTCTGCAACACGGGCCTCCGCGGCGATGTGTCGGTGATGCGCCAAACCGTGTGCCCAAGGCTCGAGATCGGCGCGACCGCGACATGCACCCATTTGCCGGCCACGTTCTTAAGCTTGAGCTCTTCCTCGTGCGTTTCCTTCAAACTCGCCGCGCGCACCAAACGGTAGAGCCGCTGCGCGGTTTCCGCATCGCCGGAGAAACCCGCAACCGGCAACACCTCGCCGCCCGACGAACTGGCGCCGAACGTCTTGCGCCAAGCGGGGTTTGCATACGCAATCGAACCGTCGGGCGCTGTGATCGAACACGCACGCTGATCGGTGTCGAGTGCCGCGCCGAACAACCGCGCAGGCGCCTCCGGCGGCGTGAGCCGCCCGGACGAAATCGCAATCATCAACCCCGCGCCGCACAGCGTGAGCCCAACGAGGAACGCCAGGCCGCCAAG
>JBJXEH010000323.1:0-3693 GCA_046153995.1 Micropepsaceae bacterium
ACCGCGCCCTTTGGCTCGACTCGCGGCGAGCGCAGAGCAAAATCCTCGACCTTCGGCGCCGCTTGCGGCGGCTTCAGCGTCGCGCCGAACTTCTGCCCGAACAGCCGGGCGAGGAAGACGGCCTCCTCCTCAGCCACGACTTGATCTTCATTGCCCCAGCCGTAGAACTTCCGCCGCGCCGCCATCGCCGCCTCATCTCGATTGCGGGCCGGAACCTAGGCGCGAACGCGAAGCGCGTAAACCTAATTTGCCGCAGGCGCAGCCGGTGCGGCGTCGGTAGGTGGCGCGGCCGGCTCCACAGGCTTCGGGAACACCACCTGCTGATACGCCGCCGTCGGCGTCTCGCTCGCACCGATCGGCCCCGGCGCCTTGTTCGAAATCGGCGCGAGGCTTTTCAGATAGGCGACAATTGCCTTCGCATCCTCATCCGAGAGCTTCGCATACGCCATCCACGGCATCATTGGTGCCAGCTTCCGCCCGTCGGGCCGCGTGCCCTCGCGCAGTGCAAGCAAGATTTCCTCCTCGCTCCAGTTACCAAGCCCCGTCTCCTTGTCCGGCGTCAGGTTCGGCCCCCAAAAATATCCAAGCTCCGGCACGACGAACCCGACGTCGCTGCCGCCCAGAAACTTGCTCATATCGGGTTTGCCCAAGAGGTGGCCCGGCGTATGGCAATCGCTGCACGACGCCAAGGTGACCAGATACTCGCCCCGCTTCACCGGGTCATGCGATGTTGAAGCGGGTCCACACCCGCTGAGCAACGCCATCCCACTGACCACAACAACCACCATCATCTCTTGCATGCTTGTATTCCCTCATATGCGGTGCCGCGAGATTGCTTAGCGCCATGCGATCGGTCAATGTCCGCGTCGAGGAAACGCACAAGAAGGCTTGACCAAATGAGCGCCGACAGCGCCACCGCCACGCTTGCGCCCGCGCGCGATCTCTCGACGTTCGACAAGGCCTATGTCCTTGTGCTGCTTCTGCTTGTCTACATCTCGAACTACGCCGACCGCATTCTGCTCGGCATTCTGCTGCCTTCGATCAAAGCCGAGTTCAATCTAACCGACACGGAATTGGGCTTTCTACACGGCACCGCCTTCGCGATTTTCTACGCAACATTGGGTGTTCCGATCGCGATATACGCCGACCGCGGCAACCGCAAGCTTGTGATCGTGGCCGCGACCGCGATGTGGTCCGCGATGACCGCGCTCTGCGGCGCCGCCCAAAGCTATTGGCAGCTCGTCGCCTACCGCATTGGCGTCGGCGTGGGCGAAGCGGGCTCGAATCCGCCGTCGCACGCGATCATCTCCGACCTCTTCTCGTTGAAGTATCGCGGCACCGCGCTTGCGATCTTTTCGCAAGGTGTCTCGCTCGGCATCGTGGTCGGCCTCTACGGCGGCGCGCAGATCGCCGAAGCCTACGGCTGGCGCTACGCGTTCTATGCCTTGGGCCTGCCGGGCCTTTTGATCGCGCTTCTTGTGCTGCTCACCATGGTGGAGCCCAAGCGCGGCGCCTCTGACGGACACGCCCTTACAGGCGACGCGCCGCCGTTCTGGTCGACGGTCCGCTTTATCTTCTCGCAGCGGTCGATGATCCACATCCTGACCGGCGCAACGCTGACCACGATCGTCGGCTACAGCGGCGTGCTCTGGTGGCCCTCCTTCATCATGCGCTCGCACGGGCTCAGCCCCGCCGACATGAGCGTGTTCCTCTCGCTCGTCTTCGGCCTAGGCACGGGCTTCGGTATTTTCTTAGGCGGCTTCCTCTCGGACTTCTTCGGTCGCCGTGACGTGAAACTGATGCCGCGCGTTGTCACGATCGCGCTCTTGCTTGGCCTGCCGTTCGGCGCCGCGATCTATCTGGTCGACGATTCAACGATGGTCTTCCTCTTGATCGGCATCCCGGCGGCCACCGGCGGCATGTACCTGGGCCCGACCATCGCGATGGTGCAAAGCCTCGTCGGCGTCCGGATGCGCACGGTCGCCTCGGCGATCTTCTTGTTCATCATCAACCTGATCGGGATGGGATTAGGCTCGCTGGTCATCGGCGCGATGAGCGACGGGTTGACGCCGCAATTGGGTCAGGACGCGCTGCGCTACACGCTTCTGATCGTGATGGTGTTCAACCTTTGGGCGGCGTATCACTATTGGCAAGCGGGCCGCTTCATGGAAGCGGACCTGAAACGCGCAGCCGAGGTGAAATCATAGCGCGCACGTTTACCGGAGACGCCATTGCGCGCCTGACAGAGCGTGAGCGGGAGCGCTTCACCGCGCGAACGCCGAAGTCGAAGGCGCTCGCCGCGCAAGCAAAGAAATCGCTATTCGGCGGCGTGCCGATGCACTGGATGGCCGACTGGCCGACGCCCTATTCGCTGTTCGTCGCGGAAGCCTCCGGCGCACGCTTCAAAGACGCCGACGGCAATGCCTACATAGACTTCTGCCTGGGTGACACCGGCGCGATGTTCGGCCATTCGCCCGCCCCCGTCGCCGACGCGATCCGCGAACAGGCAGGCAGGGGGTACACGACTATGCTCCCCAGCGAGGATGCCGTGTGGGTGGGCCAAGAACTCGCGCGCCGCTTTGGATTGCCGTTCTGGCAAGTCGCCGCCACCGCAACCGACGCGAACCGCTACGCGCTCCGCTGGGCTCGCGCCGTCACCGGCCGTGACAAGATCCTGGTCTTCGACGGCTGCTACCACGGCACAGTCGAAGAAACGGTGGCGCGCTTGGAAAGCGGCAAGACCGTTCCGCGCGCAGGCCAACTCGGCAACGTACTCGACGTCGCGAGCACCACCCGCGTCGTCGAATTCAACGACGTCGCCGCCCTCGAAGCCGCACTTGCCCCCGGCGACATCGCAGCCGTCATCGCCGAACCTGTGATGACGAACATCGGCATGGTGCTGCCCGACGCCGGCTACCACGACGCGCTGCGCCATCTCACCCGCAAAACAGGCACGTTGCTCATCATCGACGAAACCCACACGATTTCGACCGGTCCCGGCGGTTACACCCGCGCGCGCGATCTGGACCCCGACATCTTCGTCCTCGGCAAGCCGGTCGCATGTGGCATCCCCTGCGCGGTCTTCGGCGTGACCGCCGATGTCGCCGCACGTATGGAACAAGCCCGCGCCAAAGTGAGCACCGGCAGCCACGGCCACTCCGGCATGGGCACGACGCTCTCCGCGAACGCATTCGCCATGCATGCTATGCGCGCGAACCTCGCGCACGTGATGACCGGCGCGGCTTACGCGCACATGATTCCGCTCGCCGAACACCTGCGCGACGATGAGCACGTCGATCGCGCGCTACCCTGGTCCGTGACCCAACTCGGTGCCCGCGTCGAATTCCAGTTCTGCGCGAAACCGCCGCGAACGGGGCGGCAAGCCGAAGCCGCCTTTAACGACAGCCTCGAAAAGTGCATCCATCTGGCTCTTCTTAACCGGGGTGTAATGATCACCCCGTTTCACAATATGATCTTGATCTCTCCCGCGACGGCGGCGGCTGATGCCGATCGTCTCGTAACCGCACTCAGTGAAACGTTGGACCACCTCGCTCATGCTTGACCCGAAAAAACAACAAGACCCTCTGACCGAACTCGACACGTTCTTGAAGAAGCATCCCGACATCGAGCTCGTCCACGCCATCTTAACCGACCCCGTCGGCATTCAGCGCGGCAAGGGATTGCGGCCGCACG
>JBJXEH010000324.1:0-4655 GCA_046153995.1 Micropepsaceae bacterium
CGAAGATCGCCGCCATCCGAGCGCAGCTTTACTTCGAGGGGTCGGGCACGTTCTCCGACGATATTCTGGCGAGCGGCGAGAACACGCTCTGGAACACGATCATCGGCGAAGGCGGCGCGGGCGCGCCATCGAACTTCACGCTCGTTACCGTCGAGGTCGTGGGCAAGGACGTGCCGCAAGGCAAGGTGAAGGTGCAGATCACCGCGCGCGGCTATAAGCGCAAGATCGTGGGACAGCGCACGATGGAGGTGTCGATCTACGACGAGGCGACGAAGTTCCACGCGCCGCTGTTCCTGTACGACACAGGCTGCGACGAGATCGAAGTTTCCGCGAAGCTGATCGGCAAGGGTGTGGCGACAACGACCGTGAAGAAGGTGATCCCGTTTAAGTGCGGGGAGTGAGGGCTGTCAGCCAAACAAATTCGTCATGGCCGGGTCGCGCTTCACTTGCCCGGCCATGACGATTCTTCTGGAGGCGGAGCTACCCATCGATCTTCGAGAAGTCGGCGACGGTGTGCATGGCGTCGCGGATTTCGCTGAGGAGCTTCAAGCGGTTTTCGCGGAGTTTCGGGTTGTCGGCGTTGACTGTCACCTTGTCGAAGAAGGCGTCGACGGGGGCGCGCAGGCGGGACATGGCGCGCATCGCTTCTTCGAAGCGTTCTTGGGCGACCTCAGATGCGATCAGGTCGTTCGCGATCGCGAGCGTTTTGAAGAGTTCGACTTCTTGCGGCGCTTCGAGCAAGGCGACGTCGGGTTTGCCGGAGAAGCCCTGGAACTTCGCGTCCTTCTTCTTTTCCTTGCCCTCTTCGATCTTCAGGATGTTGAGGGCGCGCTTGTAGCCCGCGAGCAGGTTTTTGCCGTCTTCGGTTTTGAGGAAACTTTGCAGCGCTTCGACGCGGCGGACTACCAACGTGAGGTCATCTTCCGCTTGTTGTTCATTATTGAGCGCAAAAATTGCGTCAATCAGATCGTGTCGGACGCCCTTGTCTCGCATAACAACTTTGAGACGATCAAACATAAACTCTAGGAAAACAAACTGAAGTTCGTAGCCTGACCCACCAATCTTGTTTGCTATTGCCTCAGCTTCTGAACGCTGATTGGCGATAAAGTGTTCTTTCAGGATCGCTTCAAACGTTGCGTGCGGCACGACCTGTTTTAGCGATGTCAGCGCTATCTGACGATGTTCAAAATTCGAACGCGCGAGCTCCATTGCAACATTGATGAAGGCTCTAAAGTAGATCTGGATCAGACCAACACGTAGCTGGTTATCAATAATTGTGCGAATTGCGCCGAGCGCCGCCCGCCTCAACGCAAACGGATCCTTCGAGCCAGTTGGCTTTTCATCAATCGCGAAGAAACCAACAAGCGTGTCGATCTTGTCGGCTAGACTGACCGCGATACTCGTTAGAGCGATGGGGACACTGTCACTGGCTCCCAGCGGCTTGTAGTGATCGCGCAGTGCGTCGGCAACTTCGGCTGGCTCGCCGTCCGCCAACGCGAGGTAGCGACCAATGGCACCTTGCACCTCTGGAAATTCGCCGACGGTGCCGGAGACCAAATCCGCTTTGCATAGTACTGCGGCTCGGTAAGCCAACTTGTCATCTGCACCGATGATGCGAGCGATCTCACTCGCCAATGCTGCAACACGAGCTACGCGCGACGCCTGGGTGCCGAGTTTGGCGTGGAAGACGATGTCCTTGAGGGCGGGGACGCGAGCTTCGAGTTTGGTTTTGCGGTCTTGATCCCAGAAGAACTTGGCGTCGGAGAGGCGGGCGCGGAGCACGCGTTCGTTGCCGGCGACGACGTTTTTGCCGCCGTCCTTCGTGATCATGTTCGCGATGACGACAAACTTGTTCGCGAGTTTGCCGGTCTTGGGGTCCCTCAGCGCGAAGTACTTTTGGTTCGCGCGCATGGTGGAGATCAAAATCTCCTGCGGCACGTCCAGGAAGCCTTTATCGAACTGGCCGATCAGCGGCACCGGCCATTCGACGAGGCCCGCCACTTCATCCGCGAGGCCGTCGTCTTCGATGAGTTCGAGGTTTTGCGCGTGAGCGAGTTGCTTGGCGTCGTGCAGGATTTGCGCTTTGCGGTCGGCGGCGGCGAGGATCACGTGCGCGCGCTTCAGCTTGTCGACGTAGTCGTCGAAGCGGCGCACTTCGAATGGATCGTTGCCCAAGAAGCGGTGGCCGCGGGTTTTGTTGCCGCTCTTCACGGTGCCGATTTCGAACGGCACGACTTCACCGTCGAACGTGCAGACGATCGCGTGCAGCGGGCGCACCCAGGTGAGTTCGCCGCTGCCCCACCGCTGCGACTTCGGCCACGGGAACGGCTTGATGACGTCCGGGATCAGTTCGGCGAGGACGGCGGGCGTTGGCCTGCCTTTGCGTTCGGTGATCGCGAGGTAGAAGTCGCCCTTCGGGTCCTTTTGGATTTTCAGTTGTTCCTTCGTCAGGCCCGTCGAGCGCAGGAAGCCTTGGATCGCGGCGTCGGGCGCGTCGACCTTCGGGCCTTTGCGTTCTTCGCGCACGTCCGACTGTTGCGCGGGCAGGCCTTCGATCACGAGCGCGAGGCGGCGCGGCGTCGCGAACGAGCGTGCGCCTTCGTTCAAGAAGCCGCGGTCGGTGAGGCCGCCGACGACGAGGCGTTCGAGATCGCGCGCGGCGGCGGCTTGCATGCGGGCTGGGATTTCTTCGGAGAACAGTTCGAGGAGGAGTTGGGGCATCGCGCTACCGCATCCCGCTCATGCCGGCGCCTTGGGTCATGCCTTGAGGGCTTTCGATCCAGGCTTGCGCACACTCTTTCGCGAGGGCGCGGACGCGGCCGATGTAGGCTTGGCGTTCGGTGACGCTGATGACGCCTCTTGCGTCGAGCAGATTGAACGCGTGGCTGGCTTTGATGCACTGCTCGTAGGCAGGGAGCACGTGGCGCCAGTCGGGGTGTGCCGCGCTTCGCCCTACTTTGCGGGCGAGCAGGCGTTTGCATTGTTCTTCGGCGTCTTTGAAGTGCTGGAACAGCGCGTCGGTGTTGGCGTGTTCGAAGTTGAAGCCGGATTGTTCGACTTCGTTCTGATGATAGACGTCGCCCCAGCGCATGAAGTCCGGCGACTGGCGGTTCATCGTGTTGTAGGCGAGGTCGAAGCCGTTATCGACGCCTTGGACGTACATCGCCAGACGCTCGAGCCCGTAGGTGATTTCGGCGGAGACAGGGCGGCAGTCGATGCCGCCGACCTGCTGGAAGTAGGTGAACTGCGTCACCTCCATGCCGTCGCACCAGACTTCCCAGCCGAGGCCCCAGGCGCCGAGCGTGGGCGATTCCCAGTCGTCTTCGACGAAGCGGATGTCGTGTTCGTCCGGGTTGATGCCGAGCGCTTTGAGCGAGCCCAGATAGAGGTCGAGCACGTTGTCGGGCGACGGTTTCAGGATCACCTGGAACTGGTAGTAGCGTTGGAAGCGGTTCGGGTTGTCGCCGTAGCGGCCGTCCTTCGGGCGGCGCGAGGGTTGGACGTACGCGCACTTCCAAGGGTTCGGTCCGAGCGCGCGGAGCGTCGTCGCCGGGTGGAACGTGCCCGCACCCATCTCCATGTCGAACGGTTGGAGCAGCACGCAGCCTTGGTCGGCCCAATAGTGCTGGAGCGTTAGAATCAGGCCTTGGAACGAGCGGTCGGGGGCGGTCATCGGTGGGGTCGCAAAGTGAGCGGCGGAAGCTAGAGAGCGCGACCATGGGGGTCAAGCTATCGGCGAGACGATTAGGCGTACGGACACCCTTGCTTACCGCAATTCTTCTGCTGGCCCGCCGCTGCGTAGGTGCCGCAGGTGGGACACGCGACCATGCTTTCGCTGGGCAGTTTCTCGGCGCGCTTGCCTTGCGCGCGGCGGAGTGCTTCGGCGAATTCTTCGCGCAGGCGCACCATGCGGCCTTTGACGCCGAAATAGATCAGCGCGCCTATGGCTGCGAGTATCAAGAGCGTGAACAGGCCCATGCGCATCTATAGCCCGAAGCGGGACCAGAGCGCACGTTCTTCGAGCGCCGCGATCATGCCGGTCGCGAAGTCGGCGCGCGGTTCGTGATCGCTGCGGCTGGTGAAGGTGTCGAGGCTGAACCACGGGCGGCGCGGGGTGATGACTTGGAATTCCACCTTGTCGCCGAATTTTTGGCGGCAGATCGTGCGCAGGTCGCCGAGGCCGTCGATCAGTCCCATCTCCTTCGCTTTGGCGCCGGTCCAAAACGCGCCGGAGAAGAGGTCTTTCTCGTCCGCCGTCAGTTTGTTCGCCCGGCGGTCGCGGACCATTTGTTTGAAGCTCTCGTGGACTTCGCGTTGGAGCGATTCCAGGTGCGCGACGTCCTTGGGGTCTTCCGGTTTGAACGGATCCAGCATCGCCTTGCGTTCGCCCGCGTGATAGACGCGGCGATCGACGCCGATCTTTTCGATCAGTTTTTCGAAACCGAAGCCTGCGGAGACGACACCGATCGAGCCCACGATCGAGTTCGGGTGCGCATAGATTTCGTCGCCGGCTAGCGCCAGCATGTAACCGCCGGAGGCCGCGACGTCTTCGGCGAACGTCATGACCTTAATGCCGCGTTCCTTTGCGAGTGCACGGATGCGGTCGTGGATGAGTGCTGCTTGCACGGGCGAACCGCCGGGCGAATTGATCACGA
>JBJXEH010000325.1:0-2926 GCA_046153995.1 Micropepsaceae bacterium
GTGTCGAGCTTCGACTTGGGCTTCAGCGTGTTCATTTTGGCGACCAACTCGGTCGTCGTTTCGGCGGTGACGATGTCGGGGCAGTTTGTCGTGAGGTCGTCGACCAGCCAGCGGTTGCCCATCAGCATATCGAGTACGAAGCGGATGATGCGCCGGTCGCGCAGCGCCGGGTTCCAGTCTGCGCCGGAGGCTGCGAGTTCGGTGAGCGCGATGCGCTTGTTCAGAATTTGCCAGGTGTGGCCGTGCGGGGCGGCCGCGACGCGCTGCACGAGGTCGAGCGTGTCGAAGCCCGAAACCATCGGCGGCATGAGGCGGCGGCCGTTCGCGTCCACCCAGAGTGCGGACTTCGGCGGCACCAGGCTGACGCCGTGGTCCGCCCATTGCGGGCGCGGGTGGCGGATGCCGGCGGCGTAGTTCCACATGCGGCCTAAGTTCGTGAGCTTTGCGCCGACCGCCTTCGCCGCATCGAGCGCGCGGCCGTCGGAGCCCGGATGCGTGCCGAGCAGGATCGTTCCGGGCAGCTTGATGCCTTCGACAGGCGACCAGTGTTTGCGGATCTTGGCCAAGTCGCCGCCGATGCCGCCGGCCGCGACGACAACCGCGTCCGCCGTGCACTTGAACTCCTCGCCGCCCATAACGATGCCGCCGAGGCCGTAGACCTTCGCGTTGTGGATGTCGATACGCTCCACGCGATGGTTGAAACAGAGCGCGAGTTTTTCGCGGGCGTTTTTGTGGGTGCGCAGTGCTTTGATCAGGCGCGTGATCAGGTGATGGCCGGTGCCCCAGGTTAGGTGGAAGCGAGGGACGGTGTTGCCGCGCGCGGTCTGGCCGCGTTCCACCCACATCACGACGGGCATCCAGCGGATGCCGAACTTCTTCAGGTAGTCATGGCCGTCGGGAGTCGCGCGTTCGACGATGTGCTTGGCCCAGATGACGGGCCAGACTTCGCCGGGTTGGAATTCGGCGAAGCTTTTCCAATCGTCGAACGCCTTCTCGACGCTGTCGGCGATTTTCATGCGGCGCTGCTGCGGGCTGTCGACGAAGAACATGCCGCCGAACGCCTCCAGCGCTGAGCCGCCGAAGCGGCTCTCGCCCTCGCGCTCGAAGATGGCGACGCGCTTACCGGCGTCGAGCAGCTGCAACGCCGTGACGACGCCCGCGATGCCGCCGCCGATGATCGCTACGTCACACTGGTAGGCCTTCGCCATGCTGTTCGAGTCTCCGCGGGGGAGGATAGTCGTTGGCGGGTTTGCTTCCCAACATGAAAAATCGGACCCGATGGTGACGCGGACGTGATGGAATTGGCTGTTGCCAAGGGGCGGCAATCTTCGCAGTCTGCCGGCGACTTTATGGGGTTTGATGATGCTGTTCCGGAAATTTGCTGCGGTTGCCGTTTCGCTTGCGTTGATGCTTGGCGGGTGTGTTGACGATGTTGTCGTGTCGGCTTCGGAGGAGGCGGCCGAGGCTTCGCCTGGCGGTTCGGCGGCGTTGCAGAAGTTGTTTGCGGACAGCGACGAGGCTTCGCTGAAGCTCAATCCGATCGGGGCGTTGTTTCGCGGCGATCAGCGGTATGCGGCGGAGTTCGGCGACTATATCTCCGACGCCTATGTCGAGCAGACCCGGCGGGATGCGGCGAGCGACATGCGCGGCATTCAGCAGGTCGACCGCGCGGCGCTCGGGCCCCAAGACCAAATCGCTTATGACGTGTTCGCTTATCAGACGAAGCAGAGCATCGACGGGCTGTCGCCGGAATTCGTCGCGCTGAACGTCGTGCGGCCGCTCAATCATTTGAACGGGTTGCACGTGCAGTATCCCGACGTCAGCTCCGGCAAGTCGGCGGCGCGGTTTCAGACTGTCGAAGATTACGACAACGGGCTGAAGCGGATGGCGGGGTTCGCCGCCTATCTGGACCGCTGTATCGCGCGGATGAAGGAAGGGATCGCGTCGGGCGTTGTCGAGTCGAAATTGACGATGCGATTGATGCTGCCGCAGCTCGACGATCTTGTTGCCCAGGGTGTCGAGAAGAGCCCGTTTTGGCAGCCGATCAAGGACATGCCGGCTGCGTTTTCCGCTGCCGACAAGACGCGTTTGACGGAGGCTTACCGGCAGATGCTCTCGGTGCAGATCGTGCCCGCGTTCGAGCGGTTGCGCACGTTCGTGAAGAACGAGTACTTGCCGGCGGCGCGTGCGGGCGTGGGCCTCAGCTCGATGAAGGGCGGGGCGAAGCTTTACCGGTTCCTTACCGAGACGCAGACGACGACGAAACTTTCGCCGGACGAGATTCACGAGCTTGGGTTGAAGGAAGTTGCGCGCATCCGGCAGGAGATGGATCAGGTGCGCCGTGCGGTTGGGTTCAAGGGTACGCTGCATGCGTTCTTTGCCCATTTGCGGACCGCGAAGAAGTTCGAACCGAAGTCGGCCGCTGAGATTCAAACGGGCTATGGCGAGATCGCCAAGCGCGTGGATGCGGTGATCGGGCAGTCGTTCTCGCTGTTGCCGAAGACGAAGCTCGAGATCCGTCCGGTGCCCGACTATCTGGAGCAGAGCCAGGCCGCGGGTTACTACAATCCCGGGACGCCGGACGGCGCGCGGGCGGGCGTGTTCTTCTTCAACAAATTCGATCTTGCGTCGCGCAAGATGTGGGGGATGGAGACGCTCTACGTGCACGAGGCGGCGCCGGGGCACCACTTCCAGATCAGCCTGGCGCAGGAGAATGCGGGCTTGCCGAAGTTCATGCGGTTCGGCGGCAATACGGCTTATGTCGAGGGTTGGGCTTTGTATGCCGAATGGTTGGGGCGCGAGATGGGGATGTACAAGGACCCGTATCAGATGTTCGGCCACTTGAACGACGAGCAGCTGCGCGCGATGCGCTTAGTGGTCGATACCGGCCTGCACGCGAAGGGTTGGCCGCGCGACAAGGCGATCA
>JBJXEH010000326.1:0-31559 GCA_046153995.1 Micropepsaceae bacterium
GTCTCGCGCGTCTTGCGATCGACGCTGGCCTTGCGCATGGAAATCAGCCTTTCAAGCCCTTTGCGAACGAGAGGTCCGCCGTCATATAGCAGGTGTCGAAAGTATGCGCGAAAAGGCACTCCCGAATGGTTGACGAGGCAAAAGACGCTCAAATCTGGCGCCGGACGACGATTTTGTCGGTGCGCAAAGGCGGCAAGGTCGTCGTCGCGGGCGACGGCCAGGTCAGCCTCGGCCAGACCGTGATGAAGGGCAACGCGCGTAAAGTCCGCCGCCTCGGCCAAGGCAAAGTCATCGCGGGCTTCGCTGGCGCCACCGCCGACGCCTTCACACTGTTCGAGCGGCTGGAGTCCAAACTCGAAACCTATCCCGGCAACTTGACGCGCGCCGCCGTCGAGCTCGCGAAAGATTGGCGCACCGACCGCTACCTGCGCAGGCTCGAAGCGATGCTCGCGGTCGCGGACAGCCAAACGAGCTTGATCCTCTCGGGCTCCGGCGACGTCGTCGAACCCGAAGACGGCCTCATCGGCATCGGCTCCGGCGGCAACTACGCCCTGGCGGCCGCCCGCGCCCTCCTGCCGCTCGACTTCTCAGCCGAAGACATCGCCCGCCGCGCCATGAAAATCGCGGGCGACATCTGCGTCTACACAAACCACGAAATCACGCTGGAGAGTTTGTAAGTGAAAGTAGGAAGGAAGAATTTCACGCGAAGCCGCGAAGCCGCGAAAAGTAGGGCTACCCTTCGCGCGCCGCAGGCGCGCAACCAATCGTTGACCAGGCGCTTCGCGCCGAAGGGTGACTTTTCGCGTTCTTCCTTCGCGGCTTCGCGGCTTCGCGTGAAATTTCTTTCTTTGGTGCAGGCATGACCGTCCTCACCCCCCGCGAAATCGTCGTCGAACTCGACCGCTACATCGTCGGCCAAGCAGCCGCCAAACGTGCCGTCGCGATCGCACTGCGCAACCGCTGGCGCCGTCAGCAATTGGCGCCGGACTTGCGCGAAGAGGTGCTGCCCAAGAACATCCTGATGATCGGCCCGACCGGCGTCGGCAAAACCGAGATTTCTAGGCGGCTCGCGCGCCTCGCCAACGCGCCGTTCCTGAAAGTCGAAGCGACGAAGTTTACCGAAGTCGGCTACGTTGGCCGCGACGTCGAACAGATCGTGCGCGATCTCGTCGAAATCGGCATCGCGACAGCCCGCGAACGCCGCCGCAAAGACGTGAAGGCCCGTGCCGAACGGGCAGCCGAAGACCGCGTCGTCGAAGCGTTGGTCGGCGCCGGCTCCGCCGAATCCACCAAAGACACCTTCCGCCGCAAACTGCGCGAAGGCGAACTCGACGAGAAAGAGATCGAACTCAACGTAGCCGACACACCAACGATGCCGCAATTCGACATCCCGGGCATGCCGGGTTCCAGCGTCGGGATGGTCAACCTGAACGACCTATTCGGCAAAGCGTTCGGCGGCCGCCAGAAGCTGCGCAAGATGAAAGTCGTCGACGCCTACGCACCGCTGATCGCCGAAGAATCCGACAAGCTGATCGACAACGAAGCGCTGGTCCAAGACGCGATCAAGACGGTGGAGAACGACGGCATCGTCTTCCTGGATGAGATCGACAAGATCTGCGTCCGCGAAGGAGGCTCCCGCGGCGGCGCCGACGTCAGTCGTGAAGGCGTGCAGCGCGATTTGCTGCCGCTGATCGAAGGCACCACCGTGTCCACGAAACACGGGCCGGTGAAAACCGACCACATCCTGTTCATCGCCTCGGGCGCGTTCCACACGGCCAAACCCTCTGACTTGTTGCCCGAACTGCAAGGCCGCCTGCCGATCCGCGTCGAACTGCAAGCGCTCACCCGCGACGACTTCCGCCGCATCCTGACCGAGCCGGAGGCAAGCCTCATCAAACAGTACAAGGCGCTCATGGCGACCGAAGGTGTGTCCCTCGAATTCACCGAAGACGGGATCGACGCGCTTGCCGACGCCGCGGCCGAAGTAAATGCGACCGTGGAAAACATCGGCGCGCGCAGGTTGCAGACTGTGATGGAACGAGTGCTCGAAGAGGTAAGCTTCCACGCCCCCGACAGCGCAGGCGCGAAGATCATTGTGGACAGCAACTTCGTGACCCGCGAAATCGGGGCTCTGACCAAGAATTCCGACCTCTCGCGCTTCATACTTTGACGCGAGGTAACGCATACGCACACCCAACGGGAGAGTTCAGATAAACGAATAAAAAGCCACTCTAACGTGTTGAGAAACCTAGAACTCCCCAACGAATCGCGTTAGCTTCTTCCCCAGCAGAGCAGCGCCATCGGGTCGAATCCTCCCCCCGGATTCACGGTAGGCGCACCAGTTGGGGTCGCCGGTGCCAGAGCGAAACCTCTTTGTATGTTTCCCTGAGAGTGACGGGGGCCATTCCTATTTGGCCGCCCGCGAGTTGCTCAATCCAAAGAGCGTCGCACATCTCATTTTCCGCAACACTGTCGCCGAGTCGTTTGAAGCGGTCGCAGCAGGCCAAGCGAATTACGCGGTCGTACCTTTCTACAATTCGATTACGCAAACCGACGGCGCGACGCTGAAAGCACTCGCGAGCGGCCAGTTCGAGGTCTTCGCCCAGGTCTGCATGCCGACCAGCTACGTCCTCGTTGCGCACACTGACTACATCGACGAGTTCCTGCAAACCTACACGTCGATCAAGGAACTCGGACCCGATCCAAGCCCGGAAGACAAAGCAAAGATCTATACGCGCTTCCTCACGCGCATCTATGTCGGTGCGCACGCAGACGAACAATACCGCGGCCGCTTGATCCGCCCCGATCTAAAGAACTCGACCGTCGAACTGTCGCGCAATCCGCTGCGCATTTTGGAAGAGCTCTGCCGCTCCGACCAGATGATGCAGATGATGAAGGTCGGCCGTGCCGGCGTGGAGCCGCGCGGCGATCGCTCCGGCGGCGGCATCTACCTGCAGACGGCACAGCAGACCCGCGTCATCGACACCGTTCAGGCACCGGCCGCACTCGTCGCATCGGGTTTGCTCGACGCGCCAGGCGATCCGGAGGGCTGGGATCAGCCGGGCTCGTTGGGCGAAATGGTCTCGCTGCTACGCAAGCTGCTCGTACTGCTCAACGTCTATTCGTTCGGCGCGCCCGACCTGCCCGAGAACACGACGCAGTACCTGCTGATCGGCCGCCGCGGCGACGCAGCCCCCGCAAAGGATGCGCTGAATTGGCCGGCAGCCGAGCGAAAAGTATCGACGCGCATCATGGCCATGATCCGCCCGCTCGTGAAAAAATCGAGCGCCGATCAATGGCTTAAGCCCTACAACGACATCTCCCGCATCGCGAAGCAGTTCGGCTTCGTCTTCGACCGCGCACCCGTGACCGTAGCCTCGGCGAAGAACGCGACGTTCCTCTACGAAGGCGGCAAACTGAAAGACGGAATCATAGCCTCGCCCGGCGGCATCTTGGCTTGGCTGTTCGGCGACGCGCCTAGCGGCTTCTCGGGCAAAGACCGCACGCTACGAAAGCTGATCGAGAAGAAGCCCGCCGACAAACCGGCGGACGGCCGCTACTTCCTCGGCGAGTACCCAAGCTGGTGCTACCAAGGCGTTGACGCAAAACCCGGCGACACATCGCGCTGCTGCGACGAACCGCATGGCGTGACAGCGGCCGCCGCCGACCCTGGGATCGACAATTTCTTCCAATGGGCGGTTGTTGGCTTGATCGCGATGACGATCGCGGGCCTCCTCGCGATGTTCCTTTACTGCCCGCTGACCGGCGCCTGTAGCTCGTCGTTCCGGCCACAGGACCCAGGCCTGCTCCCACCGGTGAACGTCCCGTCGGACGCGCAACAACCGCCGCCGGGCGCGCAACCGCCCGCAGACAACGCCGCGCAGCCGCCGGGCACCTCATCGCAAGCGCCCGGCCTTGCCCCATCAACGGCAAAGCCGCCGGTCAGCGAACCTGCGGCCCCCGCCAACGGCTATCCAGGCGTCAGCGGCCCGGCATCGCCTGGCTCGTCATCACAACCGTCGCCGGGCTATCCGGGCGTCGCCCAAAGTCCAGCAGTACCGAAACAGGAGCCGCCGAAGTCGATGGCGCCGCTAACCACGGCCTCGCCGCCATCGACGACGACCGCACAACCGCCACGCCTCGGTCCGGCGCCGGTGTTCCACATCGCTTTCTTCGAGGGCAAAGCGAACCTGAACCGCGACGCAATGAACGCGTTGGCGTCGGCTGCAAGCCAAGTGATGCAGACCACCCGCCAAGCTAAAATCCGCGCCGTAGCACTCGGTCCCAAAGAGACCGACGAGGTTTGGAACCGCCGCCGCTTGGCGATCGAAGACGAACTCGTCCGCCAAGGCGTGCCGAAGAGCCAGATCACAACCTCGCGCGCAGGTTCGCAGCTCCTGATTACGATCCGGCCGGCCAATCAGCCTGCGCCGCCAAGCACGGGCAAACGCGCGGCGCTCGATCTGGACTCGGTCAAAGACCCGCTGATGGGCGACTACTAGGAGGCGCGTTTTCGTCTGAGATAGACGTAGAACGCGCCGCCGCCGCCATGCTTCTGATGCGCGGCTTGCACGCCGGTGACGATCGCGCGCAACTCCTCCAGCCACAGCGGCACCAGCGTACGCAGAACGCCGGCCTTCGACCGCTGTGGCATCACACCGCCGTCGTCCAGCGCGAGCGGCGATCCTTTGCCGGTGATCACGAGAACACACCGATTGCCGATCTCATGCCCCCGCCGCACGAACGTGGCGAGCCGCGCGTGCGCCTGAGCCTGTGTCATACCGTGCAGGTCGATCTTCGCGTCCGGTTCGATCTTGCCGCGCCGGAGCCGCTCTGCCGTCGCGCCGTCGACGCCGAACGGCGGGACAGGGCGCTTCGCCGGGAGCGCAGCAACAGCACGTACCGGCACATCGACGGTCTTAGGCTTCGCAAAGGGTTTTGCCACCGGAGCAGGTTTCGCAGACACCTTCGGGACGCGCGCACGGCCGCGCCGCACGTCCCGTGTCACATGATCCCACAATTCGCGCTCGTCCTCGCGAAGATCGCGCTTGCGTACCATGAGGATCAGTTCAGCCGCGCCGCGACGGACTTTGGCAACAACACATAGAGCCGCCCGCGGTGCGCCATACGCCCGGCGATCTCTTCCGCCCGTTTGCCAGCGCCCCAATAAACATCGCCGCGCACAGGTCCGCGAATGGCCCCGCCGGTATCCTGCGCAATCACCAACCGCCGGAATACCACGTCCGGACCAGCCTCCGCCGGTGCCGTCGCATCGATCCACATCGGCGCGCCCAGCCCGTGGAACTTGAGATCGACGGCAAGGCTCGCCTCCGGTGTCAGCGAAACGCTCTGCGCACCCTCAGCCCCAAGCGCCGGATCGGCAATCGGCTGTTCCTTGAAAAACACGAACGAGGCATTCTCGTTCATAAGCGCGTCGGCCTTCGCAGGATTGGCGGCCAACCAGCTGCGAATCCGCTGCATCGACATATCTTCGCGCCGGACGTCGCCGCGCTCGACCAGCACACGGCCCACAGCCGTATACGGATGCCCGTTCTGCCCATCATAGGCGACGCGGACGACCTCGCCGTTCGGAAATCGCACCCGGCCCGAACCCTGAATCTGCAAGAAGAACGCGCCAACAGCATCGTCGACATAGGCGATCACGCTCGACCGGCCGCCCAAGCCCGCCGACACGATCTGCCCGCGCGTCGCGTATGGCACCAGCCGTGCATCGTCGACGCGCCCCGCAATCCGCTCGCCCTTCAGCGCCGGGCGAAACGTACCAAGATCGACCGAAACGAGATCGCTCGGCCGCGTGTAGAGCGGTGTCGTGAATTTGCCGCTAGCAGTGCGGCTGCCCGCCAGCTCCGGCTCATAGTAACCGGTGAAGAGCCCGACCGCTTCGTCACGGTTCGACGCCATGACGGGCTCAAACCACGCCTCGAAAAACTGCCGCGCATCACCTGACGTTTGAAGCACAGCACTACAGGCACCGCGCCATTCACCGACGGTGCCGTAAGCAGCAACGCCGCCGAACGTGTCCCCGTCGTTGCGCTTCACCACCCTTTTGCAGGACGCAACAAACGCTGCGAGCGCGGCCTTCGGATCGCCCGCGGTCCAACCGTCGAGCTTTGCAAAACTCGTGCGCTCGAACCGAAGCTCGTCAGCGGGTTTCTCGCCGATCACGCTCTTGAGCGGCGCGCAACCCGCCGTCAGAATCAAAACCGCCGCGCTGACCGCACGAGAAAGGCGCATGAAGCGTTGCTTTTAAGCGGCCGCAGCCGTCGCGACGAGCTTCCAGTTCGGATCGCCAGAGCGCGTATCGCGCGCGAACGTCCAAACGTCGGTCACTTCGCGCACGACACCCGCGGCACCTTCGATCACCGCACCCGCCGCATCGCGCGTCGCGCTGATGAGCTCGCTGACGAAGCGCACGGTCACTTCCGCAATGCGGCCGCGCAGACCCGCATCGTCCAAGCTCGCCCGTTTCAAACCGACGAACGAGAAATCGACCTTGTGCCCCGCCTTTTCGCGAGCAGAAATCGCCGCCTCAAAGCTCGCGTAAACGTCGTCGCCGAGCAGGGGTTTCAGCGCATTGCGATCCCCGTCCGCATAAGCGCGCGCGATCATCTCGTGCGCAACTTTCGCGCCGCTGACAAAAGCATCGGGATCGAAGCTGCGGTCGGTTTCGCGGATCTGTTCGACGCCAACCGCCAAAGCAGAGCCCGGCGCGACGTTCGCCATCACGCTGTCGCGCACGACCGGCCGCGGCGGCATCTCGCGCGAGCGCGGCAGCGGGACGACATTGTCGTCTTTGGGAGCTGCCGTCCGGCGCGTCTCGACCCGTCGCGGATCGAACGGCGGCGGTTGCTCGTTTCCGGTGCGCTTGCCCAGAACCGAGAACAAGCGGAAGAACACGAACGCGGCAAACGCCGCCAGGATCACCAATTCCAAGACCGTTCCGGTCATCGACCCACCATCTCCGGAGTGCGCACCACCAACTCTTTTTGCCGCATGGGCCCTTCAAAAGGGTGGGGCCACGAACGGCGCGCGCTGGGGATAAACCCTACAGCCACAATCCTTTCCGGTCCATAGCGGCCGTCGAAACAACGAGGGGCGGCAGTGTCCAATTTCGGTGCAACCGTGCCCGCAACCATGACATTTGCTTGTGCGTGCCCGCAAAGCCGTGATAGCCACCCGCCCTCTTTCCTTGAAGGTTGACAATGACTGACACGCCCACGAACGGCACCGTTCCGCCCGAACAAATGGATGCGGGCGCCGCCTCGCAAATCCAGGTTCTCGCTCAATACGTTAAAGACTTGTCATTTGAGAACCCCGCCGCCCCGATGAGCCTGCAGGGCCAAAAACCCGCGCTCGAAGTGGGCGTCGACGTTCAGGCTCGCGGACTCGGCATCGATCAGTACGAAGTCTCGATCCGAATCCGCGCCGACGCGAAGGCCGCGACCCAAACGATCTTCGTGTGCGAAGTCGTCTACGCTGGCGTCTTCGTGTTGAAGAATATCGCGCAGGAAAACATTCAGCCGATCCTGCTAATCGAGTGTCCGCGCCAGTTGTTCCCGTTCGCGCGACGCGTTGTCGCCGACACGACCCGTGACGGCGGTTTCCCGCCCCTGATGCTCGATCCGATCGACTTCATGACGCTCTACCGCGCACAACTCGCGCAGCAAAAAGCGCAAGCCCCGCAAGCTGCGGTCTAGTTCCGCCAAATCGCTCCTGCACCAAGGCCTGCCACCGCAGCCTGGTGCAAGTCGAGCTCCCCTTGTGTGAGTAGCGGCTGCAGCGGCTTCGGCCGCGGCGGAATAGGCAGATGCGTGACCTTCGCTCCGTTGCCCGCCGCAGCGTCGGCCGCGACAAGCTCCAACGCCGCCTGCCGCCCACCGGACAACTCTAAATAAACCTGCGCAAGCAACTCGACGTCGAGCAACGCGCCGTGACCCTTCGACTTGCGTTCGTCGAGCGCAATGTTGAAGCGCTTACAAAGCGCATCGAGCGAGGCCGGCGACCCCGGAAACTTCCGCCGCGCAATCAACACCGTATCGATCGCTCGATCCGGATCGAGCTTTGGCTTTGCAACGCGCGCGAGTTCCGAGTTCAAGAACTTGAGATCGAATTCTGCGTTGTGGATCACAAGCTGACTGTCGCCGATGAATTCCAGAAACCCGTCGACCGCGTCCGCAAACAGCGGCTTGTCGACCAGGAATTCGGTCGTGAGATTCGTGATCCGCCGCGACTCTTCCGGCACGTCGCGTTCGGGGTTCAGATAGGTGTGATAGCGCGCGCCCGTCGGCGTACCGTTGCTAAGCTCCAGGCAGCCGATCTCGATGATCCGGTGCCCTTGCGCCGGATCAAGCCCCGTCGTCTCCGTGTCCAGCACGATCTCGCGCATGTTGCTGATTCGCCGTCCAAATTGTGCCCGGACGATGCTTCAGCGCCTCGATGATCGCAACGACCTGGACCTCCGCATGCGCAAGCCCTTGGGCACTATCAACAACAAAGTCGGCGCGCCTGCGCTTCTCGGCGTCGCTCACTTGTTTCTTCACAATGAGCTCAAACTTTTCCGCCGTCATGCCAGGCCGGGCCAACACGCGCTTGCGCTGTAGATCAGCGCTCGCAGACACGACGACCACAACGTCTACCCGCTTCTCGCCACCCGTCTCGAACAACAGCGGCACGTCAATAACCGCCATCTTCGCATCGGAATCCGCAGCCTTCGCAAGAAACTCGCGCTGCGCCTTTCCCACGAGCGGATGCACGACAGCTTCGAGCTTCTTCAGCATCTCCGGTTTGCCCAGCACCGCGCGTCCCAACAGATCGCGATCGACACGCCCGTCAACCACAGCCTCCGGAAAAAGCTCCCGGATCGGTCCAACCGCAAGCCCGCCTTTGTCATAGAGAACATGCACCGTCGCATCCGAGTCGCACACCGGAACGCCGTGCCGCGCAAACATCTTCGCGGTCTCGGTCTTGCCCATGCCAATGGACCCGGTCAGCCCGATGATCAACATCAGCGCCGCCCCTCGAGAATGGAAACGAGATGCTTGCGTAAGCCCGCGCTCACCTTAGGCTCGACGCCGAACCAAGCAGCAAAGCCGGGTCTCGCCTGATGCAGCAACATGCCTAGCCCGTCGATCGCTCGAAGGCCTTGCATCCGGGCCTGGTGCAGCAACGGCGTCTCGAGCGGCCTGTACACAATATCCGCGACGGTGCCGCTCCGGAGCGGCTTCAAATCGATCTCGAGCGGCGATTGGCCTATCATTCCCAAACTCGTCGTGTTGACGAGCAACCGTGTCGAAGCGAGCAACTCAGGCAACGCTGCCCACGGGTGTGGCGTCACCTGCGCGCCGAAATGAGCGGCCAACACGTCTGCCTTCTGGCGCGTGCGGTTGACCAAATGCACATGCTCCGCACCTAGCAAAAACAAGCCCGCGATCACACCACGAGCCGCGCCGCCAGCGCCCAGCACGACGGCATTCTTAGAAAAGAGCGAAGACACACCACCTTCGCTTAGAGACGCGGCAAATCCGGACACGTCAGTGTTACGGCCGAGTGCCCGTCCGCCTTCAAACACGACGGTATTCACAGCCCCCGTCGCTTCCGCGGTTTGGTCCCGCTCATCGACAAGCCGGAACGCCGCCTCCTTGTGCGGCAGAGTCACGTTCAATCCGCGAAACCCAAGCTTCGGAAGCGCCTTGAACGCATCGGCAAAGCCATCCGGCGCGATCGCAAGCGGCACATAGGCCGCATCCAACTTGTGCTCGGCAATCCAATATCCGTGCAACGCCGGCGAGAGGCTGTGCCCGATCGGCCAACCCGCTACGCCCGCCAGCATTGCCGCGCCGGAAATCGTCATGCCTTCAACATGCCATGCGTGCGTAAGAAATCGAGGAGCGGCACGAGCGGCAATCCCAAGATAGTGAACGTGTCGCCGTCGATCTTGGAAAAGAGCTGAATTCCAAGGCCCTCAACATGATACGCACCGACACTCCCCAAGATGTCCTCACCCGCGTCCGCAAGATAGCTCTCGAGAAACGCGTCGGAAAAGTCACGCATCGTCAGCCGCGCTTCCTGCACCACCCGCCAAACGACAGAACCCTCACGGGCCACACAGACCGCCGACGAGAGTACATGTGTCTTCCCGCGCAACCGCCGAAGCTGTTCGCGCGCACCAGCGACCGTTTCTGGTTTCCGGAAGAGTTCGGCACCGACGCTTAGAACTTGATCCGCACCGATGACGAAGCCCTGCGGATGACGCGCGCTCACCTTCGTGGCCTTCAATTCCGCAAGCAAATCCGCGACATCCCGGGGTGGCGCCTTCTCCGCCACCAGCGACTCGATGACAGACGCTTCATCAACATGCGCGACATCGACACTGAATTCGATGCCCGCCGCCCGCAACAAACGCTGACGCGTGGCACTGCCTGAAGCGAGAACAATCCCGTTCATTCGACCGGCTGGCTAGCGCGCGAATGCAAAGCGATAACCGCGGCGGCCGTTTCCTCGATCGACCGCCGCGTCACATCGATGACCGGCCAGCCCTTCTCGCCAAACAGCCGTCGCGCAAAAGCGACTTCAGCTCTTACCGCATCGAGATCGACGTAGTCCGTCTCTGCATCCTCGTTCAACGACAACAGCCGGTTCTTCCGGATTTGGATCAATCGCTCGGGACTCGCCAGCAACCCGACGACCAGCGGACCCTTGATCGTGAAAAGTTGATCGGGCAGGGAAACGCCAAGCACGATCGGCACGTTCGCCGTCTTGATGCCCCGATTGGCAAGGTAGATGCACGTCGGCGTCTTCGACGTCCGGCTCACGCCAACCAAGACGACATCCGCGCGATCAAGCGTTTCCACGCTCTGCCCGTCGTCATGTGCCATCGTGTAGTTGAGCGCGTCGATCCGCTTGAAATACTTCGCGTCAAGCTCGTGCTGCGCACCTGGCCGGTGACTGACCTCGGCACCCAAATAAGACCCAAGCAAATTCATAACAGGATCGATCACCGCGACCGACGGCTGCCCAAGTTCGCGGCACCGCGCCTCCAGCGCCTCGCGCAATTCCTGATTGACCATCGTGTGAAGCACGAGACCGGGCGTACCCTCAATCTCGGCAATCGCCCGCTCCAGCTGCTTGCGCGAACGCACCAGTGGATACACATGTTCGATCGGATGTCCCATATCGAATTGCGCGCACGCGGCTTTCGCCACAGCGTTCAGCGTCTCGCCGGTTGAATCCGACACGAGATGAAGGTGGTAGTAGATGCCCGCGTTGCGCTGCTTCTGCACGTGACCTTGGGGACCCGCTTGTGAGTAACAAACCCGATAAGACCGGGGAGAAACCCTGGATGCAAGTGTGATCCAATCCGTCCCTCAGCCGCCCCGATTCAAGACCATAAGATCTCCACGGCCCGTGCGCCGCCAGACGCATTCTCCCGAACTTTGAACAACTCGGAGCTCCGACATCCGTTCCACACCGGCATCGAAACGCTCGTGCGCTAGATATCAGCGCTTGCGTTCACCATCCCCATATGTGGATCAAATAGGCCCCTGGGCATGACCTTGGGGACCCACGCGCAGAGGCTATTTGTCCCAATTCTCCACACGCCAATCATCTTCCTACATCATTTCATATCTCTATAACTGAATTGGTATTGAGCGTGGTTGAGCGTGGTCGATCGTTTTAGAAACTGGGTGGCTTGGAGCCTTTGCGGTGGTGCCGCGAAGACAGCGCTCGTGTGGCTCGCACACCTCCGGACCGCCGGCTCATGAGAGTTGCGGTCGTTTTGTTCAACCTTGGTGGCCCTTCCTCGTTGGAAGCCGTAGAGCCGTTTCTGTTCAACCTGTTCAACGACCCGGCAATCATCCAGGTCGCTCAACCGATGCGATGGGCCCTGGCGAAGTGGATATCGCGCCAGCGTGCGCCGATCGCCCGCGAAATCTACGCGAAGATGGGTGGCTCATCGCCGATCCTGGGCCAAACCTACAACCAAGCCTCAGCTCTAAAAACCGCGCTCACAAACGACGAGGGCATCAACTTCGAAACTTTCGTCGCAATGCGCTACACCGCGCCACGCGCATCCGACGTCGTCGAGCAGGTCCGCCGCTTCCGTCCGAACCGTGTCGTGCTGCTGCCACTCTACCCGCAGTTCTCGACCGCCACATCGCGCTCGTCGTTGCGCGAATGGCACCGGCTCGCACGCGAGATCAAGGCACCCGTGGCAACGATCTGTTGCTACCCGCAGAACAGCGGCTTCATCACGGCGCAAGCTGAGCTGATCGCGGAGAGCATTGCGACGCTGGCCCCGAACGTACGCTTCCGTTTGTTGTTCTCCGCTCATGGGCTGCCAGAGCGCGTCGTGACTGGCGGCGATCCCTACCAAGCCCAAGTCGAGCAAACCGCAAAGGCTTTGGTTGAAAAACTTGCGCGGCCTCAACTCGACTGGCGCGTCTGTTACCAAAGCCGCGTCGGCTCGTTGAAATGGATCGGCCCATCCACGGACGAAGAGATCAAGCGGGCAGGGGCCGAGGGACTGGCGATCGTGATCGCCCCGATCGCCTTTGTATCGGAACATTCCGAGACGCTCGTCGAACTCGATATCGAATACGCAAAGCTCGCAGCCGAAAGCGGCGTGATGAACTACATTCGCGCACCCTCGGTCGGCACACATCCGGGCTTCATCGAAGGCCTCGCCAACATAGTCAAAGAAGCAACTACACGTGACGGCGTGAAGCCCGCCGGCGGTACGCGCGTCTGCCCTGCCTCGTGCCGGCAATGCCCGCTCGAAAGGAAAGCCGCATGAGCGAGACGCTGGTCGCCCTCTATCCCTGGCTCAAAGCTCTCCACATCATCGCGGTCATCGCTTGGATGGCGGGCTTGCTCTACCTGCCGCGCCTTTTCGTCTACCACTGCGAAGTGACCCCCGGCACCGCGGAGGACGAACGCTTCAAGACGATGGAGCGCAAGCTGATGCGCGTGATCATCAACCCGTCGATGATCGCAGTCTGGGTTCTAGGCCTAACCTTGGCCCACACGTTGGATGCCTGGGCGCAAGGATGGTTTCACGCAAAGCTGCTCCTGGTGATCCTTTTGACCGGCGCACACGGCATGCTGAGCCGCTGGCGGCGCGACTTTGAGGCGGGCCGGAACACCAAGTCCCAGCGCTTTTTCCGGATGATCAACGAAGTTCCGGCGGTCCTGATGGCCGGAATTGTCATACTCGTCGTCGTGAAACCTTTTTAACGGCGAAAGCCCCGTTTCCTGCCGAAAATTTAGTCGCGTTAGCCTCTTCTCACTGCTCCCCGGCTGCGCTACATAGTGGGTCAGTCTCCGAAAACGTCCGGAAATTGTCCGCCAACGGGGCCACCGCATCGCGCGCGAAACGCGAAGCGCCAGACAAGGCCAGCGACGGACCGGCACTCACTCAAACAGCGCCGTACCAGCTTCCAGACGATCATCCTCCTCGACGAACGCATCGATTTTGGGCGCCGCCCGAAAACCGACTCTCCCAACCTACCCATCCAAGAAAGTAAGTAACGATGTCGCTTCAAGACGTTATGAAGCTCCAAGACCTGAAGAAAAAGTCGCCGGCAGCCCTGCTTGAGCTCGCCGAAGAGCTGAAAATCGAAAACGCCTCCGCGATGCGCAAACAGGACATGATGTTTGCGATCCTGAAACAACTCGCCGAGCAAGAAGTCGAAATCACTGGCATCGGCGTGGTCGAGGTTCTGTCCGACGGCTTCGGGTTTCTGCGTGCGCCGGAGTCGAATTATCTACCCGGTCCCGACGACATCTACGTCAGCCCGACCCAGATCCGCCGCTTCGCGCTTCGCACCGGCGACACCGTCGATGGACCGATCCGCGGGCCCAAGGACGGTGAGCGTTACTTCGCATTGCTCAAGGTCAACAAGATCAATTTCGAAGACCCGGAAAAGCAAAAGCACAAGGTCCACTTCGACAACCTGACGCCGCTGTATCCCGATGAACGTTTTCGCATGGAGCTCAACGATCCGACGGTGAAGGATCGCTCCGGCCGCGTCATCGACATAGTGGCGCCGATCGGCAAAGGCCAGCGCTGCCTGATCGTGGCCCCGCCCCGCGTCGGAAAAACGATCCTGCTGCAGAACATCGCGAAGGCAATGGCCGCCAATCACCCGGAAGTCTTCTTGATCGTGCTCCTGATCGACGAGCGGCCGGAAGAAGTCACCGACATGCAGCGCACCGTAAAGGGTGAAGTCGTTTCCTCGACGTTCGACGAGCCCGCAACCCGCCACGTCGCCGTCGCCGAGATGGTAATCGAAAAAGCCAAGCGCTTGGTCGAGCACGGCAAAGACGTCGTCATTCTGCTCGACAACATCACGCGCCTCGGCCGCGCCTACAACACGGTCGTTCCCTCCTCCGGCAAGGTGCTGACCGGCGGCGTCGACGCCAACGCGTTGCAACGCCCGAAGCGCTTTTTCGGTGCGGCCCGCAACATCGAAGAAGGCGGCTCGCTCACGATCATCTCGACGTCGTTGATCGACACCGGCTCGCGCATGGACGAAGTCATCTTTGAAGAGTTCAAGGGCACCGGTAACTCGGAAATCATTCTCGACCGCAAAGTCGCCGACAAGCGCGTCTTCCCCGCGATCGACATCCTGAAGTCCGGCACCCGCAAAGAAGAGCTGCTGACCGACAAGGTCACGCTGCAAAAAATGTACGTTCTCCGCCGCATCCTGAATCCGATGGGTGCAACGGATGCGATCGAATTCCTGCTCGACAAACTCAAGAGCACGAAGTCGAACAGCGAATTCTTCGACGCGATGAACACGTAAACATGCGCAAAGGCCCGGTCCTACCGTCCGGGCCTTTTGTCCGCTAGTCTAGCGCTCGGGACTAGGGCCAAGCCAACCGGGAACCCAATGCGCGCCTCCTCTGTTTTCGCAGCCTTGCTCTCCCTGACACTCGCCTCCGCGGCTCACGCCGAAGGCATCTCCCAAGAACGGCAGACCTTCCTCGAAGGTGTGTGGAGCGGTGTGTCGACCGACGTCAGCGCAGACAAGCTTTGCTCGACGACGGCCCCGCCGGCTGGGGCGACCACGCTGGTGCTCGAGTTCTTGCGTACGGGCGGCGTCGCCTTCGCCGACGACGGCACGGAGGCGACCGCACGCGGCCCCATCACCGCAGCCACGGAAGCAAACGGCATCGTTTCGCTGGCGTTCAACGAGGAAGCCTGGCGCTTCCGTCCCGACGGCAACAACATCATGTACCGCGTGCGCTCCTCCGCATCGCTAGGCGGCGACGTGGACGTGATGGTCTTCAAGCGCTGCAAGAAGGCGGCCGACCGCGCGGCGATCGCACTCGACGACGCAGCGCTGAAATTCATGGCGGCCGACCTGCCCGGCGACGAAGCGTTCTTCATCGACGAACGCCACGCCGCCAAGACCGGCGACCGCTGCAATGTGCAAGAAACCCAGTATCTTTTCTTCGTGCTGATCGGCCCAGCCGAGTTCCGCATCAGCCGCTGGAACAGCTTTGCGATCGCGGACAAACTCGCCGCCAAGAAACCGGTGAAGCTGCCGCTCGATTCCGTGGCTGACTGGCAAATCGAAACCGCCCGCGTTGAGGGCAAGAAATTCGTGCTTCGCATGCGCGACTACGACAATGCGAAAGCGACGCCTGAAACGATCCATATCGAAACGAAGCCCGGTGGTATCGCGATTCCCGAATGGCGCCGCACCTACGTGCGCTGCAAAGGCTTCCAATCCCGCAGCTAATTCACCCCAAGTGGAGTTTCCCGATGTCCCATCTCCACGCCACAATCATCGCCCTCGCGGCGTTGGCCCTCACGGCCTCCTGCGCGCAAAGCGATCCCGCCGCACCGAAAAGCGTCCCAACCAGCGCTGGTAGCATCGTTGTAGAAGAACTTGCGACCGGTCTCCATCATCCGTGGGGCCTCGCGTTCCTGCCCGACGGCCGCCTGCTGGTGACTGAGCGAGAAGGTAGGCTTCGCATTCTCCCAAAGGACAACAAACTCTCAGGCCCGCTCGAAGGCGTGCCCGCCGTGCGCGTCAGGGGCCAGGGCGGCCTTCTCGACGTCGCCCTCGACCCTGAGTTCAAAACGAACCGGACGATCTATCTATCCTTCGCTGAGGGCAGTGAGGACGGAACCACCTCGACCGCGCTCGCGAGCGCGAAGCTAGGGACGGGCCGCCTCGAAGAGGTGAAGGTCATCTTCCGCCAACTCCCGAAGGTCACCGGCAACGGTCACTTCGGCGGACGCATCGTCTTCGCCCGCGACGGGCGGCTAATGTTGACAACCGGCGACCGGCAAAAGTTGGACCCCGCACAAGACCTCCAAAGCCACCTGGGCAAAGTGATCCGCATCAACCGCGACGGCACCGTTCCCACCGACAACCCGTTCGTTGGCCGGACCGATGCGAAGCCCGAGATCTGGTCCTACGGGCATCGCAATATGCAAGGTGCCGCGATCGACCCCCTCACCGGCGCACTCTGGACGATCGAGTTCGGCCCCGCCGGCGGCGACGAACTGAACCGCCCGGCAGCCGGCAAGAACCACGGCTGGCCGTTGGTCAGTTGGGGGGAGCACTATGACGGCCGCGACATCCCAAAACCCACGACCCGCCCAGACCTCGCCGACGCGGTCAAATCTTGGAACCCGGCGATCAACCCGTCCGGCATGATTTTCTACACCGGCGCGATGTTTCCGGCCTGGAAGAACAACCTCCTGATCGCGAGCCTCGGCACGCCCGGCATCGTCCGTCTGACGATTGAGAACGGCAAGGTCACGAATGAGGAACGCATCGAACTCGACGAGCGCATCCGCGACGTTGAACAAGCGCCGGATGGCTCGATCTATGTCGCAACCGACCAGGACGAAGGCAGCATCTGGCGTCTGCGCCTAAAGTAAGTTCAGCGCGCGGTCATTCCGCCGTCCACGACGACCTCGGAACCCGTCATGAACGCAGCGTCGTCCGACGCCAAAAACACGACCGCGCTCGCGATGTCGGCGGGTACGCCCAGCCTACCGAGCGGATGCAGCGCGATCGCATTGGCGCGAACTTCGTTGGCCCCGCCACCGCCCGCGGCAACGAGATCATCGAGAACCTGCTGCCCCATCTTCGTCTCGATCACGCCAGGATGGATCGAGTTCACGCGTATCTTCAAACCGAGCTGTGCGCATTCAAGCGCCGCCCCTTTGGTCATCAACCGGACCGCCCCTTTCGACGCGTTGTAGGGCACAGCAAATGCGGCACCCGCCAACCCGGCAACCGACGACAGGTTGATGATAGAGCCGCCGCCCGCCCATTGCGACGCACGCTTGCTGATTGCCCCCATCGCGGTTTTCATGCCGAGGAACACGCCCTCGACGTTGATCGCCTGCATGTTGCGGAACTCTTCGATGCTCGTCATCGCCATCGGCTTCAAGAAGAAGATGCCGGCGTTGTTGAGCAAAATGTCGAGCCCGCCGAACCGCCGCTCGGCCTCCGCGACGACAGCCTGCCACTGCCCCTCGTCGCGAACGTCATGGTGCATGTAACCCGCGCGCGCGCCTTTCGATGCGATTGCCGCCGCCGTCGCCTCGCCGTCTGCATCAAGCACGTCGGTGACCAACACCGCCGCACCCTCAGCAGCCAGCGCCGCAGCCGATGCCGCCCCAAGTCCCCGCGCGCCACCTGTCACCAGGGCGACGCGTCCCTGAAGTTTCCCGGCCATATTTCGATCCTCCGCGTGTTTTACGAGTGTTCGCGCCTTTTAGCCCGCCGGTCAAACAATCCAGTTTGACGAAGCAGCGAAGTCAGGTCACGCTAAACCCAATGTGAAATTCTTGGAGCCACAACGATGGACGGAAAATCTCACGAGCAAGCGAAGTACCACGCGATGATCGACAGCACCGCGGAGGACTGGGGCATCATCGTCAAAGCCGCGGCCCCGTTCCAAAAAGATCTTCCGAACCGCATTGTCGCCCACCTGAATTTGCTCAAAGGCGACTGCGGCGGCTACGCCGTCGACCGCCTCGAACACTCGCTCCAAACAGCGACGCGCGCTCACCAAGCGGGCCTAGACGAAGAATACGTCGTCTGCGCGCTCGTGCACGACATCGGCGACACGTTAGGCCCGGCGAACCACGCCGACATCGCAGCTGCGATCGTGAAGCCCTTCGTGTCGGAGCAAAACCACTGGATCGTCGAAAGGCACGCGATGTTCCAAGGCTACTACTTCTTCCACCACCTAGGTCTAGACCGGAACATGCGCGACCAGTTCCGCGGGCATCCACACTTCGAACCTTGTGCTCAGTTCTGCCACCTCTACGACCAGAACTCGTTCGACCCGGCGTTCAAGTCGATGCCGCTCGACGCGTTCGTGCCCATGATCAACCGCGTCTTCGAACGCCCGAAAAACTCAATTTACCTTCGCAAAGACAAGGCGGCCGCCGCCGAATAGTAATGCTGCTGTTTTTCGACGTATTGACCATCGTTTTATCGGTCGCTGCTGCGCTGCTGTGGTTCAACGCCAGCCGCAATCGCTATCGGCGTATCTCGCACCATGAAGAGATCACCGCGGGTGATTTGAATCGAATTATCGTCGCCTTGAACCGCTCGCAGATCCAAAACCAGCGGGCGGCACTCGCCACCGGCGCCGCCGCTTTGGCACTCACGATCCGCATGATCGTCGACCTGCTGTTGCGCCTGACCTGAAGAGCCTAATCCGGGTTAGGAATCAGAACCAGCGAACCGGTGGTCTGCCGGCTCTCAAGCGCTTTGTGAGCTTCCGCCGCCTGAGCAAGCGGGAAGCGTTTCGGTTCGTTCCGGCGGATAACGCCGCCCGCGATCAGGTCGAAGAGTTCGCCCGCACCGGCATCGAGTTCCTCGGGTGTCGTCACATAATTCATCAGCGTCGGCCGCGTGAAGTAGAGCGACCCCTTCTGCGCCAGGAGCGCTCCGTCGAACGGCGGCACGGGTCCGCTCGCGTTGCCAAAGCTGACAAAGAGACCGAGCGGCGCAAGCGAGTCGAGCGTCGCCATGAACGTGTCCCGGCCAACGGAATCGTAGGCGACAGGCACGCCCTTGCCGCCTGTGATCTCACGCACCCGCGCCGGAATGTTTTCGCGCGACGAGACGATCACGTGATGGCATCCAAGCCGCTTGGCCAACTCAACCTTGTTGTCGTTGCCGACCGTGCCGATCACGGTCGCGCCAAGCGACCGCGCCCATTGCACCGCAATCATGCCGACGCCGCCGGCCGCCGCGTGAAACAGGATCGTGTCACCCGCCTTTACCTTGTACGTCCGCCGGAGCAGGAAATGCGCGGTGAGCCCTTTGAGCAAGATCGCCGCCGCGATGTCGTCGCTGACCCCATCGGGGATCTTCACGGCCCGGTTCGCAACCACATTGTGCGCTTCGCTGTAAGCCCCGATCGGTCCCGACGCATAGGCGATCCGGTCGCCCTCGCGAAACCGCGCGACTCCCGGCCCGACGCTCTCGACCACGCCGGCCGCCTCAAGCCCAAGGCCCGAGGGCAGGGGCACTTTGTAGAGGCCGGAGCGGTGATAGATGTCGATGAAGTTGACGCCGATCGCCGTATGCTGGACGCGGACTTCACCGTCACCAGGCGCCTTGAGCGCCACGTCCTGGAACGACAAAACATCGGCGCCGCCTGCGCGCTCAATTCTGATCGCTTTCGTCATCGAACCCTCGTATCGTTTCGCGCGGACCAATTACGAACCGCAGCGATCACAATTTACGCAAACCGCGCCGTCGCCGGCCCGTCGTTCACGACCCGAAGCTTCAGCACACCCTCAAGCTGTCCGGGATCGGTAATCGGCGCTGAGCATGTTTCACCGGCGCAGAAATAGACCGTCGGCCGGTTGTTGAGCTGACCCTTACCTTGCGCTGGGTGGTTCGGGCGAAGCGCCTCGCCCGGTGCGACGATAGTGATCACTTTGTTCGGTGCGCTCAAGCGGCGAAACACGTCGCGAAATGCATTGACGCCGGCCTCGTTGCGCTGCCCCACAATCACGATCTGCTGCGCGCGAAGCACGAAGTCGAAGCCGTTGAAGAGCGTCGCCGCCGACACGACCTGCCGCCGCGCGTCGTCGCCGAAAACTTGCGCAATCACACTGAAGCGTTCGGCATGGTCCGCATCGCCGGTCAACGCGTTCAGACGGACGAGGACGTGCATCATCGTTCCATTGACCGACGGCGTCGCGCCATCCATCGCCGTGCGCACGCGAACGATCAGCCCCTCGCCGTCGGCTGGCGTCAACGCATAGCCGCCGATGTCGGTGCGCCAGAATTTCTCGTTCAGAGTCTTCGTCCAAAGAAGCGCCTTTTCGAGATACGGCGGGTGACCGGTGATCTCGAAGAGCGCGAGCGCGGCGCGCGCCATATTCGCATAGTCGTCGGCGATGCCGGGCGTCCCGGTCTTGCCCGCGCGCCAGCTGTGCGAAAGTGTCCCGTCCTTGCCCATCGTATCGGCGACGAACCAAAAGGCCTTCACTGCGGCCGCTTGCCAATCGGCGCGCCCGAACGCGTCTGAGGCCTGCGTCAGCGCGTAGATCATGAGCCCGTTCCAGTCGGCGAGCACCTTGTCGTCGCGGCCGGGCTTCACGCGCTTCTCGCGCGCGAGGAACAGCTTCTCGCGCAACGCGTTCAGCTTGCCCTCTTGCACCGCCGGCAGCGGTACCGGCGTGCGCAACCGGTGCAAGATATTCTTGCCGTCCCAATTGCCGCCCGCACGGACATCGTAGACCTGACGGAACAACTCCGCGTCCTTGCCGAGCAACGCGTCGATCTCAGCCTCGCTCCAAACGTAGTACTTACCTTCCTCGCCCTCCGAGTCGGCATCGATCGACGACGCGAACGCGCCGCCCTCGGCCAGCATCTCGCGGAGCACCCATCCGGCTGTCTCTTCGACCCGGCCGCGAAGCGTCTGATTGCGGTTCTGTAGCCAGACCATCGTCAGAATGTCGATCATCTGCGCGTTGTCGTAGAGCATCTTCTCGAAGTGCGGCACGAACCAGCGCTCGTCGACCGAGTAGCGCGCGAAGCCGCCGCCGAGATGATCGTAGATGCCGCCCTGGCACATCGTTATCAGCGTCATATCGACGGCATGCTGGAACTGCGGCATCGACGTGTTGAGATACGCCCGCCACATTAACTCGATCGCGGGCACATTCGGAAACTTCGGCGCACCCAAAAGGCCGCCATGAAACACATCGAACTGTTGGCAGAGCCGCTTCATCGCAAGCTCCAGCGTCGTCGGGTCGAGCACTTGTCCGCCGCGGTTGGACTCGAACAACTGCGTGAGCCCCGTGCGGAGCGTCGTCGTGTTCTTCGTAACCTGCTCGCCGTTCTCCCTGTAAAGGCGCGCGACTTCGCGCAGCACGTCGGGAAACGCAGGCTTGCCGAACTTGGCCTCGGGCGGGAAGTAGGTGCCGCCGCCGAACGGCTCGCCCGCGGGCGTGAGGAAGATCGTCAACGGCCAGCCGCCCTGTTCGCCCATCATGTTGAGCGCGGTCTGATAGATCGCGTCGATGTCGGGACGCTCCTCGCGATCGACTTTGATGTTGACGAAAAGGTCGTTCATGACCGCCGCCGTGGCTTCGCTCTCGAAGCTCTCGTGCGCCATCACATGGCACCAGTGACAAGCCGCATAACCGACGGACAGCAGGATCGGCTTGTTCTGCGCACGCGCCTCTTCCAGAGCCTCCGGCCCCCACTGGCGCCAGTGCACGGGGTTATCTTTGTGCTGAAGCAGATACGGGCTCGTCGATTGGGCGAGCATATTCATGGGCGGCGGCTCCCTAGAGGGCGGCTGAGGGTCACGAAAGCAGGTGCTGCACTTAAGGCCCGTACCGCGCTAAGGTCGATGCGACGACAACAGCAAGCGGAAGGCCAAGCGGGGCGATGAAAATCACAATTGAAGTCGATTGTACACCTGCCGAAGCGCGGGCCTATATGGGTCTGCCGGACGTCGAACCTCTCCAGGCCGAAGTCATGGGTGAGGTCCAGCGCCGGGTCATGCAGGGGCTCTCGATGACCGACCCCCAGCAGCTTCTGAAGAACTGGGCCCCCTGGGGCGCACAAGGCATGGAAGCCTTCCAGAACATCATGCGCGCGGCGACCGGTGGCGCCGGGTCGCGCACCACCCGGGACGAAGAGCCGCCGCCCCATCGCCCGAAGCCCCGCAGCTAGAGCACCATGGAACGCCGGAATACGATCTTCGCCCTCTCCTCGGCGAAAGGGCGCGCGGGTGTCTGCGTGTTCCGTGTGTCCGGCGAGGCGGCGAAGTACGCTGTCGAGATACTAACCGGTGCACCGGTGCCAACGCCCCGGCGCGCCGCGCTACGCGACATCCGCCTCGGCGACGGCACCTTGATCGACCGCGGCTTGGTGCTTTGGTTCGAAGGGCCGCGCAGCTTCACGGGCCAGGATGCGGCGGAGTTCCACCTCCACGGCGGCCCCGCGGTGATCGCCGCAATGACCCGCCGCCTTGCGGAGCTACCGGAGCTCCGCCCCGCGGACGCCGGCGAGTTCACCCGCCGAGCGTTCATGGCCGGCAAGCTCGATCTCACCGAAGCCGAAGGCTTGGCCGACCTGATCAACGCCGAGACCGAGCAACAGCGCCGCCTAGCGCTCCGTCAACTCCAAGGCGGCCTGAGGGAGCAATACGAGCGCTGGCGCGGCGAACTCGTCCGCGCGCTGGCCCATCTGGAAGCTGCGATCGACTTCGTCGATGAGGAACTGCCGGACGATCTGGCAAAGAGCGTTCAGCCCCGCATTGCCAAGTTGCGCAATGAGATCGCATCACACCTCGCGGATGACCGAAGGGGCGAGATCGTACGGGACGGCTTCACCGTCGTGATCCTCGGCGCTCCGAACGTAGGCAAGTCTTCGCTGCTCAACGCTTTAGCGCGGCGTGACGTGGCGATCGTCTCCTCAATACCCGGAACGACGCGCGATGCGATCGAAGTCGATCTCGATCTCGGCGGGTATGCCGTGACGCTGATCGACACGGCGGGACTCAGGGACACGACAGACGAGATCGAGAGCGAAGGTGTCCGCCGCGCCAAAGCGAAAGCTCAGCATGCGGACATTCGTCTCGGCGTGTTCGACGCGGCTGAGTTCGTTAATGATTCACGTGTGTCACCGGAACTCGTTTCAGGCGACGCGATCGTACTTAACAAGTGCGATGTCCCCGGCGCGAAAGCGCAAACCGTTGCGGCCCCACTGCATTCGATGCGTATCTCGGCAAAGACCGGCGAAGGTATCTGCGCGCTGCTGGCATGGCTTGAACAACAGGTCGTCGCGCGTGCCGGCGGATCGGAGTCGATGCCGATGACACGTGCCCGCCATCGCGAAGCGCTCGCCGATGCGCATGCCGCACTGTCGCGCTTCGACAAGGCGAAGGCTCTCGACATCGCAGCCGAAGATCTTCGTATCGCGGCACGAGCACTCGGCCGTATCACCGGCCGCGTCGATGTCGAGGACCTGCTCGACGTGATTTTTCGAGAGTTCTGCATTGGCAAATAGCCGATCAATCACACGCTCTGACTCGTTAAGACTCACATGAAACGGCAGGACTCACATGAAACGGATTCACGTGCGACACGTGCATCCGTCCGTGTGCTGAGTTTTGACTCATAGGCCTCCGCTGCTGTATCGCCTGCGCCCCATGAGCGAGCGTTTCGATGTCATCGTGATCGGAGGCGGGCACGCCGGCTGTGAAGCCGCGACGGCCGCCGCCCGTATGGGTGCGAAGACCGCCCTCATCACGCACAAGATCGAGACCATCGGTGAAATGTCCTGCAACCCGGCCTTCGGCGGCTTGGGCAAAGGCCACCTGGTCCGCGAGATCGACGCCCTCGACGGCGTCATGGGCCGCATGGCCGACGCCGCCGGCATCCAATTCCGCCTACTGAACCGCTCGAAAGGCCCCGCCGTTCGCGGCCCCAGGGCTCAGGCCGACCGCAAGCTCTATCGCCGCCATATGCAGGCCGAACTGGCGGCTTACCCAAACCTGACCCTGATCGCGGCGGAAGCCGACGATCTAATCGTGCAGAATGGTCGTGTGGTCGGGGTAGTCACAAAGGATGGCCGCAGTGTCGCGGCCGGTGCAGTGGTTCTGACGACCGGCACCTTCCTCCGCGGCCTGATCCACATGGGCGAACGCAAGATCCCAGCGGGTAGAGTAGGCGAAGCCCCTGCGCTCGGACTGTCCGCCACGCTGGAACGGGCAGGGCTGGCACTCGGCCGCCTGAAGACCGGCACGCCACCCCGCCTCGACGGCCGCACCATCGACTGGGCCGCGCTCGAGATGCAGCCGGGCGACGACCCGCCAGTGCCGTTCTCGTTCCTGACCGAGAGCATCTCGAACCCTCAGGTCCGCTGCGGTATCACCCGCACCACGCCAGCGACCCACGCGATCATCAAAGCAAACCTTCACCGCGCGCCGATGTACTCGGGCCAAATCGAAAGCACCGGCCCGCGATATTGCCCGTCGATCGAGGACAAAGTCGTTCGCTTCGGCCAACGCGAGAACCACCAAATCTTCCTCGAGCCTGAAGGCCTCGATGACGACACAGTCTACCCGAACGGCATCTCGACGTCGCTGCCCGAAGAGGTCCAGCGCGACTTCCTGGCGACCATGCCGGGACTCGAAAAGGTTGCCATGGTCCGCCCCGGCTACGCCATCGAGTACGACTACGTCGATCCACGCGAACTCCACGCCACGCTCGAACTGAAGAAGCTCCCGCGCCTGTTCCTCGCGGGTCAAATCAACGGCACCACCGGCTACGAAGAAGCGGGTGCGCAGGGATTGGTGGCGGGCTTGAACGCCGCGCTGATCGCAGGCGGCGGGAAGGGCACCATCTTCGACCGCGCCTCAAGCTATATCGGCGTCATGATCGACGACCTCGTAACCCGCGGCGTGACCGAGCCCTATCGCATGTTCACCTCGCGCGCCGAGTACCGTCTCACACTCCGCGCCGACAACGCCGATCAGCGTCTCACGCCGATGGGCATCTCGCTCGACTGCATAAGCACCACGCGCAGCGCCGCCTTCGCAACGAAGATGGCGGCGCTCGATGCAGCGCGCCAACAACTCAGTGCACTGACGATCACGCCTACTGCTGCAAAGCGCGAAGGCATCGCGCTGAACCAAGACGGCCAACGCCGCTCCGCCCTCGACCTCATCGCACACCCGCAAGCGGGAAGGGCGAAGTTGACAAAGCTCTGGCCCGAGCTCGCTTCGATCCCCTCCGCCGTGCTCGATCAGCTCGAAGCTGATTCGCTCTACAGCGGCTACCTCGACCGCCAGACGGCCGACATCGCAGCCTTCCGCCGTGACGAATCGCTGACGCTCCCCGACGACCTCGACTACGCCAACGTGGCTGGCCTCTCGACCGAAGCCGCCACCAAACTCGCCCGCATCCGCCCGGCCACCCTCGGCCAAGCGGGCCGCATCGAGGGCGTGACCCCGGCCGCCCTGACCGCCCTACTGCTCAAGATCAAGCCTCGCACCCGGCAGGTTGCGTGAGCGGCCAAGCGTACGGTCCGTCTGAATTTACTTTCGAGACGCAAGTCTCACGTGAAACGTTGGACCGGCTCGCCACCTACGTTAACCTTTTGACCGAATGGAATGAGCGGCTGAACTTGGTCGCCCCCTCGACCATTCCCGACATCTGGCGCCGCCACATCCTGGATTCCGCGCAGCTAGCGCCCCTGATTCCACCGCAAACGAAGACCATTGTTGACCTTGGCAGCGGCGCAGGATTCCCCGGCTTGGTCCTTGCGATCTTGCTCGCCGACCGCCCCGGCCTGAAGGTCCACCTCGTCGAATCGACCCAAAAGAAATGCCGCTTCCTGGAGACGGTCGTTGTGGCCACCGGCGCATCAGCCGAGGTCCACCCCACGCGCGCTGAGGACATGAGGCTCAAGGCTGACGTCGTCACCGCCCGCGCCGTGGCCCCGCTGGACCGCCTGCTGGCCTTAGCCCACCCCTTCTGCCGGCCTGACACAATCGCCCTGTTTCTCAAGGGGAGATCGCTCAACGACGAATTGACCCTTGCAACCAAATCCTGGACACTTGTCGCCACCCCCATCCCGAGCCGGTCCGACCCCTCGGGATTTGTAGTGCGAGTCACAGGATTGACCCCTTGGCGCAGGTCCCCGAAACCGTCTTAGAACCGCGCCGCGCGCGGCACGAAAAGACGCGTGTCATCGTCATCGCGAACCAGAAAGGCGGCGTCGGTAAAACCACGACGGCGATCAACCTGGGCACGGCTTTGGCAGCGGTCGGCAAGCAGATTTTAGTCATCGACGCCGATCCGCAGGGCAACGCCTCCACGGGCCTCGGCATCTCGAAACATCAGCGCTCGGTCTCGATCTACGAAGTCCTGATCGGCCACGCCCCGCTGCACGAAGCGATCGTGCCGACTCAGATCCCGGGCTTGCATGTGATTCCCGCAACCTCGGAGCTTGCTGGCGCCGAGATGGAACTTGTCGGCGTGCCGCGCCGCTCGTTCCGCCTGCGCGATTCGCTCGACACCTACATGCACAAATTTGCCGACACGGGCGACAAGTCCGAATCGACCGCGATCTCGACCGACGTCACGAAGCTCACGCACTATGACTACATCCTGATCGACTGCCCGCCGTCGCTGAACCTGCTCACGATCAACGCGATGACTGCGGCGAGCGGACTGCTCGTTCCCCTGCAGTGCGAATTCTTCGCGCTCGAAGGCTTAAGCCAGCTGTTACGTACCATTGATCTGGTAAGAGGCAGTCTGAATCCGGCGCTCGAAATCCAGGGCGTTGTTCTCACTATGTTCGACAAGCGCAACAACCTCTCCGAACAGGTGGCCGAAGACGTTCGTAAACACCTTGGTGAGAAAGTTTACCAAACGATAATACCTCGCAACGTACGCATCTCTGAAGCACCGAGTCACGGTCTGCCGGCCCTCCTCTACGACCTCAAGAGCGCGGGCAGTCAGGCTTACATCAAGCTCGCTGGCGAAATGATTCAACGCGAAAAGTCCCGTAAGGCAGCATGACACCCGTCAAGAAATTTGCAGGCCTCGGGCGCGGTCTCTCCGCCCTCTTGGGCGAAGTCGAATCGGAGGTTTTGGCCGCGAGCGCCAACCCCGAACTGAAGCCGCCCGCGAATCAGCCCGCGGCCCCCGGCGCTCCTGCCGAAGCGCGCGCCCCGCGCACGCTGCCAATTGCGCTGTTGCGGCCGAACCCGTTCCAGCCGCGCGACCATTTCGATCCCGAGCAGCTGGAGGAACTTGCCGCCTCGATTCGCGATAAAGGCATTATCCAGCCGATCATCGTCCGCCCAGTCCCCGGCCAAAGCGACGAATATCAGATCGTTGCGGGCGAACGCCGCTGGCGCGCCGCGCAAAAGGCGCGCCTGCACGAAGTGCCGGTCGTCATCCGCGCCTTCACGGATGCCGAGGCGCTTGAAGTCGCCCTCATCGAAAACATCCAGCGCGCCGACCTGAACGCAATCGAAGAAGCGCGCGGCTATCGCCAGCTGACCGAGAAGTTCAACTACACCCAAGAGGCGCTGGGCCAGACCATCGGCCGCAGCCGCAGCCACATCGCCAACACGCTGCGCCTGCTTCAGCTGCCGCAAACGGTGCAGGACTACATCTTCGCAGGCAAACTCTCGGCAGGCCACGCCCGCACGCTCGTCGGCGCGCCGGACCCCGAGGCGATGGCTATGGAGTTGATCGAAGGCCGCGCCAACGTCCGCGAGGCTGAAGAACGCAGCCGCAAAGCCAAAGGCAAAAAGAAGCGCACGATCGGTAAGGACGCCGACACCCGCGCGCTCGAACAGTCGATGGCGACCACGCTCGGCCTCAACGTCAACATCGCGCACAAAGGCGACAAAGGCGGCGAACTCCGCATCGCCTACAAAACCCTCGAACAGCTCGACGGCCTCTGCGAGAAATTGGGCGGCCGCCGCTAACGCCTCCGGTTCATTTTCTGTATCGCCAAGCTTCAGTTTCTGAACTGGAGCACATGCCGCTCACCTGGCAGCTTCCCCGACACGAACGAGTTTCGAGCAAGGAAGATTCAGATGAAAACAAGTGGCATCCTGCTTTTTGTGGGCGTAGCACTCGCCGCATGCGAACAATCGGCGCCGACCGGCGAGCAAGCGCTCGCGCTCGCCGCGGCGGACCCCGCCCTCAAATGGGGCGCCTGCCCACAGATATTTCCTGCCGGCTGCGAGATCGCGATCCTCCATGGTGACCCCACAAAGCCTGGCGCGGACGTCTTCCTCCGTGTACCCGCGCAGTATGTGATTCCGCCCCACGCCCACACCTCTGCCGAGCGAATGATCCTGGTCACGGGAGAGCTTCGGGTGACCTACAAAGGTCAAGCGCCCGCGACGTTGGCCGCAGGCAGCTACGCCTACGGACCCGCGAAGCTGCCCCACAAAGCCGAATGCCTGAGCGCGGAGCCTTGCACCCTGTTCATCGCCTTTGATAGTGCTGTCGATGCGCTGCCTCACGAAGGCGCGCTCAATTAGTTCAGCCTCGTCCCTTCAATATCGCGACTTCGGTCAACGCCTGCTGCGCGATCGCGGCCTCCGGAAACCCCGTGAGCCGCGTTTGCGCCTCTGCCTCCGCGAGCAGCCGCATCGCCTTGACCAACCGCGCGTGATCCCAGCCGGAGAGCTGCGCCTGCATCCGCTGTTCGTAGTAGGACGACCGCCCCCACGACGGTCCGCCGCCGCCTTCGGCAAACGACCCAAGCCGTTGAAACATCCGGAGCGCAGCCCCAACCGCACCCGTCCACGACACGTTCGACTCGGCCGCCTTCACGATCAGCCGGTCGAGTAGCTTCAGATCCCCCGCGACCACGGCATCTGCGATTTCGTCGATCTCAACCGCCCCGCTGTCGCCGATCAGCGTGACGGCTTCGTTCCGCGACAGCTTCACGCCCTTCTGCGCGGGGCCCAGATAGGTGACGAGCTTATCAAGTTCGCTTCGAAGCAACCGCCGGTCTGCACTCAAAGCATCGGCGAGATAGGCGAGTGCATCGGCCTCAACCTCCCACCCAGCACCGGTGAGCGTTTCACGGATCAACCGCGCCGCATCCTCGGGCTTGTCGTCGTAACACTCGATCGCGCCAGCAGCCTTCGCCGCCTCGAACAGCTTGCGCAACGAGGACGTCTTGGTCAGCTCCCCTGCCTCGATCACGACAAAGGAATCGCCAACCGGATCGCTCAAAAACCCCTCGAACAAATCGGCAAGCCCGTCCGTCGCATCGCGCACGCGCACGACGCGACGTCCGCCAAACATCGAAATCGCCCCGGCCTCATCGCCGAGCCGCGCCGGATCTTTTCGCAAAACATCGGCCCCAAGATCGGCCACCCGAAACGCGTCGCTCATATCGGGGACGACCGACTTCGCAAGCCGGTCCGCCCTCTCGCGTACGAGCCCGCTGTTCGACCCAAACACAAGCGCCGCCACCCACGCCTTGGGCGGCGCCGCGCTGAGCTTATCGGCTTCTGATGATGACGAGACCCGCATCCCAATTGATTAGCCCTTCCCCTCTTGAGGGGGAAGGTGGCGAGCCGCTTAGCGGCGAGACGGATGTGGGGCTGTAGCTAAGACTTACCGCCGAACCGCTGCTCGAAATAGAGCCCAAGCCGCAGGCGGATATCCTCGCCCACTTCGCGCGCGGCACGCTCCTGCGCATCGCGCTCGGCAGACTGTGTTGCGAACTGCGAATCCGGCGAAACGTTGTAGGCCGCAATCGCGCGGGCGAGACCCTTGTCCAGAACCTCGTTCGACACATTGTCCCGAAGCTCGTAGTGAGCGGTCAGGCGATAGTTGTAACGCGTGATCTGCGTGTTCGTCTGAATGGCTAGCCCTTCCTTCACGTCCTCAAGTTTGATGCTGAGCTTGTAGGCCGCAGACCCAGGCGTGCCTTCGGGCGTCAGGGCGTCCATCATCTGGTTGCGAAGATGCACGCCTTGGCGTCCTGGAATGGGCTCCACGAACACCTGGCTGAAGTACGTTTCCATCCCGTCGGGCGTCGTTCCAGTCGCATAGAGCGGCCGGAACCCGCACGCGCCAAGCGCAAGCGTCGCTCCAACAACGAAGGCCACGCCAAGAAACCTACTCATGCGCGCTCCACGACAATGTTCGCGATCCGGTTCGGCACGATAATGACCTTTTTGACGCGCCGCCCGTCAATGGCTTTCGCGACCATATCGCGCGCCAGAACGGCCGCCTCGACCGTTTTCGCGTCCGCATCCTTAGGCATGTCGATCTCGTCGCGCCGTTTACCGTCCACCTGAATCGCAATGGTCACAGTGTCCTGGCGCGTCAGCGCGGGGTCCGCCTTGGGCCAAGCGGTGTGCACCACCAGGGTTGTGTGCCCGAGCGTCTGCCAGCACTCCTCCGCCAAATGCGGCACCATCGGATTCATGAGCAGAACGAGCGTCTCCAAAGCCTCGCGCAGCGCCCACTGCCCATCGGCGCCAACAGCCTTGGTGTCGCCGAGCGCGTTGACGAACTCGTACATACGCGCGACCGCTTTATTAAACCGGAATTTTTCTAGATCCTCGGTCACCGCCGCAGTCGTACGATGCGCCAGCTGCCGCAACTCAAGCGCCTCAGGTGAGAACGCCCCCGGCATCGCAGCACCCGGCGCAGGCAACGAGGCCTCCGTCACGATGCGCCACACGCGCTGCACAAACCGCCACGAGCCCTCAATGCCGGCCTCGCTCCACTCCGAGTCGCGCTCGGGCGGTGAGTCCGACATCATGAACCAACGCGCCGCGTCGACGCCGTACGTGTCTGCGACAGCTTCCGGCGGCACGACGTTCTTCTTCGATTTCGACATCTTCACGACGGGACCGATCGTGACCGGTTGGTTGGTCCCGCGTTTGACGGCGATATCGCCGCGCTTCTCGACATCGTCCGGCAGCAACCACTTGCCCTCCGGATCTTGATAGGTCTCGTGCGTGATCATCCCCTGCGTAAACATCCGCAGAAACGGCTCGCTCACACCCGCATAGCCAGCCTTGCGCATCGCGCGCATGAAGAAGCGCGAATAGAGCAGATGCAAAATCGCGTGCTCGATGCCGCCGATATACTGATCGACCGGCATCCAGTAATCGACGGCCTCGCGCTTCGTCGGACCCGCCGCCGTGTTGTCGCAAAACCGCGCGAAGTACCACGACGAGTCCACGAACGTGTCCATCGTGTCCGTGTCGCGCCGCGCCGGTTTCCCGCACCTCGGACACGCAACATTCTTCCACGTCGGATGCCGCTCCAACGGACTACCCGGCTCGTCCAGCACCGCATCGTCGGGCAGCGTCACCGGCAAGTCCTGGTCCGGCACCGGAACCACGCCGCACGCGGAGCAGTGGATCATCGGAATCGGGCAACCCCAAAACCGCTGCCGGCTCACGCCCCAATCGCGCAGCCGATAGGTGATGGTGCTCCGGCCAACGTTCATCGACTCGAGCGTCTTGATCACGGCCCGCTTCGCGTCGGGCACGCTCAAGCCGTCCATGAAGTC
>JBJXEH010000327.1:0-4557 GCA_046153995.1 Micropepsaceae bacterium
GCGACCACCGCGAAAACGTGTCCGGCCCCGTTTACGTCGAAACACTGGACTTCCTGGCCGACGTGATCGAGCACGCGGGCGTGGCCCGCGCCACCGTGCTCTCCGCCTACCGCACGAAGAAGACGAACGAGATGCTGGCCTCGCGAATCTTCGGCGTCGCCGAAAAAAGCAAACACCTCGAAGGCCGCGCGATCGACATCACGCTGGACAAGAACCTGTCCCCGGCAGCCAAAATCGCCCGCAAGATGGCCCGCGGCGGCGTAGGCTGGTATCCCGACAATCACTTCATCCATCTGGACTCCGGCCCCATCAGAAACTGGGTCGTGGACTACAGCGAACGCACAACGCTCGCCGGCAAAGGCGACACCAAAGGCGGCCGCGTCTTCCACGTCTTCCAACCCGGCAAAATCGCCAACAGCGGCAAAGCCCTCCCCCGCCCCCTAAGCGTCAAAGAACGCCTCCAACTCCAACGCGCACTAGCAAAGAAACAAGCCCGCGGCGGGTGAACGCGCAACACACTAACTTTGTCATCCCGGCCGTTAGCGAAGCCCGCCGCAAAGCGGCGCGGCGCAGCTTACGAGCCGGGACACAGGGGTGCGAGCTCGTGGGTTCGGCCGCTTGCTTTCCGTGTCAGTAGGAATCGCACCGATCGACGTCACCGCCACCACGGCCGGTTGCTCCCGAATAGTGCACAAGCCCATCGGCATTGAAACAAGCCTCGTCCAACTCACTTGCCAATGGGTTGGTCGGCTTCTCTTCACTTAGCAACGATGCTGCCAGATAGCGCCCCTCACTCTGCACATCGTAAACCAGCTCCGCGACGGGCATGCACGCAGGCACGTGAAAGAAGTTGATCGTGTGCAACTCCTGAACGCGCTGAAGTTTGCCGCGGCTATCGTAGAGCTCCCCCGCAACGACCGATAGCATGTCCTCGTCGATAAAGAGTACACGACGGCTGTATAGGTGCTTCTGCCCTTTCCGCAGCTTGGCCTCGACAACCCAAACGCGATGCGGCTCGTAGCGAGTGGAATCCGGATTTAGTCCACTGGGTTTGATAAGCTCAGCGTACTTCGAATGAATGAGATCGTACGAATTGTAAGGTATCAACTGTGCGCGTCTGCCAAGATTCTCCCAATCGTAACGATCAAGCGCGCCACTAAATCCACCTAACGAGTCAACGGTCGTCAGACCCTTTGTGCCGAACGCCTCGGTATCATAAGCGACTGGCGGAAACCGCCGAATTCTTCGCTCGACTGGAACGTACCTCCAAGTCACGGACGGCGAAGCCGCGATGGCGGTCCCATGAGTCAAGACGATAGAAATGTCGTACCATCGAGGCGGGTAGAATTTCCGCACCTCCGCGAAGTGAAGAACCTTCCGCGCCTCAGCAACCTTTGGCAAATCTGGCCCGGTCCAGAACGTGATCCGCCGATCCTTGTACTTAACCAGCTCGTACTTCCCATCCACCACCGGCGCCATCGCCAAGTACCGCACTGTCTTGTACGGCACATACCTAAGCCGATGATTCCACATCAGCTCCTTCGCGCTCTGCGGAATCGGGAACGGTGTCCCCACGCTCCCACCCGTGACGCCTTCTCCGTCCGCCGTCAACTCCACCGTCGTCGCGTTGCGCTTCGTCGCCTCAGCCACGAACTTCGGCACCGTGCAGCTGCGCCGCGACTGATAGACGTTCATCTTGAAGCCGGGCACGCGCTTCAACATCGCTTTGTGCCCGTCGGTCAGCAGAGCGTCGTACTCGCCCATGTTTTCGCGCGTGATCGTGTACTTGACCTTGTCGTCGGGATAAGGGTTCGGCGGATGCTCCGTCTTCGGATCAAATTTGATCCCCTTAGGCACCCCGGTGAGCCCGCCGGTCCAAGCAGGCACTTCCCCCTCCCCCGCAACCTCCGCCCCAAGCGGCGTCAAATCCTCCCCCAACCGCGCCGCCTCCGCCTCGGTCACCTTGGCGAGCGCGAGCGGCGCGCAGAGTACGAAAGACAGAAGTGAAATCGACAGAGCGGCCTTAGGGTTCATCAGAAACTCCTGCCATCGCCATCAACTTAACGCTCGACTATCGCACGGATTGATTCAGGCGTGAATCCGCTCTCTTGCAGTTTATCGCTCGCGTCGACATCGACCCGCCTCTCTTCGTTGGTCAGCGAACCCACGGCGTACCCCTTCCAGCCACGCAAATCGTAGACGAGTTGAGCGATCGGCAGACAGACAGGAGCTTGGTAGAAATTGATCGTGTGAATCTCTTGTGTTCGCCAAAGTTTGCCGCGGCTGTCGTAATTCTCGGCTGAGAGAACAGTGTAGGTGTCCTCGTCGAGGTGCAACACGCGCCTTTCATAGATGTGGCGTTGACCAGGGCGCAGCCTCGCCTCCACCATCCAGACCCGATGCGGCTCGTATCGCACAAAACCCGGGGCGAGATACTTGGGGCCAATAAGTTCATCGCTCTTCGAATTGACGATGAGGTACGAGTTGTAAGGCACAATCTTCACACTGCGGCGCACTATGGCCCAATCATACCTATCGAGGGCGCCATTGAAGCCATCGAACGAGTCCGCAGTGAACAGCGCACTATTCTCGAAGCTCGGACCATCATAGGAGAAGTTGGGTCCGCGCCGCACGCGGCGCGTGCCCGGGCTATAGGCCCAGACCTTCCGTGGCTCAATCGCGCCGTTGATCGTTTCGTGCATCAGAAAATCAGCGTCGGCGATATCTGCGAACACTGTCGGCCAAATCACTGTACGCTTGAAAAGGACCGAAATATTCGGTCCGCGTGCAAGGAGCTCAGCTGAACCGGCAAGCCTGTTTAGTACCCTGTCGTCGTAGTGGACCAACTTGTAAGCACCGCTCGGATCGACCTGAGCTGAGACAACGTCCCGAACCATCTTGTGTGGCAGATACCGGAGTTTGTGATTCCACATCAACTCCTTGCCGCTGCCGGGAAACGGGAACGGCGTTCCAACCGTTACGCCAACAACCCCTTCGCCGTCCTTGGTGAGCTCCGTGTTGCGCGCAGCGTCCTTCGTCGCCTCTTGCACGAACTTCGGCACCGTGCAGCTGCGCCGCGACTGATAGACGTTCAACTTGAAGCCGGGCACGCGCTTCAGCATCGCCTTGTGCCCATCGGTCAGAAGCGCGTCGTACGCGGCCATGTTCTGGCGCGTGATCGTGTACTTGATCTTGTCGTCGGGATAAGGGTTCGGCGGATGCTCCGTCTTCGGATCGAATTTGATCCCCTTCGGCACCCCGGTGAGCCCGCCGGTCCAAGGAGGCACATCCCCCTCCCCCGCAACCTCCGCCCCAAGCGGCGTCAAATCCTCTCCCAACCGCTCCGCCGCCTCCTCGCTCACCTTGGCGGAGGCGAGCGGCGCGCAGAGCGCGAACACCAGAAGCGAGATCACGAGAGCGGATTTGAAGTTCATCTGAAACTCCGCAGCGCGTTGGTTCGATTCAGGGAGAATACGCCCCGGGGAGGGGGGACCCCGGCGCAAATTTCGACGAACAACCCCATGTACCCTACAGTTAGGCGGAAAACCTGGGCCTTTCGGGCACCTGAAAGCCGTCATAGGCCAGCTGTCCGGCACGCCGGTCATTCCTGTCAGCCATCGCGTCCGTTGCGTTTGTTACGACCGCGCACTATAGAACATAATAAGAACAGGTACAAGGCCAAAACGAGACCCTGGTATTTGCGGTTCGGCGACCGCAAACAGCTGCCCGTCCAATGCCACCTCCTATTTTCGTCATGGCCGGGCTTGACCCGGCCACCCAGGATCACGGCCGCTAGCGCCTCCAAAGATCTCACACGAAGCAACGAAGAGGCGAAGCTGCGGCTGCACCTCTTTTCGTTTCTTCGTTGCTTCGTGTGACATTCTTTGGAGCGCGGGTTTGGAGAGTTAGCGCGAATGGCCCGGGGTGGCCGGGTCAAGCCCGGCCATGACGTTACTTTTTGATAATTGACCAATCAGTCATTTTTGACTATATGGTCAATTATGACGCTCACCCAACCCCGCACGCTCCGCAAGCGCGAACGCACCCGCGGCGAACTTCTGGCCGCGGCTGAGCGCCTCGTCGCCGTGCACGGCCTCGACGCGCTCTCCATCGACGACATCACGGAAGAGGCCGACGTCGCGAAGGGCACGTTCTACACGCACTTCGAAGACAAGGACGACCTCGCTGCCGCCATCGGCAATCAAATCCGCATCGAGCTCGAAGAGAAAATCACCGCCACGAACGAAGGCATCGCCGACGCAGCTGTCCGCATGGCGAACGGCCTATCGTCCATGTTCGCCTTCGCGATCGCCCAGCCGGTGCGCGCTCGGGCACTGCTGCGCTTGATCCCCGGCGGCGTGGATCCCGAGACGCCGATAAATGCCGGCATCCGCGGCGATATTGCGATGGGCGTGAAGTCGAAACGCTTCGCAGTCGCATCAGTGAACGCCGCCGTCGTCGCCATGATCGGCATCGCCATGTCGACCGCCTTGCACTTGACCGACGCAAGGCGCCGCGTCGTGGAACCCTATGCTTTCGCCGCGGAAGCACTCACGA
>JBJXEH010000328.1:0-5921 GCA_046153995.1 Micropepsaceae bacterium
TTTTTACCGGCCTTTTAGGCGCGGAGTTGTTGAGCTTCGGGCTTGTCGGCTTGCTCTATGTGTTCGTGCTCTATCGCACCGAGTTCCGGTGGATGAATGCGTTCGAGGCGCCTTCGTGGATGAAGCGATCGCGTGCGCTCAGGGTTTTGGCGTTTTCGCCGTTCGGCTGGCCGTTCGCGGTGTTGTCGCTTCTGTGCAGTTTTGCGGCGCTGGTTCTGGTTGGGACCAATCCGCAATTCGTGGCGCAGTTCGACGCGCCGACGACGGCGATTGCGGCGCTGGCCTTTGCGGTCGGGCCGCTGGTTATGGCGCTTGCGATCATGCGCGATCTGGTGGAGCGGGCGATCCATGTCGTGCGGTTCTTCTTCAATCGCGGCGAGGCGATGCATTTCATGCCGGGCGAGGCGCACCGGGTGAAACGGGTCGCGAGCGTGTTGGGCACGTTTGCGCTGGGGTTCTGGTTTCTGTCGCCGCCGTGGGTGCTCGATAAACACGTCGTGCGGCTTGGCGATACGCAGCTGCAGGAGCCTGTCGGTTCGGCACCGTGTGCGGCTGTTGCCGGTACCATGTGCCGGCCCGACTTGAAGGCTGCGCTTCGGCAGTGGGTCGACGCGCGGCGGCGTACCGATCCTGCGCGCACGGAGCGGTTGCCCGTTGTGATCGTTGCGGCGTCGGGCGGGGCTAGCCGTGCGGCGGCGTGGCTGATCGCCTCGATGCGAATGCTCGACTTCAAGACGAACGGAGATTTCGGACGCAATCTGTTTGCGATCAGCGGCGTGTCGGGCGGGGCGCTGGGCGCCACGACTTATGCACGGCTTGTGCGTGCGCAGGGGCGCGAGGACGGCTCGGTCGATTGGGACGCGCCCGAGACGCGGGTGGCGGTCGGGCATTTCGCCAATCGGGATTTGTTGTCGGGATCGATCGCCACCTACTTCTTGAACGACATGTTCGGCAGCATGGTTGGGCCGCTTTGGACTTGGGCCGGCGTGCCCGACCGCAACACCGCGCTTGAAGACACGTTCGATGCGATGTGGGCGGCGGACAAAGGCTTCGCCCTGCCCCGCCATGTGCCCGATGGGTTTTTGGGTTTGCGCTTTTCGCCGCAGAGCGAGAGCCGCACGCCGGTGGAATTGCTGCCGCATTTGCTGTTGAACGGCACGGATGTCGTTTCGGGCAAGCGCTTGATCACCTCCACGATCCGTTCGCCCGCTGATCGCCAACTGTTCGCCGACAGCGGCGATTTCCTCGCCATGGTGGGGCGCGATATTCGTATGGCGACCGCGGTGACGAACTCCGCGCGCTTTCCGTTCATCTCGCCCGCGGGGCGGTTCGTCGGGTCGGAGAAGATGGGCGGCAACGCGTATCAGGTGATCGACGGAGGGTATTTCGAGAACTATGGCGCGCGCACGGTTTGGGAGTTGGCGCGCGCGATCGAGGAGCTGAACGCGGAAGACCCGACGCTGAACGTCGTGCCCATCGTGGTCGTGATCAGCAACGATGTCGAGACCGATCAGCCGCCGCGGCTTTTTGCGAGCGCCTGCCGGACGATGATGGAGGACGTCGCGATCGACGGCTCGCAGATCACTATCCGTTGCGACGAGCCGGTGCGAACGCCGCAGTGTTCGGCGGTCGAATATGCGGGTTTGGTTTCGGCGGCGCGGGCGGAGGATCGCTCGATCGTGCCGCAATCGATGGCGCCGCTGCTCGGCCTCGCCGCGACGCGCAGTGCGCATGGGCGCGATGCGCTGAATATTTTGCGGCGCGATTTCTGCAAGGCGCAGACGGCGGCCGCGAACGATCCCAAGACGCGGATGATTCACATCGCGCTGCCGCGTCCCAACACGGCGAAGGGCGAGACTGCGCCGATGAATTGGGTGCTCAATCCGGCGGCGTGCGACTTCCTGGTCAACAAGGCGCCGTTCCTGCCGTTCAATGTGGCGCAGGCTGCGAAGCTGAAAGCGACGCTCGACGCCGTGCTTGGCGAAGGGTTGCGCTCTTCGCAGCCGGAGCGGCCGTTGCCGATCGATTGCGGCGGCGGGTGACTATTGCAGCCGGCGTAGTGGCACTGGTTCTTCCGGCTCTTCGGGCGGGATGAGATCGAGCGTCGGTTGGGTGCCTGCGGGTAGGTCGGTCACCTCGACTTGGCGCAGCTTGCGTTCGACGGCGCGGGTGCGGGTGCCGACTTCGTGGATCGTTTTCTGTGCGGTTTGCAGCTGCTTGTCGAGTTTGTCCCAAACTTCGGCGTAGTTCTTGAACTCTGCTTTCGCTTCGCCCAGCACGCGCCAGACCTCGCTAGAGCGCTTTTGAATCGCGAGCGTTCGGAAGCCCATTTGCAGGCTGTTGAGCAGCGCGTTCAGCGTGGTGGGCCCCGCGATAGTGACACGATACTTCGATTGTAGCTTCGCGACGAGGCCGGGGGCGCGCATCGCTTCGGCGAAGAGGCCCTCGGTCGGCACGTACATGACGGCGAAGTCGGTCGTCCCAGGCGGGCGGATGTATTTCGACGAGATGCGCTTGGCCTCATTCTCGATAACGCCGGCGAGTTCATCGACCGCGGTACGCACGGCGTCGGCGTCGCCGGCATCCCAGGCGGCCATTAGGCGTTCGTAGGATTCCTTCGGGAATTTGGCGTCGATGGGCAGCAGCACGTCGGCGCCGTCGGACCCGCCCGGCATGCGGACCGCGTATTCGACCATTTCGGTGGCGCCCGCTTCGACCTTCGCGTTCGTCACGTATTGATCGCGGGCGAGCATTTGTTCGAGCATCGCGCCGAGCTGAACCTCCGCCCAGCCGCCGCGGTCCTTCACGTTCGTCATCACGCGCTTCAAGTCACCGACTCCGATGGCGAGCGTCTGCATTTCGCCGAGGCCCTTGTGCACCATTTCCAAGCGGTCGGAGACGAGCGCGAAGCTTTCGCCGAGGCGCTTCTCCAGCGTGCCTTGCAGCTTCTCTTCGACGGTTGCGCGCATCGCCTCCAACTTTTGTTCGTTATCGGCGCGCAGTTTGTCGAGGCGTTCGGTCACGGTGAGGCGCAGCGTCTCCTGATTCTTCGCGTTCGCTTCGGCGAGCGTTTTGACGTCGCCTTTCAGCGTTTCGCCGAAGGACGCGATCGTGTTCCTCACCTCGTCGCGCAGGCGGCCGGCAAACTCGCTCTGGGTTCGCGTGAACTCTTCGAGCTTTTTGTCCACCGAAGTGCGGCCGTCGGTGATCGACGATTGCATCGTGCCGCCGAACTTCATGATGCCGTCGCTGACCTCTTCGCGGAGCGCGCGGCCACGGGTTTCGGATTCCTTGCGCATGCCCTGGTGCTCGTCGCGCACGGCGCGTTCGGTGCGTTCGGCCAGATCGGCGATGCGGTCGAGGCGTTTGTCGAGGTCGCGCGCCGTACCGCCTTTGCCGCCCGCGAAGGCCGAGAGCCACAGTACAAGGTGGATCGTCGCGATGACGATTGTGAGCGCTATCGCAAGCGCAAACAGAATTGAGAGCCAATCCATTGCCGAATCTCCTACCGGACCGCGATTCTAGGGCGTGCAGGCGTGGCCCGCCGCCTTAATTTTGCGCTAGGGTTCAGAGAGACTGCTCCGTCAACTTCACTTGGAACCCACGCAAATGCGCTTCGTCCCCAACAAATTCGCCGCCGTTTTGCTCATGAGCGCCGTTGCCGCGTGCGGTCAGCCGACCGCGCAGAAGCCCGCCGGCCCTGTCGTCACCGGCGAGGGCTACGCCGGCGTCAAGTTCGGCATGACGGTCGCGCAGGCGGAGGCGGCAATCGGGAACAAGCTGAAGCCGATCGGCGAAGGCGAAGGGAATTGCTCCTATATCGAACCCGAGGGGCCGCTCAAGGGCGCCCTCTTCATGGTGGTCGACGGCACGATCGCGCGTCTCGACGTGCAGGAGAACACCACCATTGTCACGGACACGGGCGCGAAGGTCGGCGACAGCGAGCAACACGTGCTCGATCTCTATAAGGGCCGTACCGCCGTGCAGCCGCATAAGTATACAGGGCCGGAGGGGCACTATGTGCTGGTGCTGGGGCCGGACGGCAAAGCGCAAATCGTGTTCGAAACGGACGGCGGCAAAGTCGTCAGCTACCGCGCGGGAAGGCAGCCCGAGGTCGAGTGGGTGGAGGGGTGTTCGTGAGATTGGTCGTACGCGCGGCTGCTGTGGCGATTGCAATCGCCTGCACGTCGTGCGGACCGGAGAAATCGTACACCATCACCGAAGCAGGATTCGGACCGGTGGCGCTCGGCATGTCGATTGAGGAAGCGGAGAAGCTCCTTGGCGTACGCTTGCAGAAAGACGATTATCTCGACCACGAAGACTGCCGATATCACACGCCCGTAGCTGGCTATCGCGGGCTCTCGTTCATGACGTCTCTCGGTAAGATTGTTCGTATCGATGTCCACGGGTCAGAGAAACCTGCCGACCCCGTATCAATCGCGACGCGTGAAGGGGCCAAGACCGGCGATGCAGAGGCGCGCGTGCTTGAGCTGTACAAAGGCCGGATCAAAGTCGGCCCGCATTTCTATGGCGGGCTGCCGAGCCATTATTTGCGCATCTATGATGATGCCGGAAAGGTGCGCTTGATCTTCGAGACCAACGATAAGGGAATTGTCACGATGTATCGTTCTGGACGCGAGCCGGAGGTCGAGTTTGTGGAGGGGTGCGTATGAGTTGGCAGTCGTTTGTTTTGGCCGTTGGTTTGGCGGCGGGTTTTGCAGCGCACAACGAAACGTGGGCGGCTAGCCAAACGTGCGATCGGCAGCTCGTGATGCAGATCGACTCCGCCTACATCACGGTTGAGAGCGATGGTGTCACGATCAATGCGTTCGGCGTGGCGGAGAGCGCGGGGTGGAGCGAGCCGACGTTGATGAAGGCGGGCGAGATTGCGAACGGGGCGGCGACGGTGGATTTCGTCGCGTGCCGGCCAGAGGTTTCGGCGCAGGTGCTGACACCGATTCAGACGAAGACGAAACTTCCACTCGGCGCTGATGTGCGGGCGATCGTCATTCGCACCAAGACGAATTCGATGAGCGTCGAGATCGTGCGGCGCTGAACGCGCACCGTTTTTGGTGGAAGCCCGCGCTCCCAGGTCGGGCTACTCTCTTAGGCTGTTTGTTTTGACTTGGCGCGAATGAGTTTGAGGACTTCGCTTGCGGCCTTTGGGATGTTTGTACCGGGGCCGAAGATGGCGGCGGCGCCGGCTTTTTTTAGCATGTCGTAGTCTTGCGCGGGGATCACGCCGCCGACGACGATGAGGATGTCTTCGGCGTTTTGTTTCTTCAATTCGTTGCTGAGTTCAGGGACCAGCGTTTTGTGGGCTGCTGCTTGGCTTGAGATGCCGATGACGTGGACATCGCTGTCGATTGCATCTTTGGCGACTTCGGCGGGGGTTTGGAAGAGCGGACCAACGTCGACGTCGAAGCCTAGGTCGGCGAAGGCGGTGGCGATGACCTTGGCGCCACGGTCGTGGCCGTCTTGGCCCATCTTGGCCACCAGCATGCGCGGGCGGCGACCTTCGTCCTTGGCGAATTCGTCGACTTCGTTGCGGATGCGCGCGAAGCCTTCGTCACCTTCGTAGGCCGCGCCGTAGACGCCGGAGATCGATTTCGTTTCGGCTTGGTGGCGTTTGAAGATTTTTTCCATCGCGTCCGAGATTTCGCCGACGGTGGCGCGGGCGCGCGCGGCCTCGACGGCGAGTGCGAGCAAGTTCGCTTGGCCCATTGCGCCTTCGGTGAGCGCCTTGAGCGTGGCATCGACTTTCGCTTGGTCGCGTGTGCCTTTCACCCTTTGAAGGCGCGAGAGTTGTTGTGCGCGGACTTTGTCGTTGTCGATGTCGCGGACTTCGATATCGGATTCGCTTTCGAGGCGGTATTTGTTGACGCCGACGATGACTTCCTCGCCGCGGTCGATTGCGGCTT
>JBJXEH010000329.1:0-5802 GCA_046153995.1 Micropepsaceae bacterium
ACGACGATTTCGTCGTGCGATCGGCGCTGTTCCGGTTTCCGGACTTGGTGTCGGTGCAGTTCTTGGCCCACGGAAAGAAGGGCGCGACGCTCGCGCTCTATTCGCGCTCGGTCTATGGGCGGTCGGATATGGGCGTCAACAAACGGCGCAGTCTGGCGTGGCTCGCGAAGGTGCGCGAGGCGTTGAAGCCGGTGGGAGGGTAGGGTAGGCGGGGAACAGTCCCCGAATGCGGATCAACCGGGGCGGTCTACAACGTGACGACCAAGCCGCCGGGGACGATTGAGTGGGAGTGAGCGCGCGTGGGAAACGGTGGGGACACGATTACCTGTCGCCGTATTTCCGGTACGCGGCTCTGAACTGGACTGACTCTGTCGCGACAAATTACCCAAGTCTTTCAGAAACCAAGCCTTGACTAAATAATCGTCCCAAGAGGCTCGCGACCCAAACAACCGCAACTGCGGCGCTTAACAGCGCAGCGGAACCCATATCCGGCACCGAGTACACATGCTCGACCAGCGGAATGCCAAGGAAGAACTGGGGTATGCCGATAACGAAAACGCCTGCAAGCGCAATGTTGAATACGGCGGGCAACAGCAGCCCCAAACCGAGACTGCGATGCTCGGCGCCACTCCCGGCGAAGAACGACCAGATCAGAAAAGCGAATTGCAGCATCGGCACGCCGGTCAGAACCGCCAGCATAGTTGTCGTGAGCATATAGGGCATCGCGTAGCTCTTGGGCGTTTTGCCTTCCAACAAGTTGATCGCGCCGTTGGCGGCATCGATCATGTGTGTGCCGTGCAGCCAGCCGCTGCCATTTGCAAGAACCGCCACGCCGTAACGGTTCCCTCGCGATATCGCCATCACTGATGTGAACCGCCCGGTATCACCGTCGTGATATACAACGGGAACTCCATTGAACGTGTCGGCCACCCAACCCATCGCATAAGCAGTCTTGCCGGTTTCGTCGAAATTCGCGGTACCGCGGTGCATTTCAGCAAGCGACGCCTCCGTTAGTATCCGCGTACCATGCAGTTGGCCCCGGCCAGCGACCACCGCCAGGTATTTGCTCATGTCATTGGCTGTTGTGATGAGGAATCCCACGGGCACAAAGGCCGCTGGATAAGGCACTTCGCTGGGCTGGAACTGTCCAAACCATTGCCTGTGGCCTGAAGCCATCCCATGCAGTCGGCCATCGTCAAGCGACGTGAACGTCTCGCTCATGCCCAACGGCACCAGCACGTGCTTCTGCAAATAGCTTGCATATGTTTCCCCCGATACCGTTTCAATCAATGCGCCGAGCACGATGTAGTTGGCGTTGCTGTACTCGTACGAATGTCCGACCGGCCGATCGAGCGCGTTGACACTCAGTCTTGCTTCCCAGTGCCTGATAGCGTCTGAACCACGCTCGCCACCATCGAGGATAGGTTGATCGCCGGCGCTGTGTGAAATGCCGCTGGTGTGGTTCAGCAGCATGCGCACAGTCATCCGGCGCGCTGCAACGGACCCATTCATGAATTTCGGCAGATATAGCGCGACGGGGGCGTCGAGCGAGATTGCTCCTGCTTCAACCAACTGCATGACACACAGGGCGGTGAACGATTTGGTGGTCGACCCGATGATGAACCCGGTATCGCCCGTCACCTGTGCGAGGTCGGCGTTCGCTACACCCGATCCGGCGACATAGAGAACCCTCTCGCCTTGAACGATCGCGATTGAGAATCCGGGAACGCCCGACACATGCATCTGGTCGGTGGCATAAGCGGCGGCCTTCTCGACATTACTGTCCGCGTTGGCCGAACCGACCAATTGGCCGATGCCTCCGATTGCGAGAGTGCAGGCGAAGAATTCTCGCAACATTTCACCGCCCACTGATTGAACCCCATGTTCAATCCCATATGGGCAGTAAAGCGCTCATCGCAACCGCAATAGCCATGCGCTTTGCGCATGCTACCCATGTGAGCTGAATGTCAGACCAGTGGTTCCACGAGGGGCAGTACCCATGGTCACGAAGTCGGATGCCTTCGCGAACCTTACCAATGACGCCCTTGCAGCGATAGCTGCCGGTGATGGCGCGCAGACCGAGTGCTGCTGGTTGGCCCCAAATGCGACATCAAAGATGGTACTGTGCGCTTAACGCTGCCGCGAGGTCTCGGTTGGTGTCCAGTACTGTGTTCGAGCCCCGGCAATAGGCGGCAGCGGAACCCCCGAGCCAATTCTCGTAACCCTCCGTGCGTAACGTGGCGAACGGTTCCCAGTCAGCGGCATTGTCAGCAGTGCGAAATTCACCGCACATCAGATTCACCGTCGCGCCATTGCCGCCCCGAAAGACGCCGAGGTGCACGTTTCTGAAGCTAACGCCTTCGGCGGCGACATGTTTTTTGAAATCGGATGCTGCCGACTCGATCAGAAATGCTTCGAGATTCTCAGCGACCGCGGCTGGCGGGTGCGCAACTCGCTGTTCGCCACCCTGGCAGCCAGCGAGTAACAGAGCCGAGAGGATCAGGGTTCGAAGTGTCGGCTGCATGCTTTGCTCCTAGCTGGCGCCTGCTGTCAGGTAGGTACGGATCGAGAATTCAGGGACAGTTTACGTATTCTCCGCCGACTCTCCCGTGTTCCCCCGATATATAGCGACCGAGATGTCCATTGCGACTCCAGAGATTATCTTGAGGCGGTTTGGACGATTGGGACCGTAAAGCAAATTGGCAGACGACAGACGCAAGTTCTTTGCGCGGGCATAGAGCGGAGCCTGAAATCCGGGGACATGTAACGAATTCGGGTGGTCGATCTTAATTTGCTACGTGTTCCCTGATTTTGGCAACGCCGCCGCGAGATCGAGGTTCACCGATACGGATTGGGACAGCCTTCCATTTGCAAAATGTAGTGCCCAGACTTGGCAATCTCCGCTTCGACAACAGGGTTTGCCTGTTCGCTATGGCAGAAATTGCAGCGCTCTGATTTGAGCGCGTCCGCTAGTTCGCCGATCGATTTCAAAAAGGCGTAAGCATGGCGCAGGGCTGTTTCTTTGTTGCCGCCGGTGGGCAGGAACACGTCAAAATGAATGGTCTTTCCCGCTCTTGACGTGGCGTAGGTATCGTACACATCGATTTTCATGGCTTTCCCTTTTTTGAATTCAGGGGACATGTAACAAATTCATGTTGGCAGCTAAGACTTGGTGCGCATGTGTGCGACCGAGTTGCTGATGTCGGTGAGAATGCCAACCACGATTGCGAACAGCATCTTGCCTCCTGTGAATCGGCGGAGCAGGGGGGCACGTTACCGTATTTCTTGCGCTTGCGCAGCGCATGCGTTGGGGCCTCGCCCGCTCTTGCCTTCTGGTTTCACGTTGGCTCGTCCAGCGGAAATACGGGGACATGATACATATTCCCCCTTTGATTTTCCGCTGGAACGGGTTGGGATCGGTCTCCGGGCTCAGGCGGTGACCGGAAGCTCGTAGCCTTCGATTTTGGCTTATTTCTGCGCTTCAGCGATGTAGCAACGTTTCTACAAATTGTTGACTTGGTAGGGCCGGTGCGGTAGTTTGATGCCTTGGAGGCGCGTGGCCCATGAGCATCACCACCATATCGAGCCGCGAGTTCAATCAGGACGCGGGCGGCGCCAAGAAGGCGGCGGAGAAGGGGCCGGTGATTCACCGATCGCGGGCGGCCTTCGCATGTGCTCTTGCGGTTCGAGGACTATCAGAAACTCGCCGGCGCCGGACCCAGCCTGCTTGAAGCGCTGGCGCAGAAGGAAGACGACGACTTCGACTTCGAGCCGCCGCGTATGGGTGACACCATATTTCGCGACGTTGACCTCGAAGACTGATGTTCTTGCTTGATACGAACGTTGTGTCGGAGTTGCGCCGGACCTCGCGCGCCGATGCGAACGTGCGGGCATGGGCAGCGGCGACGCCATTGGATCTCTATGCAATCTCCGTCGTGACTTTGGAGGAACTTGAGCGGGGAACGCTCTTGATGGAGCGGCGTAACGCGCAGCAAGGCGCCGTACTCCGGCGATGGTTGGAAGACGAAGTCGTGAAGCGGTTGGTGCCGCGTATTCTTCCGATCGATGCTGCGATCGCGCGCGTCTGCGCGCGTCTGCATGTCCCCGATCCGCGGCCGGAGCGCGACGCGTTGATCGCGCGACGGCTCTGGTGCACGGGCTCACCGTCGTCACGCGCGACACGGCCGACTTCGCGCGGATGGGCGTGCAGCTGTTGAACCCGTGGTTGACGCCGTCACCCTAGACGCGGTCGCTTGGCTGCACCCGCCGGAGGACCTGACGGCGGCTTCTGCGCCTCATGCCGAAGGACGAAGCATGCTGTCCTCGTATTTTTGCACTGTCTCCTCCGAGCAAAGCTCGGGGGTGGTACGTGCGCCGCGCAGCGGCTGCACGGGAGGGGGCGGCGCCGGCGATTGAGGCTGTGGCTCCGTTCGATTTTGTTCAAATCACCGGCGCTAGCGCTGCCCCCCTCGGGTGCAGCAGCTTCGCTGCGCACCCACTCCCCCAACAAGTTGGGGGAGACAGTTCGTTTTCGGATTGTCACCCCGAGCAAATCGCGACGCGACCGGGGTGTGACAGGCTGGCAGCGGCAAAGTTGCTCATGGCGAACTTGCGGCATTTGTAGCGCAGAGCGGGTGTTAGGCCGCGGATTTCCATTGAAAATCAGTGCAGTTTGTAGTATAAGTGCGGAAGATATATCGATGTCTTGAGATGGGCATCTTTTTACTGCCCCATAGAGGCCCCCATGTCTGTGGTTTCAGTGCGTTCGCTTGAGCGCGACGCGCGATTTTTTCAAGCGCTTGAGAATGGGCATCCGGTTCGGGCCGCGTGTGCGGCCTGCGGTTACGCGCGCTCCAGCGTCTATGAATGGCGGCAAATCGACGACGCGTTTGCCGCGCGCTGGCTTCGGTCGATCGCGATGGCGGTCGATCTGCTTGAGGAAGAGGCTGACCGGCGCGGGCGGGACGGGACGGAGGAGCCTGTCTTCTTTCGCGGGTCGAGTGTCGGGGCGAGGCGCAAGTATTCCGATTCGCTGTTGCTCGCCCGGCTGAAGGCGCTCAGGCCCGATGCCTATCGCGACGGGCCGGCGTTTCAAGCTCAGCCCCAGCAGGTCACGATCGTGGTGCGCGATTTCATCAATGACCCTCCGGCGCTCAAGACCATCGACGCGGTCAAGGCGGACATGGCGGATGCCGATCCGGACAAGACAGACAGTCATCCGGACACCCTACCTTTGTCCGGAATGTCCGCCTTGGCGGTGGGGGGATGATCGGTGTCAACCTGTATTTTCGCGGGGATTGGCGGCTTTCTGGTACTTTTCTTCGACCCGCAATGTCCTATCTAATGGCGGGCATGACGAAACAGAATGGTGACCGCGACGGACAGGGGCCGAATACCGGCTTGGTCACGAAGGTCCGGCCGAAGACGAAGCGCCCGAGCCTTTATAAGGTTCTGATGCTGAACGACGACTACACGCCGATGGAGTTCGTCGTGCACGTGCTGGAGCGCTTCTTCAACAAGGGGCGTTCGGATGCCGAGCGGATTATGCTTCAGGTTCACCAGCAGGGGGTCGGGATTTGCGGCGTCTTTACGTACGAAGTCGCGGAAACCAAGGTTGCACAAGTGATCGACTTCGCCAGGCGGCACCAGCACCCGTTGCAGTGCACACTGGAGAAAGAGTGATAGACTGATCGCAGTCAGGGCGTGGACGTAAGGGGTTTGAAGAAAGGCGAACATTAGTGGCGAGTTTTTCGAAGTCTCTGCAGAACACACTCCATCGCGCGATGGCGCTCGCGAACGAGC
>JBJXEH010000330.1:0-17639 GCA_046153995.1 Micropepsaceae bacterium
ATGGCCGACAGCTTGCTTGTTGGGGCGGGCGGCATCTTCGGCGGTAACGCCACGATCAGCGGCAACGTCACGAACAACGGCCGTCTGTCGCCGGGCAACTCGCCGGGCACCATCAACATCCTCGGCAACTACGTCGCGGGCGTGGGCGCCATCTTCGACATGGAGGTGCAGTTCGCAAACGCCGGTGCGCCGGTGAACGGCGTCACGCACGACCGCGTCAACATCACCGGCAGCGCGACGGGAACGACGCTGCTCAACGTCATTCCGTTCCTGCCGTCGTCTCCGGCGGCGCCAACGGCGGGCAACGGCGTCGAACTCGTGCGGGTTGCGGGTGCAGTAGGGAGCGGCAACCAGTTCCAGCTGGCGGCGCCAGTCGTTCAAGACGCCTATGAGTACATCTTGACCTACCGCGCGAATTTCTCGGGCACGGACGATGGTTGGTTCCTGACCTCGCGGGCGGGTGAGAACTTGTACGGCGAAGCCGCGATGTTCTCGACCGGCCAAGCCGTCATCGACTCGTGTTTCCGCGGTGAAGACGCCATGGCGTTCGACGGCAACGGCCACAAGGGCCGCGGCTGGGCGCGGGTGAAGACCGGCGGCATCGATACCGGTGCGGATACCGGCCTTCAGACCGAGATGGAATACAACTGCGGCTCAGGCGGCGCAGACGTTCGCATCGCAGACTCCGTGCGTCTTGGTGTTGCAGCCGGCTACGCTTCGACCGACACCAACGTCTTCACCCCGACGGGGATCGCCGACATGAATGGCGATGCCATGATGGGGCAGGTCTACATGTCGATGCATCACGGCAACTTCTTCGCCAATCTGTCGGCGGGGTATGCCGCGATGGACTTCCAGTTCGACGGTGCCGTCTCGGACATGCGCGAAGGCGATGTCTCAGGCGCGATCGGCGGCTTGCAACTCGGCGCCAACTGGTCCGTGTGGGACGCGTGGCACCTCGGCGCCATCGGCGAGGTCAACTACGACGGTCTCGACTGCGATGACGGGTGCCTGGTGGCCGGCACGATCGCCGACACTTCTGATTGGAGCGCGCGGGCGACCTTGCGGCTCGACGGACGCCTGCATGACGGCCAGTTCTTGCCGTACTTCGCGCTGTCGTTATCCGACCGTTTCGGCGAGCTGACGGTTACGAACGGTACGGCATCGCTGACGTCCGACACGGCATCGAGCCTGCTCGGTGCGAAGGTCGGTGCGACGGTCATGATCGACAACGGCTGGGCGCTGTTCGTGAACGGCGGCATCACCGAAGGGATCGACAACGACGTCAGCGGTTGGGACGGCACCGGAGGGCTCAAGGTCATCTGGTAGGCCCACCGTCCAAGCGTGGCGTTGCACCGGCGCCACGTTAACCAATGAATTTCACTACGGTGCGCCCATTTTCTTGGAAAGTGGCTTGGTCCTGCGCTCAATCTACCGGGTGGGGGCCAAGCCTTTTTTCTTGGGTTGGGGGAAGTATGACTTCGTTGAACGGTTCGACGCCGCGCGGACGTGCGTGTGGGAAAGCCCTTGTCGCGGCGCTGATGGCTTCGGCGGCGTTTGTTGGGAGCACAGGCACCGCGGCAGCCGCGACCTGCAACGCAACGAACAGCGGTACATACGACGCGTGCGTGGTCATTCAACTGGCCGGCGACACCATCAACTTGGCCGGCAACGCGACGACCGGTCAGTCCTGGACGACCGGCGGCATCTTAAACATCAACTCAGGCACGCTGACTGACACCGCCGCGTTCAACTTCGGCCCAAGCAACGTCGCGTTGACGGTGGCCACCGGCGCGACCTTGACGCTGGCCGACTTCGAGCAATTCGGATCTCTCGCAGGCGGCGGCACGATCAACAACCCGACGCAGATCAATTTCGGATTCAACAATACGAACACGGCGTTCAGCGGCACGATCGCGGGCGCCGGGACGCTCGAGAAATACGGGACCGGTGCCTTCACCATCAACGGTATGTCGATGACCGGCAACTACATGACGGTCCGGCAAGGCTCTATCGTTCAGTCGTCGGGAACGACAGCGCTCAGCGGCGTGTTCCTTGGAGCATTAGGCGGCACGCCGTCGGCGACGATTTCGGGCGGCACGTTGAACATAGCCGGGAGCCCATTTGGGTTCGTCGTCGGCTACGGCAACACGACAAACGCCGTCGTCACGCAGACGGCCGGCGTCGTCCAAATTGGGACGGCGTTGGTCGCAGCGCCTCTGGTGATCGGCGACGACGCCGCTATTCCCGGGACGACAACGTCCGGCACCTACACGATTTCCGGCGGCACGCTGAACCTGGGTGTAACCGGGGGGCCGGGCGCCACAAACGCGATCGGCAACAGCAGCGGCGCGGGCGCGAGTTCGACGGGGGTGTTGAACATCTCCGGTACTGCAGCGGTGAATCTGAACGCCGGCAGCCTCGTCAACGGCGATGCCTTGATCGGCGGCGGCGGCACGACGTCGAGCACGATCAACATGACGGGCGGCACGCTGCGGATCAATGCGGGCACGACGCTCTATCTCAGCGGCGACGACAACGCGAACGCGATCGACAGCACGTTCAACCTGAACGGCGGCACGCTGCAGGTCGGCGGCACCGGTTTGCAGTCGGGCTTCGGTGGCGGTACCGGCGCTTATCAGTTCAACATGGGCACCGGCACGATCCAGGTGATCGGCAGCGCCCTCACCACGTCGGTGAACGGAACTTTGACCGGCGCCACGGCGGCGACGGGAACGACGATCGACACGAACGGTTTCAACTCGGCATGGAACGGCGTGCTCTCCGGCGTGGGCTGGCTGGTCAAGACGGGCACCGGCACGCTGAACCTCGGCGGGGTCAACACCTACACCGGCGGAACGGCGTTCAACGGCGGCGTGGTGTTCGTCGATGCGCTGAGCGATTTGGGTGCGGCCTCTGCGGCGATGTCTTTCAACGGCGGCACGCTGCGGCTTGGCGCGGCCGGTGTGCTTGGCGGGCGAACCGGCGCGACCACGATGGCCGGTTCCGGTACGATCGATACGAACGGCTTCAGCACGATCTACGACGGCGCCATCTCAGGCGCCGGCACGTTGACCAAGCTGGGTGCGGGCACGCTCAACTTGGGCGGCAACAACAACGCGCACACCGGCGGTTTGAATATCGCCGGGGGTACGCTCGTTGCCTTCAACGGCAACGCGATCGGCAACACCAGTGCCGTCAATCTGTCGGGCGGTTCGGTTCTCAACATCGATGGCGCGGCCGCCGTCAACGAAACGATCGGGTCGCTGGCGGGTACCGGCACCGTCAACTTGGGCGGGGCCTTTGCGAACACGCTGACGACCGGCGGCAACAACACGAGTACCGCGTTTACGGGCAACATCAACGAAGGCGTGGCCGGGAGCTCGTTGGTCAAGACCGGTTCGGGTGCGTTCACGGTGACCGGGAACCTGAACTACACCGGCCTCACGACGGTCAGCGCAGGCTCGCTGCTGCTCAACGGCATCATGGCTGATAGCCTGCTTATCGCGCCTGGCGCCACGTTCGGCGGCAACGCAACGATCAACGGCAACGTCACGAACAACGGCCGCATCGCGCCGGGCAACTCGCCCGGCACCGTGAACATTCTGGGCAACTACACAGCCGGCGCCAATGCCTTCTTCGACATGGAGGTGCAGTTCAACAACGCGGGCTTACCCGTCAACGGCACGACGCACGACTTCATCAACATCACGGGCAACGTCACCGGCACGACGCTGATCAACGTTCTGCCGTTTGCGCCGTCGGACGCGCCGTCGGCGACAACGGGCAACGGCATCGAACTCGTTCGCGTGGCCGGTGCAGTTGCCGGCAATCAGTTCGCGCTTGCCGCGCCGGTGTTCCAGGGGCCGTATCAGTATCTCTTGACGCACCGCCCGAACTACGCCGGCGCGCTTGACGGCTGGTTCCTGAACTCGCGCGTCAGCGAAGTGATGAACGGCGAAGCGGCGATGTTCGCGGCCAGCCAGACGATGCTGAACGCGTGCTTCCGCAGCGACGACGCGCTGATCACCGACGGCCGCGTGCGCAGAAGCCGCGGCTGGGCCAAAGTGATCCACGGCTCGCGTGACACCGGCGCCGACACAGGCAACGAAGCCACTCAGGAATACACCTGCGGCGCAGGCGGCGTCGACGCGTGGGCGGGTGGCGCATATCGCGTCGGCATTTCCGGCGGTTGGGGTTCGACCGATGTCGATGTCACGACGCTGGCTGGCGTGGGCGCGCTCTCCGGTACCGGCGGCATGATCCAAGCGAACTTCGGCGTGCAAAAGAAAACGTACTTCGCGAACGTCGGCCTGGGCTATGGCAGCACGGAGTGGACGTTCGACGGGCCGCTCGCGGCACCGGTCGATGCGACGTTGAGCGGCTTCCTCGGCTCGGTTCAACTGGGTGCCGTGCTGCCGGTCGGCAACGACTGGCGCTTCGCGGCAATCGGCGAAGCCCAGTACGACGCGATGGTTTGCGACATTCAGTGCTTCCTGACCGCCACCGAGGCGGAGCCCGGCAGCTTGTTCTTGAAGGGCACGCTGCGCTTCGACGGCGAGATGAGCGACGGCGACGTGCTGCCGTTCATTTCGGTGTCGATCCTGAACGGCGACAGCAGCACCGTGAAGAACGGCGCCGTGTCGCTCACCACCGACACGTTCTCAGCCCTCGTCGACGCGAAGGCCGGCCTCTCCGTCAAGGTGAGCCGCGACATGGCCGTGTACGTCAGCGGCGGCGTCACCGAAGGCCTGAGCAACGAAGTCAGCGGTTGGGACGGCACGGCCGGCTTGAAGATGACGTGGTAACGGCGAACATCCCGTAACGATCTAATGCGCCCCGGCTGCAAAGCCGGGGCGTTTTCTTTTGTCGCGCACCGGGCGAACGGTGACGCGCGCTCATCGCCCGCAAGGCGAGTGGCGGCCACGACGCACTACGCGCATCGCATATCGGGCACCGGCCGATCACGTGGTAGAGTGGGGGAACCTGTATCTCATGGTCTCCCCATGAAGGTTTAGGTAGGCCCGCCGTTTCAGCTTGCCGCTGGCGGCGGGCCGCTTTGCTTCGCGCCACTACTGTGGCGGCGTGCTACCCGTGAACACCAGTTCGCTCGATGACCCCGACAGAACCAACCGGTCGCCACGGAACGCATATGTCTGCGACGTCTGCAGTGCGGTCAAATACTCGCTCTCTTGGCTCATCAGGCCGTCGCGCAGGCAGGCCATTTTCGTGGCGCCGACTGAACCGATCTTGAGCTTGCCGCCGCCGTGTTCGGCCGCGCCGAAATAGCGGTTGCAGCCGCTGCGGCCGGTGACGCGTTCGTCCGAGAACGTCAGCGTCACGCCGCCGGGTTCGATGACGGGTTTGCCGTTGATCGTCTCCGCGATCCACTCGACGCCGGTCACACGGCGAGGTCCGTCGTCTTGTACCGTGTCATTGCACCCCGTCAGTGCAAACGCGATGGTGGCGGCTAGCATAACGCTGCGCATGATGCGTCTCCTCACCGTTTCAGAAGCGAACCCAGCACGCCGCGCACGAGCGCACGGCCGATGCTGCTGCCGATCGACGACGTGACGGAGCGCGCGGCGCTTTTTGCGATCGCCTCGCCCATCGTTTGCCGGTTGGAGCCGGCTGACCTTGCGCGCGGTTGCGGCTCGTCGCGCCGCGACTGCGGCATCGGATACGAGGAGCCGCGCTTGCGCTCCGGCTCCGGCGCGGGTTCGGCCTTGTCGCCGAAGCCCCAACCCCAGCCGCCGGATTTTTGTGCCGGCGGTTGCACGGTCGGCGCGCTTTGTGCCGGCGTTTCATCGCCTTCGGCCTTCGCCATCAGCATTTCGTACGCGGACTCGCGGTCGATGGTTTGGTCGTAGCTGCCTTTCAGCGGGCTCGCGGTCATTACCGCAGAACGTTCGGCCGGCGTGATCGGGCCCATGCGGCAGGTGGGTGGCGTGATCAACACACGGTCGACGACCGAAGGGATGCCCTTCGCATCCAGCGTCGAGATCAGCGCTTCGCCGACGGCAAGTTCCTGCACCGCGTCGGCCGCGTTGAAGTTCTTGTTCTCGCGGAAATTGTCGGCAACGGCTCTGACGGACTTTCGATCCTTCGGCGTGAACGCGCGCAGCGCATGTTGGATTTTGTTGCCGAGCTGGCCCAGCACGTCGTCCGGAATGTCGAGCGGCGACTGCGTGATGAAATAGACGCCGACGCCCTTCGAGCGGATGAGGCGCACGACTTGTTCCACCTTATCGACCAGCGCCTTCGGTTGATCGTCGAACAGCAAGTGCGCTTCGTCGAAGAAGAACACCATCTTCGGTTTGTCCAGGTCGCCGACCTCCGGCATCGTTTCGTAGAGTTCGGACAACAGCCAGAGCAGGAACGTCGCGTAGAGCATCGGACTGCCGAACAGTTTTTCGGCCGCCAGAACGTGGATCGCGCCGCGTCCCGTGTCGTCGTTGATCATGAGGTCGGTAAGCTTCAGCGCCGGTTCGCCGAAGAACGCGTCGCCGCCTTGGTTCTCGAGCGTCAGCAGCGTGCGCTGGATCGCGCCGACGGAGGCGGGCGCGATGTTGCCGAACTGGGTGGAGTATGTGTCCGCGTTATCCGCCACATGCACGAGCATCGCGCGCAGGTCTTTGAGATCGAGCAGCAGCATGCCTTGCTCGTCGGCGACGCGGAACACGATGTTCAGCACGCCTTCCTGCGTATCGTTCAGCTGCAGCATGCGGGAAAGCAGGGTCGGGCCCATCTCCGACACGGTCGCGCGCAACGGGTGGCCGAGTTCGCCGAACAGGTCCCAAAACACGACGGGGAAGTTTGCGGGCTTCCATTCTGTGTTGCCGATCTTTTCCAAGCGTTCGGTGATGAAGCCCTTCACCTCCGCCGGTTGGCAGAACCCCGCGATGTCGCCTTTGATGTCGGGCACGAACACCGACACGCCCGCGTTCGAAAAACCTTCCGCAAGGACGCGCAGCGTCGACGTCTTGCCGGTTCCGGTGGCGCCCGCGATCAAGCCGTGGCGGTTGGCGATCGAGAGCAGCAGGCTTTGCGGTAGCTCGCCTTTGCCGAGGAAGATTTGACCAGCTTGTGCCATGGGGGAATCCTTATGCGTTCGTTCGGGGTGCGTGCGCCTACTATAGCGACGGCGGGGGTTCGTTCGACTTTTTATCGTCGGGCTTATCCAGATAACGGGTATGGCCCGCGATCCGGTCGAGCAATGCTAAGAACACGGCTGACGCAATGAAAACGACGTGGATGATGACTTTCCAGAAGATGTCGGCGTCGGTGTATTCCTCCCGGTCCATGAAAACCTGAAGCAGTTTGACTGCCGAAATCGTCAGCAGGGCGGTCGCGACTTTGACCTTCAGCGAGCCGTGATCGAGCCGGCGCAACCATTCCGGCGAATCGTCGAGCGAGTCCTCACCGAAGCGGCCGACGAAGTTTTCGTAGGAACTCAACATCACCATCACGATAAGACCCGACACCAGCGCGCCGTCGATGAGCTCCAGCACCGGCATGATTATGTTCTTGTTGCCGGGCGTGAAGAAAGCGACTTCGGCCAAGTGGATCACTTCGAAGATGAACGACACCGCGTAGATCGCAAGCGCGACGGCGAGGCCGATGTAGAAGACGACCAGGATATAGCGGCTGTAGAGGATGATCCTCTCGACCGCCGTTTGGATGCGGTCCATGGGGTTTGCGCCGGCCGCCGCCGCAAAGAACTGTTTGATCTTCGACATATCTATCCTTGTTCGGCGTCGCTTTTGCCCGGCGTGTTCATCCAAACGATCAGATAGCGCACCGGTATCACCCAGGCCATGCCCGCAACCGCATAGAACACGAACTCAAGGATGCCGCTCGCGGCCGGCAGCACGGCAACCGCCACGCGCATCACGAGAAGCACGTAGATCGCGATGATGGCGATCAGCAAAAAAACGCCGAGCAACTTCTTCCAACGCATACTCATGGGGGTGTGATTAGCAATTGCGTGGGTGGGGGGCAAATGGCCGGAAACGCAGGCTTGTGCGTTCGTGCGATTCGACGCCAACGTGCCGCAGGTGCGGCGTGTCTTCTTAAGCGTGCCCTTCCGAGAGCGTCTGTCGCCCTGGGACACGGCAGGCCTCACCCGCTCTTACAGCACAGCCCCGGCGCCGAGTCTGTGACATGTCCCCGGCACAAGGTGTCCCCATAATACTGGTGGATCAGTTAAGCGCCACGTCGGTAGGCGTCGCGCCAAGGCTACGTATCCGGAATTGTAACCCGCAACGAATCCTCAAGAATCGTTCACCATCGGCGCGTCGAGATATTCGCACTAGAAGAAGAGCATCATCTGAGCGGCTTCGTCCAGATTGTACTCGCTGAGCCGGCGTTCGCAGGTGTCCTTGTCGGAAAAGGGGCCTTCCTCCGTCCGCTTGTCCGTCCCAAAGCCCTCACCGGTGATGTACCAACCTGCGCCTTGAAACACTCTGGCAAGCGCGGGATCGGCGCCCGAAACCGCAATCAACAAGATCGCAGCCAACTCTGTTCATAGGACCACCATTTGTCGTTACAGTGGGAAACGCAATCTTACGACAGCGCGCGAAGAGTGAAACAGTGAATTGAACAACGCGCAGGCGGGAGCGGGTGCGCATGCGAAAGACAATAGGAACCGCCCTGATGGGGTGTGGCTTCGCCGGCGGAGCCGCGGCGTCAGCCTACTATGTGTACGTCATGTGGGGACTCGACTGGGGCCCGATGATGACCCGGGGCCACAATCTGATGCTGGTCCTGACGATGTTCGGATCGGTTTTCGTGTTCCTGATTGTGCTGCTTCTGTTCGGATACGTGGCAACGTTGATCGACCCGGACCTGGGAAAGTGAGCCCGCCGCAGCGCACGGCGTGAATCGGTGTATGCTGTCGCCGCATTCGAAGGCGAGCGCCATGTCCGGACAATCGACACCGTTCCCGAAGTCGTGGGGCCTCTATGCCATGTCCGTGCTCGCGATGTGGGTCATCGGCCCGGCGATGGCCTATTTCGGATACTATGGCGTCCAGTCGAAAGAGACGATCGTGTTCATCTTGGGCGGCGCGTGTTTGATCGCAGGGCCGCTCATGGTTTTCGCGGCGCCGTTCATGCCGCGTCCCGCCTCAGGCCCGTGCCCGCTCTGCGGCGCGAAGATGTACGGCTTCTGGCAATCGGACGGCGCCGTGCTGGTCTGCCGGAGCTGCGCCGCTTGCGCGACGGCGTCGAATGCAAGGTTGTCGCTCGTTCCCGTGACGGCGGTTGCAGACACGCCGCTCTATCCGGCGGCCCTGCCATGGGACGACATTGTCGGCGAAACGCCGAAGACGATCGCGTTCTCCGCGCAAGACGTCGTGTCGGACAAGCTGAACGAACTGATCACGCGAAACGACGGCGTGCGCCTGCTCGATAAATGGCCGGCAGGATGTTGCGTCTGCGGCGGCGCGGCCACCCGCCATGAGGCCGCGGCCGTGGAGGTCTCAATCAAAGGGCGCGCGCTCGAAACCAAGGCGACGCTCGCCGCCCGCGGCGTCCCCTATTGCGGCGCGCACAAAGACGGCATCGCGTTCGCCACGTTCGATTTCGCGGGGCTGCCGTTTCAAGACCCGGGCTTCGGCATCAAGTTCCGCAGCCACGCCTACCGCGAAGCCTTTCGCAAACTCAACCCGCACAAATTCGACACCGAGCCCAAAGGCCCCGTTAAGATTCGCACGCCGTGACTCGTCTTCGAGCACCGCAGCTAGAATACGGGGGAACTTAAGTCCTATCGAGGAGCGCGCGATGAAAAAACGAACAAGAAGACCGATGAGATTTCTGGCTGGCTTGCTGTTCATGGCATTGGCGACGGCCCCGGTTCTCGCAGATGGCCCGGACAAGCTCGACGGCTGGGGCGGTCTGCGCTTCGGAATGACGGTCGACGAAGCGCAGGGCATTGTGGGCCGCACATGGTCGAAGCCCGAGCAGGTAAATGTTCAAACGCAGCCAGGGGAGACCGCCGTCTGGACGATCTTGCGGTCGAAAGGACAGGTCGACTTCGGCGGCAAATCGTTCGACCTCGAAGTCACCTTAGACGACAAGGGCGGCCTCAATCAGATCAAGCTCGCGAGGCAAGAACCCGCAGACACCTTTGCGCTATGTGACGGCGCTTTCGCCAAACTGTTGGCCGAGGGCGAACGCCAATTCGGTTCGTTCCGCCCGGTTCAGCCGGCGCACGCGGAAAGACGCGACGCGGGCAAGGAAAAGCGAACCGAAACCGCCGCCTGGATGACCATGATCGAACACCGCCCCCTGCCACAGGGCAAATCGGTCTACCAACACTTGCTCATCAAATGGCGCAAAACGTCCGAACGTCCTTGGCACATCTACCACATCGACAACGCCGTCAGACCCTTCGGCGCGTCGTACGTCGAACTCACGGCGACACTCAGCGCGAAAGAGCCATGCGAATTGCGCCTGGGCTTCGCCGCAGATCCCTACCCGTTCGAAAAAATGAAGGGTTCGCCTTAGTGCGGTGATAGCGTACCGTTTTCATTTGAGCTTACTAGGTAAAATGAAGCCGGCTGCGGCATATCAAAGCGCGCAAATCTGTGACGTGTCCCCCGAACTAGTCCCGACACGCTCGCAGGCCGTGGCGGCAACGACTATCTCGACGGCGGCGCGGCCAACGACGTCTTCGTCTTCGCCGGCAACGGGGGCGTAGACACGGTCGCCGACTTCGACGACTTCGGCGACGACACGATCCAACTCTCGATTACTGGCATCACGTCGTTCGCCCAAGTCCAGGCCGTCATGACCCAGCAAGGCGCCAACGTGCTCCTCGACTTTGCCAACACCGACATCGTCCTCACGAACACGACGCTCGCCTCGATGGGCGCCGACGACTTTACGTTCGTCTGAAGTCCAAAACCGGCCAACGTCGGCCCTTCGCTCCAGCGAAGAACGAAAACTGGTTCGCTCCGCGGCCGACGCAACCGCGCCTCGTCAAAGGCGGCTTCTACGTTCTCTACGGCGGTTAACCGGCCACTGTGTCTTCAACTAACCCCCGCAACTCGCTATCCTAGGGTCTTCTTTGGGGGAAAGAAATGAAGCGGGTCGGGCGGTTGTTGGCGGCGCTGATGGGCATTGCGCTGTTCTGCGGCGCGCCCGCGCAAGCGTCATGGTTGTTCGGACCGGACAAGGACGAGGCGAAAGCGCGGCTGCCGGGCCGCACACTGCAAGAGCTGATCTCGGTGCTGGGCTATCCGGATTCATCCGTGCAGGTCGGCAACGAGACCGTTTACGTCTGGAGGAACGTAGAGCTGTTGCCCACCGACGTGCCCGTCTACGACGATCCGCTTCTGAAGAACAAGCAACTGGGCACCGTCACCACCGACGAGCGATTGCTGTGCACGTTCAAAGCGGTCTTTCTCGCCGACGGTACGTTTGCCAACTATTCGGTCGACGGCAACAACTACGCTTGCCGGAAATTTTACCGCCAGTTTCTCAAACTGCCGGAAAAACCGGCGGCATCCGCCGCGCCACCCGCCGCCACGTCCCCAAGCGTGGCGCCGGCACCCGCCCCACCGCCGGCGAGCGCCGCATTCGTTCGCCCGGGCGATGGTCCGAACCGTTTGATCGTCTTCGATGATTACGAAGTCAGCGCACCGGCGACGTGGACTCAGACCTATTTGAATGACAAGAACGGCATTGTCTCCATCCACTTCGATGCAAGCAAATCGAGGTGCCTCATTCTTGGCGTGCCTGTGTCCGGCGGAACGGCGGACGGCGTGTGGAACAAAATGCTCGCGACATCGGGCAAGACGATTGCGCAAGACACCTATATCGACAACGGTGTTCCGGTACGATTGGCGCTCGTCCACGATCCGGACCCGACGCTGATGAAATTGAGTGCGTACGCAAAGGCGACGTTCGTTATTTTGACCACGGGTGGCATCGAAAACGGGAACAAACTTTCCCGCGCCGACGGGGGCTTCACCTATTGCAACGTTCGCGCGCTACCGGGCCGGCGCTAGGTCGCGTTCTCGCTTGACACCTGAGCGCGTTTGTTCTATCTTTGTTCTTTCTCGCGACCCTCCCCTTGTCCTCGCCCGGCGCGCGCCATATCAGCCTTTGCATGACAGCAGCTACACTCAGCGATGCCGTGTTGCCCAGCCCGCGCCAGATTGCGGCGCGGCGGCCGATAGCGATGTGGTTGTTCGCGGTCGCGGGGTTGATTGCGCTGATGGTGGTGGTCGGCGGTCTCACGCGGCTCACCGACTCTGGGCTCTCGATTACGTCGTGGAAGCCGATCCACGGCGCGCTGCCGCCGCTCTCGGTTGCCGAATGGAGTGAGGAGTTCGACGCCTACAAACAGATCCCGCAGTACCAGCAGCTGAACAAGGGGATGTCGCTGGACGAGTTCAAGGCGATCTTTTGGTGGGAGTGGTCGCACCGCAATCTCGGGCGGCTGATCGGGTTTGCGTTTCTGATTCCGTTCCTGGTGTTTCTCGCGCGTGGGTTGGTGGAGCGCGCGTTGATCCCGCGGCTCGTGGTGCTTTTCGTGCTGGGCGGGCTGCAAGGCGCTATGGGCTGGTACATGGTGGCGAGCGGGCTGACCGAACGCGTGAGTGTCAGCCAGTACCGGTTGGTTGCGCATTTGGGGCTCGCGCTCGTGATCTATGGCGCGATCCTCTGGACCGCGCTGCCGCTGTGGCGGGAGACATGGCCGATGCGTAAGGCTGCGCATCCGCTGTTTCCGGCTGCGCTGGCCGTCGTGGGTCTGACGTTCTTTCAGATACTGCTCGGCGGGTTCGTGGCGGGGCTCGATGCGGGGCTCACCTACAACACGTGGCCGTTGATGGACGGCAAGTTCGTTCCGGATGGTGTTTACAGCTTCTGGCTCGCGCCGTTTGAGGACGTGACGACGGTGCAGTTCAATCATCGCATGATGGCCTATGTGTTGAGCGCGGCCGTCGTTGCGCTTTGGATTGCGGGGCGGCGGCGCGGGGTTGCCGGATATGCGGCCGTGACATCGCGCGTGTTGCTCGGCGTGTTGGCGTTTCAGGTGCTCATCGGTATCTGGACGCTTCTTGAGGTCGTGCCGATCTCGCTTGGCGCGCTGCATCAGTTCGGCGCGGTAGCGCTGCTCACAGCAGGCATCGTGCACGCTTTTGCACTTCAGATAGCGAAAGAAAAATGAAGAAAGCAAAGCCGTACAAACTCTACGCGACGAACGGGTGCGGTTCGATGATCGCCGAAATCGCGTTCGGCATAGCGAAGGTGCCGTTCGAGATCGTGGACGTGCCGTGGGAAGACACGGGCTGGAAGAGCAAGGCACTGAAGAAACTCAATCCGCTGGGCCAGGTGCCGACGCTCGTGTTGCCCGACGGTCAGGTGATGAGCGAGACGGCGGCGATCGTGATGCATGTTGCCGACACAGCTTCGGGCTTCGATTGGGTGCCGCCCGCGGGGCACGTTTCGCGCGCAAGTTATTTGCGCTGGCAGATATTTTTGGTGTCCGCGATCTATCCGACATTCACGTACGGCGACGTGCCGGAGCGGTGGGTCGGCGAAACGCACGAACAAGGCGCCGGCAAACTGCTCCGCGCGAGCACGCACGAGCACCGCAAAGTGCTGTGGCAGTTCGTCGAGAAACACGTCGAAGGCCCCTGGTTTTTGGGGGACACATTCTCCGCGCTCGACGTCTACACCTGGGCAATGACGCTCTGGCGCCCAGGCCGCGACTGGTTCAAGGCCGAATGCCCAAAACTCCACAAGATCGCCATGCGCCTCGACGATCATCCGGTCGTGCGGAAAGTGGCGGCGCGGAACAAGCTCTAGGCGTTCACGGCTTCAAGGCTGGCGGGAGCCTCTTGAGGTCTCCCGCCGGAACGCAAGTTCTCAAGCTATTCGGCGGCAACAGCGTGGTTGTGGCGTTGCCAAACGAGCGGGAACCAGGGGTCGGATAGCTCGGCCCCCTCCGGCCAATCGAGCGGGCGATGTGGTTGAGCCACGGCGCCGGGGCGATTGCGGTATCGAACCTGTTCGCCGACATAACGAAGCGATGCCGCGCGGCGCGTGCGCGTGGTGGAGGAGTTGCCGTGCGATCCGTGCACGGTACGCAAATGATGAATGACGACGTCACCGGGTTCCACATCAAAGTAGACGATGTCGTAGTCGTGCTCGTTGTTGTCGATGTCCGGCAGGTCGTCTCCTTCTGCATTGGGCAGCGGTAGGCGCGACATGAAGGTGTTTGGCTTGAATGTCTTGCCCCAGAGGTGCGAGCCGCGCACGTAACCAAGGACGCCGCTGTCTCGGTTAGCAGCGTCGACTGGAGCCCAAACGACGCAGCCTTGATCGCCGTCGATGTTGAAGTAGCCCAGGTCTTGATGGAATGCGGTCCGGTCGACGGCGCCCGGTTCCTTTACAAATATCTGGTCGTCATAGAAGCGGATGGCCTGCGCTCCCAGAAGTTCGCCGGCAATCGACGGCAAAGCGCTTGAAGCGGCCAACGAGAGTAGCGAGGGGTCGCGCGTCCACGTACCGGTTTCGACCATGAAGCGCCCCCTTGCGTCGTCGGTATCGACACCATCGCGTAAACGCTCGGCGCCGGCACTCTGAACGTATGCCGCAAATCCGCTGAGATTGTACTGCTCTGCGCGGCCAACCTCGACCGAGGAGTTGTCGCCAGACCAGACCGTGTCCGCGATCGCGGTAATGTTGTAGCCGGTTGGTGTTGTCCCTATCGCGCCGATTGCCGTGTCGATTGATTGGGCGAGGCGCGCGACCTCGGTGCTCGAAAGAGCACCGCGTAAGCAAAGAACGCCATCTCGTGCGAATGCTTCAAGTTGTGCCTTATTCAGGAGCATGTTGTTTCGAGTCCTTTGTGTTTTTCTCCCGCGCAAGCTCGCGAACCAGATCTTCGACTACCGCGCGGTACTTGGGGTTCTTGATGCGTTCGAAAGCGTTGGCGAACGCGGCAGCTTGGGGGTCGCGCAGCAGGTCGGCGTTCCTGTTGCCCGTCGACACATTGCCAATCCGATATGGTCCGCGGCCAGCTTTTGGCTGCTCAGTTGACATGGATGTCGGACCTCGGGCGTGCGGGTGCGCGGATCGATACTGGCGCATCGACTTCGAACAGTACGGTTCCGCGGTTGGGTCCCCGCGCGATGCTCAGTTGCTTGTGGTTGACGGGGAGCAGAACGGCTATGCACATCCCCTCGTCGTACGTGGTGGGTAGGCCGAGGGGTTTGACCTCGAGACCCATTCCGAGGAAGCGAGTCACGAAAAATGTGTCGCAGACGATCGAGATCGCCGAAAGTTCGTAGGCGAGGCCAAGCTCGAACATCGCTGAGAACACGTCGCCCGTGACCAGGCGCCGGTTCGTTTGACTCGACCCACCGCGCGACGAAAACAACCGCGTCAGTTCCCAAATGCTTGGCGTCCGCGGCAGTTCGCCAAGCGTGACGATCTGCGGAAAGACATCCGACATCAGGTGCGGTTTGTTCGTGGGAATCAGCCGGGCGCCGCCGAGCACCTCCGTTCCCTCGGCCCAAATCAGGTAGCTTGCGTTTTCATTGTCGAATTGGTCGATCTCGCGGCCATCGGGCCGGTCGAGAGCCTTCCATCCGCGGCCCTTCACGTACTCTTCGTGACGGACGCGATAAGAGTTTTCGAGCAGTTCGCGATAGTCTGGTTCGTCGCGATTGGTGGCGTCGATCAGGTGCAGCATCGATCTTCTCCCGTTTGTACGGGAGCGATCTTTGCAGGTCTGAAATCGCCGCGAGGTAGCTGATCAGCTACCTTGACTACACGGAGATTTGGCCTTGCCGAATCGCTGTCACGACGGCTTGCATTCGTGTACCGACGTTCAGGCGCCGCTTGATGTTCTCGACGTGTTTGTGCACGGCGCTTGGCGTGATCTTCAAGATAACGCCGATTTCTGAATCGCTCTTGCCGAGCGAAACGAATTGAAGAACCTGTCGTTCACGGGTCGTGAGATGCAACGGCTTCTCCGGCGCACCGCGCGTCAAGTGCTTTGCGCGCGCGTGAGCGTATATCGAGACCAGGTGAAGCTCTGAGCGTGCCTGCAGATCCGTGCGCGGTGTATAGCCCGCCATAGTGATCGCGTGCACGCGACCGCCAGTGATCAACACAGGGACCACAAAGCCGGTGCGCATGCCCCATTCCGAGGCTTCATCTACGATAGCCCATTCGCTGGGTAAGAATTTCCGCTTTTCGCGTACTTCGTGCCAGGTAAAGGGGTTCATTGTTTGCGAGAGTTCAGCAACCATCGGGTCGCGGTAAACATATTTGCGCTGAAGATACCGCCGCCGCCATTCTTGCGGCCACTCATCGAACAGGATCGATCCGGTATCGTGATAGTCCACGCGCGGCGGATCGGTGCACAGAAATGCCGTGTAGCCATGACCTTCGGTGAACCGGCGAAACGCCTCTTTGACTTTCAAAACGTTCGGCGCGCTCTCGAATGCGTGCAGCGTGTCGATGGTCGAGTAGTTTAGAGCGTTAGTCATCGTCGGACGAAGCTCCGGTAGCGGGCGAAGGTCCACTCGGACGATGCGTTTGGCGCGTCGTCCACGTCACCTGGTCGGCTATTTTGTTCCCCACGTCGTATGCCCTCGCAACACGAGAGCTTGGCGTTGTCTTGTCTCGATTTCAAGCTCACTCCGCCAGCGCCTGGTCCAAATCGGCGATGATGTCGGCGACGTCTTCCAAGCCTATCGACAGCCGCACCACTTCGGGGCCGGCGCCTGCGGCGACCCGTTGTTCGTCGGTCAGTTGACGGTGGGTCGTGGAGGCCGGATGGATAATGAGCGAGCGCGTGTCGCCGACGTTCGCCAGGTGGGAGAATAGGCGCACGCCGTTGACGAGGTTGACGCCAGCGTCATAGCCGCCGCGGATGCCGAACGTGAAAACGGCGCCTGCTCCTTTCGGGCAATAGGTTTGTGCAAGCCCGTAACACGGGTCGTTCGTCAGGTTCGCGTAACTCACCCAACTGACGCGCGGATGCCTGCTCAAATGCTGGGCAACCGTGCGCGCGTTTTCACAGTGGCGCTGCATGCGGAGCGGCAGCGTTTCCAAACCGTTGAGAATCAGGAACGCGTTGAACGGCGAGATCGCGGGGCCGAGGTCGCGTAGGCCCAGCACGCGGCAGGCGGTGACGAACGCGACGTCGCCGAACGTTTCGTGCAGCTTGACGCCTTGGTACGAAGCGCACGGTTCCGACAGGACTGGGAACTTCTTCGTGCGCGACCAATCGAACGAGCCGGCATCGACGATGATGCCGCCGACGGCTGTGCCGTGGCCGCCCAAAAACTTCGTCAGCGAGTGCACGACGATGTCGGCGCCCCATTCGATCGGGCGGATGAGGTAGGGCGTCGCCAAGGTGTTGTCGACGATGAACGGTAAGCCCGCCTCTTTCGCGACCGCGCCGATCGCTTCGATGTCGGTCACGATGCCGCCGGGATTGGCGATGCTTTCGATGAAGATCGCCTTCGTCTTCGCCGTGATTTGGCGGCGGAAGCTGTCAGGGTCCTGCGCGTCGGCCCACTTCACGTGCCAGCCGAAGCTTTTGAACGCTTGGCCGAACTGGTTGACCGAGCCGCCGTAAAGCTGCTTGGCGGCGATGAATTCGTCGCC
>JBJXEH010000331.1:0-2833 GCA_046153995.1 Micropepsaceae bacterium
GCGGGCCAAGCCTGGTGCCGCGAGCACGCCTACGCCGGCTACACGTCCTACGCCTCGCTGAACGACCTGACCGTGCGCGCGCCCGCTTTCGCAGACCTCGAACGCCGCTTGGCGCCACACATCGCGACCTTTGCGAAAGCGCTGCATTTCGATTTGGCAAAGAAACTCACGCTCGACAGCATCTGGATCAATGTCTTGAAACCGGGCGGCGCGCACTCCGGCCACATCCACCCGGCGAGCACGATCAGCGGCACCTACTACGTGACGGTCCCCAAAGGCGCGAGCGCCCTCAAACTGGAAGACCCAAGGCTTGGCTTGATGATGGCCGCGCCGCGCAAAAGAGAAACCGCCCCGCGCAACGCGCAACCGTTTGCCTACATCACACCGAAACCCGGCACGTTGATCCTCTTCGAAAGCTGGCTCCGCCACGAAGTCCCAGCAAACACAGCCCGCGAAAACCGCATCAGCGTGAGCTTCAACTACGCTTAGTTCGCCTTCGGCATCGGCGCCAACGTCGCCGTCACTTCGCCGCTGTGCGCGAACACCAACTGCGCCTTCGCCTCCCCACCAACGTTGTAAGGCACGTAAACCGGGCCGGCCATGACTCCGGAAGACATGCGGCTCGACTGAATATGCTCAACAGATTGCCCGACCTTCGCTCCGTCGGAAGCGATGACCAAAAAACGCTCGCCGACCCTGACCCTAAGCTGCGTTTGCAGGGCATCATTACTGTAAAGGAACGTGTCCCGCGCAACCTCGCGCATCAAGGTACCCTGCGCGTCGCGTAGCTCGAGCCGGGGCGAAAAGACCGTCGAACCCATAACAAAGCTCGTAACCGTCAGAATACTGCCGGGCTCGCTCTGCCCCAAATCGACGACCCCGTACGCACCCTTGTTGCCCTTCGCATCGGCAAGGCACGCGGCAGCATCGTCGAACCGGATCGTCGCCTTGTGCGGCTCGTCCTTCGCCTTCTGAACCATCGCCACGGCGCCGGTGAGGTTTGGCGCGGTGGCACAAGCCGGTGCCGAAATCTCAAGCCGCGCTGGCATCGCATCGCGCCCGGTCTGACAACCGGCCACAACAAGGAACAGCGGCAATGCCGCGAGTGATGACGCTCTCATAGCCAGCTACTTCACCAAAGTGCCCATGGCATTGGCCACCTGCGCCAACGCCTCGTCCAATCCCTTGATCGCCTTCTCCGGGTTCGCCTTCAAGGCGTCAAAGTCGGAGAACTCGTAAGCCGGATTGGGCGGCACCGTCACCGTCTGCTCGGGCGCTGCGTTCAGCGGATTGTAGAAGATCGACTTCTGCATAAGCAGCGCGCTGTCGGAATTGCGCACGAGCTTCACGTTGGCAGTCACGAACGGCCGGTAGGGCGTCGATAGACCCGACGCGTAGTAACCGTAGTGAAGTACCACGTCCAAATGAGCCTCGGCCGGAATGGTGGACGGCTGCGCATAAGCTTTGAGAAAATCGCCGTTCGCCGCGCGCTTCACGTCATCATGCGCAACGGCGTAGCCACTTGTCGTCAGCGCGGAGTCGAGGTGCTTCGCAAACGCTGCCTTGCCGGCAAAATTCTGCGCCTTGGCCATCGCTTGAAAATCGTCTTCGCGGCTCGCCTGCATGCCGGCATCGATGAGCGCACCGACCAAGCCGAAACTCTGGCCGACAGTCGAGGCCAGCACGACCCGCGATTCTTCGTTCATCGCCGGTGTCACGACATTGATTGTTTTGATCGAACCCGCCGACGCCCGGTCGTAAGGCACCTGCGGCAAGGTTTGGCACGCAGAAAGAAGCGCCGCAGCAAAGGCCGCGAAGAGCAAATTGAACCGAAACATGATGAAGCCCCACAGTCGATTGGAGCCCAACTGGATAGCCGGTTTCAGCGCCGCCGAAAAGACGTGTTGCGTGCGGCTGCGAAAGCGTCACCGGCCAATCTGGTAAATGGTGGGGGTGCAGCAAGCCGCACCAGCACTAGTTGTCCAAGAAGCTCCGCAGCTTCCTTGAGCGGCTTGGGTGCTTCAGCTTGCGCAGCGCCTTCGCCTCCAGCGCACCAACCCAGCCCGCGAGAACGGCATCAGCTCCCTGCTACTCTTGAGTTCAGTTTCGCCGTTCACGTCCGTGCCACACGCGGACGACAGTGACGTTGTCTCCATCTTCGTCCTTACCGATGCGGTAGCGGATAACGTAAGCGCTACGCCCAAAGCGCACAAATAGCTGGCGATAACCGGAGTACCCAATTGGGGTCCCGCGCTCGGGTGAACCGTCCGCGAGGCTATCCGCAGCATCGCGGATCGTACGCAACGCCGCGGCCGCTGCAGGCTCGTTTTTTGGGGCCAAAAAATTGTAAAGTCGGTCGAGGTCGTCCGTTGCGGACGGAAGATAGACGAGCCTCACAACTTCGGTTGAGGCTTAGGAAGAGGGTTTGCCGTACCAAGGCTGTCGATCCATTGATCGACCGCTTCGCGCGTCACAAAACGGCCGTCCCGCTCGAAAGCGGCCCAACGGCGCTTCTCTTCTTCCAAATCGTGGCTATCCGCTAGGAACTGGCCAAGAGCAGATTGCAAGAAGGCGACCGGCGACAAGCCCGCCGCGGCAGCCACCTTCTCAAGTGCCGCGTCTGTCTCGGAATCCAACTCGATCGTGCGTTTGACCGTCGTCATTCTCTCAGAATCGCACATTCGCATTAGCAAGTCGAGACGGCCTAGTTATCCAAGAAACTGCGCAGCTTCCTTGAGCGGCTTGGGTGCTTCAGCTTGCGCAGCGCCTTCGCCTCGATTTGGCGGATGCGTTCGCGGGTGACCGAGAACTGCTGGCCCACTTCTTCGAGCGT
>JBJXEH010000332.1:0-2536 GCA_046153995.1 Micropepsaceae bacterium
TGCTCGCGCGCCACCGCGATCCTGCCGATTTCGTCGGTGCCCTGCGCGCGACGGAGCGCAGCCGGCAGGACCCGCTGGGGCGGGCGCCATTGCTGCATATGGAACTCATCCTTTATGTCGCGCGCGCGGATAAGCGCCGACCCGAACTGGCGAAGCGGCTGCGGGCGCGGCGCGCCCTCATCGCCGAAATGGTCGCGGCTACCAATCCCGCGGGCTTCGTCGACGCCAAGTGGGCAGGCGCGGTGCTGCTCGCATTGGAGGACGGCTTTCGACTCCACCGGCTGATCGATCCCGAGACCACGCCGGCCGACAGCTTTCTTAGCGCTGTGGCCGCGCTCCAAAAACTGACCGCGCCGCCGCCGCAGTCGTAAGCGAGCGGCCGGTGGCGGGTGCTAGCGCCGCCGTCCGCGGTACGCGGGACGTTGACCGGGGCGACCTCCAGTGGAGCCGGGTTTTGGGGAGGGCGCGGCGGGGCGGTCGTCGCCATCCTCCCGCGGCCGCGGGCGTTTGCGGGCGGCGGCTTCTTCGGCGGCTTCGGCGACGGCTTCTTGGCGGGCGAAGGGGTCGTCGGCGATCGCGAGTTCGGTCGCTTGCAGGCGTTTGATTTCGTCGCGCAGGCGGCCGGCGTCTTCGAATTCCAGATCGGCGGCGGCTTCTTTCATTTGTTTTTCGAGGCCGGCGATGTGGGCGCGCAGGTTGTGGCCGATCAGCGGTTTGCCGTCCTTGCCCTTGCCGATGTCCACGATGACGTGGTCGCGCTCGTAGGGGCTGGCGATGATGTCTGAGATCGACTTGCGCACGCTTTCGGGGGTGATGCCGTTTGCCTTGTTGTATTCGTCTTGCTTGGCGCGGCGGCGTGAGGTTTCGGCCATCGCGCGCTTCATCGAGTTCGTTTCTTTGTCGGCGTAGAGGATCACGCGGCCGTCGATGTTGCGCGCGGCGCGGCCGATCGTTTGCACCAGCGAGGTTTCCGAGCGCAGGAAGCCTTCCTTGTCGGCGTCGAGGATCGCGACCAGCGCGCATTCGGGAATATCCAGCCCTTCGCGCAGCAGGTTGATGCCCACCAGCACGTCGAACGCGCCGAGGCGCAGGTCGCGGATGATCTCGATGCGCTCCAGCGTTTCGATGTCAGAGTGCATGTAGCGCACGCGGATCTTTTGATCGTGCAGGTACTCGGTCAGGTCCTCCGCCATCTTCTTCGTTAGGACCGTGACGAGCGTGCGGTAGCCCTTCGCCGCCACCTCTTTGCATTCGGCGACGAGGTCGTCGACTTGGTGCTCGACGGGGCGGATGATCACCGGCGGATCGATCAGGCCGGTGGGGCGGATGACCTGCTCGGTGAAGACGCCGCCGGTGCGTTCCATCTCCCACGGGCCCGGCGTCGCGGAGACGCACACCGTTTGCGTACGCATCGCGTCCCATTCCTCGAACTTCAGCGGGCGGTTGTCCATGCAGGAGGGCAGGCGGAAGCCGTATTCCTGGAGCGTGAATTTGCGGCGGAAGTCGCCGCGGTACATGCCGCCGATCTGCGGCACCGTGACGTGACTTTCGTCGGCGAAGACGAGCGCGTTGTCGGGCAGGTATTCGAACATCGTCGGCGGCGGCTCGCCCGGTTTGCGGCCTGTGAGCCAGCGCGAGTAGTTCTCGATGCCGGGGCAGGAGCCGGTCGCCTCCATCATCTCGAGGTCGAGCAGCGTTCGTTGTTCGATGCGTTGCGCTTCGAGCAATTTGCCCGCTTTGTTGAATGCGTCGAGCGTGGTGCGCAGCTCTTCCTTGATGCCCTTCATTGCCTTCTGCAGCGTCGGGCGCGGGGTTACGTAGTGCGAGTTTGCGTAAACCTTGATCTCGTCGAGTTCTTCGCTCTTTTGGCCGGTCAGCGGGTCGAATTCGTGGATCGATTCCACTTCGTCGCCGAACAGCGTGATGCGCCAGGCCGTGTCCTCATAGTGCGCTGGGAAAACCTCCACCGTGTCGCCGCGCACGCGGAAGGCGCCGCGGGCGAAGGCGGCGTCGTTGCGGCGGTATTGTAGGGCGACGAGGTTCGCGAGCATGTCGTTGCGCGAGATGCGCTTGCCCGTTTTCACACTGAACGTCATCGCGGTGTAGGTTTCGACCGAGCCGATGCCGTAGATGCACGACACCGAGGCCACGATGATGACGTCGTCGCGCTCCATCACCGCGCGCGTTGCGGAGTGGCGCATGCGGTCGATCTGTTCGTTGATCGAGCTTTCCTTTTCGATATAGGTGTCGGTGCGCGGGACGTAGGCTTCGGGCTGGTAGTAGTCGTAGTAGGAGACGAAGTACTCGACCGCGTTCTCCGGGAAAAAGTTCTTCATCTCGCCGTAGAGCTGGGCGGCCAGCGTCTTGTTCGGCGCGAGGATCAGCGCCGGGCGCTGCGTCGCCTCGATGACCTGGGCCATCGTGAACGTCTTGCCGGAGCCGGTGACGCCGAGCAGAACCTGATCGCGCTCGTTCGCCTTGATGCCTTTCACGAGTTCCTTGATCGCCGCCGGTTGGTCGCCCTTCGGCGTCATGT
>JBJXEH010000333.1:0-4235 GCA_046153995.1 Micropepsaceae bacterium
CTTCAGGTGCGTTGGGGCCTCGCGCCGCTTTATCAGGTGTCGGAGTCGCTGGCCAATATTCGCGAAGGCAGGGCCGACAAACTTGAGGGGCCGTTTCCGGCCGAGATCGAGCCGCTTGCCGAGGAACTCAACGCGCTGGTCGCGCACAACGCGGAGGTCGTTTCCCGGGCGCGCACGCATGTCGGTAATTTGGCGCACTTTCTGAAAACGCCGCTCAGTGTGCTGGCGAACGAGGTTCAGGGTGCAACGGGGCCACTCGCCGAAACCGTGTCGCGGCAAGTGCAAACGATGCGCCGGCAGGTGGACCATTATCTTGCACGGGCGCGGACCGTCGCGTCGGCTCAGGTGATCGGTGCGCGGGCCGAGGTTGCGCCGGTCATCTCCGACCTGACGCGCGCGCTACAAAAGATCTATACGCCCCGCGGCATTCACGTCGAAAAACAGTGTCCGGAAGGATTGTACTTCCGTGGCGACCGGTCCGACTTTGAAGAGATGGTCGGCAACTTGCTCGACAACGCGTGCAAGTGGGCGGACAGCGACGTCATGGTCACCGTTGCAGCGAGCAAACCCGGCCGGCTTTCGGTTGTCGTCAGCGATGACGGTCCGGGCCTCAACGACGAACAGAAGAAGCGCGTGATCGAGCGGGGCGAGCGTTTGGACGAGTCGAAGCCGGGGTCGGGCTTGGGCTTGAGCATCGTCAAAGAGATCGCCGCTCTCTACGGCGGGTATCTGACGCTGGGGCGGGCAGAAGCGGGTGGGTTGTCAGCGGCACTCGATTTGCCGTCCGTCGAGCGGGTCGCCTAAGAAGCCTGAGACGCTTCGATCAAACCGTTCTTCTTCTTGCGGCGGCGGTCGGCTTCGGGGCCGTGATAGTCGCTGATGCCCATGGCGACGGCGTAGCAGGCCAGGCGCACAGAGCGCGGAATCTTGACAGGGTCGCCGTCGCGCTTGCCCTTTTCGTAGTATTGGACGACGCGCCGTTTGAGCCCCAAAGCGTCGGCAGCGTCACTCTGCGAGAGCTCGAGGCTTTTGCGCCAACGTTTGAACTCGTGTCCCTTCATTGGAACCTTCTCGACCGCGACAACAAATCAGTGCACGGACGATAACACGCGGTCCTCACGGCTTCTACTGCCGGAACCGGTTGTCTGCGTGCACGACGTGCGCGTGTGCGGGATTGGGAAATCCGCCGCGGCCAAGCCTTTTTCAGGGTGAATCGGTGTAGCGCCTGTCATATTCGGTCGTGTGCGACCGTTGCGGTGGCGGGCCCAAGCGCCTAAATTTGCGACTCAATGGGGGCAGGGTCCGCCAGCGGCGGCCGCTGCCCTTTTGTGCAACATTAGAGGCTTGGTTCCATGCGCATCGTACTTGCGGCGTCCATCGTGTCGGCTTTTGCCGGGTTTGCCTCCATCGCTTCGGCCGAGAACGTCGGGTCTGCCACCCGCGTTCAGCGCTATGCGTATCAGACGCCGCCGCAGACCGGTCGTGGACCGCTCTACCGGCTCAATCCGGTGGTACGCAATGCGCGGTTGGAGACGGTGCCGTCGGGCGCTCTTGAGGTAACGTTCACGGACGGTAGCCGTTTGACGCTTGGGTCGGCCTCGAATGTCGTCGTCGACAACTATGTGTTCGGCGGCGGGCAGGGTGCCGGCGGTCAAACACTGAAGATGACGCGCGGGCTTTTCCGTTTCGTCTCGGGTTCGATGCCGAAGGATCAGGTGCGCTTGCAAACGCCGTCGGTCACGATCGGCATTCGCGGAACAACCGTGAAGATCAAAACCGACGACAAGGGCGACACCATTTTCTTCGAGCACGGCCAGGGCTTCATCGACAACGGCAAAGGGCAGACGGTCCAGATGGGCGAAGGCGATATGGTCAAGGTCGGCCCTAACGGTGAGATCGGGACGCCGTCAAACCAGGATTGGAGTGCCGGCGACGAAGCTGTGGATTACGGGCTCAATCCGTTCGGTCAGCAGAACCACGGTGTCGATGGGGGCACCGGCGGCGGCGACGGTGCCGGTTCTTCCGGCGGCGGTCGCGGAAACAGCAACTGAGATTCGCGCGGGAAGCGAATGCCGTGACCCGCGTACCTGAAGGCAAAAAGAGACATTGTTTGCAGGCGGCCGGCGGGCTTTGGTGGGGTGTCTCAGGAACGAACCCATGACCATCGCCCAGGCGCAATCGCCGAGGCGCTTTGCTTGACCGATGCAGCTGCCCACAAAAGAGCATGAGCTAAAGCGATTACTGGCCACGCTGCCCGCCGACAAGGCGTTGACCTTGGCGGCGGCGGTGGAGCGCGGGCGTCTTGCGGGCGACCGGTCGCTGCCGGTCGATGTGATTTTGGATGGTCTTCGTCCGACGCTCCGGCGTGTGCAGGCGCGGCGCGTTCCGACGGCACAGCGTTTGTTCTGCGAGCCGTTCGCCGATTTCCTGGTCGACGATCCGCGGGAGTACAAGCAACCGGGGCGTATTGCGCGTTCGACCGTGCGCGCGTTGTGGCGCTGGCTGAAAGACACATTGCGCGTGGGCTTGGCCGAGATGGAGACGCAGGTCTCGCGTGCCGTTTTTTCGCGCGACATGCGGCTGCAGACCGAGGTCACTCAGCGCATGCATGCCGAAATCTTGCGCGTGCTTCGCGCGGCACTCGATCGCGCAGTTCAAGGCAGCACGGAGCGGCGGGTGCTGGCGGCAAAGTTCGGCAGCGAAGAGGCGCTTGCCGATCTCGACGAAATCGTTTCGCTGATGATGGGAACGAATGACTTGGCGCCGTTGCGTGGGCTGCTGCCGCGGCGCATCGATACGCTGACCGAGCAGCACGCGACGTTCGTGCGCGACATCTACGATCAGCTGACGGCGCGTAAGTCGGACTTGAGCCCTTATGTGGGGTTGCTCGTGCTCGCGCGATTGAAGCGGCCGTGGGAGGCGCTTCGGCTTGCCACGATCACGTCGCGGCGGACGAACGACGCGCTGTTCAGCGTGTCGGACATGGGGATCGTGGGCGACGTTTTGCTCGCCGATATGGAAAACCTCGCACTCGATATCGCATCGGTGCGTGCGGACAGTATCGATCCGGATACGGTGCTGACCAAGCTCGACCGGTTCGTGCAAATGTCGGCGGGCCTGGTACGCGAGATCGGCGTGAAGCGCGAAGGCAAGTGGGGGCAGCGGCTGATCAAGATCCGCCAGCTTGCGTCCGATGCGATGGATTCGCTGATCGTGCGGGCGCCGCGCGAGATTACGGCCGCGCTGCCTGTGCAGCGGCTAGGCGCGTTCGGCGGGAAGGGCCCACGGCGGCCCGACCTTTCGCGCGATCCCGATCCGGTGCGGGTGGAGCGAGCTCTTGTGTGGGGGCGCCTCTTGGCAGGTTCGACGCCGTATGCCGGCGGCGGCGCGTTCTATGCGGCGCACAAAGATGCGTTCGAGGAAGTCTCGCAGTATCTGCGTATGTATGCGGACAGCATGATGACCGAGCTCAAGTCGCTTGAGTTCGAGAAGCGGCCGCGCGCGCAGGCGTTTCAGATGCAGGCCGAGGCGCTCTCGGGCGTCATTCTGGGTCTTGAAGAGGCGGAACAAATTCGCCGCCGCGCCGCTGCTGCAGCCCCGCGCTAGATCGCGCCGGAAGTGCGCAGGTCTTCGATCTCGGCTTTCGACATGCCTAACTCGCACAAGATTTCGTCCGTGTGCTGACCTAGCGCCGGCGGCGGTGTGGTGATCTTGCCCGGCGTTTCGGAGAGTACGACTGGTGTCGCCATGATCGGGACTGGCGCAGGCAGACCTGGGAACATGATCTTCGTCAAATAGTTCGCGGCTTCGACGTGCGGGTCGTCGAGCAATTGCTGAGGAGCTAAAACGGGGCCAGCGGGCACCTTGGCGCGTTCGAGTTCGGTGAGCGCTTCGGCGACCGTGCGCGCGGCGCACCAGCGGGCGGCGCGTTCGCTCAATTGTTCGCCGTTGTCGCCGCGGCCTTCGTCGGTGGCAAAGCGCGGGTCGGTCAGCAGGCTTTCTTCGCCGATCATCTTGGCCCAGCGTTTGAATAGCGGGTTGCCGTTGATGAGAACCGTGATCCAGCCGTCTTTGCAGCGCAGGATGTCGGACGGTCCCGCGGTTTGACCGCGGTTTAGCGTTGCGACGCGATCCTTCTTGAGGGCTGCTTGCTCGACCAGCGTTTGGGCCATGAACGAGACAGCGGTTCTGAGCAGCGCGCCTTCGACGTGCTGGCCGCGGCCGGTTTTTTCGCG
>JBJXEH010000334.1:0-3370 GCA_046153995.1 Micropepsaceae bacterium
CGCGAGAGATACTTCGACCCGTCGTTCAGAAGAACGGTGATGTAGTGATAGTTCGGGTGGCCGTCTTTCTTCATCTGTCGAAGCCTTGGGATAAGCGAAAATCGCGGAAAAGAGCGCGCGGATATAACGAAAACCCCTCTGCGGCGCAAGACCGCGGAAAACCACCGATACCGCCCTAGCGACCCCGAATACCGGGTGCCATATAGAGCCAACACGAAATCGCCTGGGAAACCTGAGTTTTGACCGACACCAGAGGCGCCGAGTTCGCCGCCGCCGTGCAGCGCGAGGCGCAAGGTCGCAGCCGCGGCCGCGACGTCCGCGTGCTCCGCCGCCTCTTGCCGTTCATGGCGCCCTACAAGGGCTACATCGCCGCCGCACTGGGCTTCCTGCTGTTGTCGACCGCCGCGACCTTAACGATCCCCCGCGCGGTCCAGCAGATGATCGACCACGGCTTCTCGAAGGAGAACGCCGGGCTGATCGACCAGTACTTCCTGTTCGTCCTGGCGGTCGCCGTCGTCTTGGGGCTCGCGACCGCCATCCGCTTCTATTTCGTGACCTGGATCGGCGAACGTGTCATCGCCGACATTCGCAAGGCCGTCTACAACCACATTCTAAGCCTGAGCCCCGCCTTCTTCGAGGTCACCCGCACCGGCGAGGTTCTCTCGCGCCTGACGACCGACACCACCTTGATCCAAACGGCGGTCGGGTCCTCCGTTTCGATCGCCCTGCGCAACCTGCTGATGATGATCGGCGGCGTGACGATGCTTTTCATCACCAGCGCAAAGCTGACCGGCCTCGTCCTCGTCACGGTGCCGTTGGTGATCGTGCCGCTGATTCTGCTGGGCCGCGTGGTGCGCAATCTATCGCGCAAGAGCCAAGACCGCGTCGCCGACACCAGCGCCTACGCCGCCGAAACCATCAACGCGGTGCAGACGGTTCAGTCTTTCACCCACGAGCCGATCGACCGCACACGCTTCGGTGCCACGGTCGAAGACAGCTTCGCGACCGCGATCAAGCGGGTCCGCGCGCGCGCCGGAATGACGGCACTTGTGATCGTCCTGATCTTCTCGAGCATCGTCGGCGTCCTGTGGATCGGCGCGCAGTCAGTCCTCACCGGCGCCATGACGGCGGGCGTGCTCGTCCAATTCATCTTCTACGCGATCATGGTGGCTTCAAGCGCGGGCGCGCTGTCCGAGGTTTGGACGGAAGTGCTGCAGGCCTCCGGCGCCGCCGAACGGCTGATGGAACTCCTTTCGACCAAGCCGCAAGTTGAAGTGGCGGCAAATCCCGTCGCAATGCCAGCGCCGCAGGGCCGCGTGCGCTTCGAACGTGTGACGTTCGAATACCCGATGCGGCCGGGTATCTCCGCATTGAAAGACTTCTCGCTCGAGATCAACCCGGGCGAGACCATCGCACTTGTCGGCCCGTCGGGTGCGGGCAAGACCACGGTCTTCCAACTCCTGCAACGCTTCTTCGATCCGCAGGGCGGCCGCATCCTGATCGACGGTATCGACATCCGGCAGGCGGCGCCGACGGACGTGCGAACCCGGCTCGCGCTCGTACCGCAAGAAACGGTCATCTTCGGCGATAGCGCGTTCGAAAACGTCCGCTACGGCCGCCCGGACGCGACCGAAGCCGAAATTCGCGCCGCCGCCGAAGCGGCTCAAGCGTCCGAGTTCATCGAGAAACTGCCGAAGGGCTATCACACGTATCTCGGCGAACGCGGCGTTACGCTCTCGGGCGGTCAGCGCCAGCGCGTCGCCATCGCCCGCGCGATCCTGCGCGACGCGCCGATCCTGCTGCTCGACGAAGCGACAAGCGCCCTCGACGCTGAAAGCGAACGCCTGGTCCAAATTGCGCTCGAAAACCTGATGCAAAAGAAGACGACGATCGTAATCGCCCACCGCCTCGCGACCGTCCAACGCGCCGACCGCATCGTCGTCCTCGACGAAGGCCGCATCGTCGCCCAAGGCACCCACAAAGACCTCGTCGCCGGCGGCGGCCTCTATGCGCGCCTCGCGCGGTTGCAGTTCGCAGGAATGGCGGCGGAGTAGCGCGCTATCGTCAGGCCGCAGGCACAAACACGGCGACCGCAGACGGGCGGATCGCGAAGCGGGCGGGCGTGTGCGTGACCAGGTCGCCGTCGGTGTTCACGGGCCGCGGGCGTCGCGTGCGCACTTCGAACTCCACGCTTCGATCCGTGCGTACCTCGCGCCAAAGTCCGTGCGATCCGCGTCGGAAGTCGGGCAGCATGAGCGCGAGCTTCCAAACGCTCGAAATCTCAAGGCTGTAGAGATCGAGGCGCTTGTCGTCGATCGCCGCCGACGTCTGGATCACCGTACCGCCGCCGTAATGCCGCCCGTTGCCGACGGCGATCTGCATCGTTTTCACCTTTGTCTCGCCGTCTTTTGTGAGGATCGTGGCGCTGAATGGGCGCGCGCTAAGCATGGAGCGAATGGCCGCCATCGCGTAAGCAAGCCGCCCCCAGCGTTTCTTGTCCGCCGGCGTGAGACCGCGCGCGAGCTCGGCTGCAAGCCCGATACTGGCGACATTGAAGAACAAGTGTCCGTTCACGTCGCCGACGTCGATCTGCCGCGTTCGTCCGCCGGCGATCACCTTGGCTGCGTCCGTCAGGTTCAGCGGAAGCGACAAGGTGCGCGCGAGATCGTTCGCCGTTCCCATGGGCAGCACGCCCATCGGCAATCCGGTCTCAAGGATGCCGCGCGCGGCAGCGTTGATCGTACCGTCGCCGCCGCCGACGATCACAAGGCCGAAGCGCCGCCCGCGCCGCACAATGTCGGACGACACCTCAGCCGCCGTCTCGTACCGCTCGACAGTCACGTCGATCTTGCCCTCCGCAAACACGCGCATCGCATCTTCCAGCGGCACGTCGCCGAGGCGCGCATTGGGATTGAGCAGCAGCAGGGCACGGCGCCGCGGGCCGGAGGGCGTGGACATGTGCCCGACATGGTCGCCGCCACCAAATTCTCAAGCTGGCGGACTGAAAACCCTCATGTCCCGCGCACGAGCACATCGACGCGGTCCGTGACCCCTTCCGCGGCGCCGCCGAACGCGAGCACGTCCACGCGGTCGGGCGTGACGCCCTTGGCGCTCAAGTAGTTGCGGATCGCGAGCGCACGATTGAGCGACAGCCGCCGCGCCTCGCTTGAGAGATCGCCCGCACGCCCGCTGAACGCGGCCAACCGCACACGCACCGTCGACTGCAGCAAGCGCGTGGCCAGGTCGTCGAGCAGCGTCTGTGCCTGTGCCGTGATCTCGGTCTTGCCGGTGAGGAAGCGCACGCGGCTCATCACCGCAAACCCGTCGAGCGGATTGACGGTCTTCGTGCCCGCGAACGGATCGCGCGCCA
>JBJXEH010000335.1:0-4225 GCA_046153995.1 Micropepsaceae bacterium
AACCTCGTTGAGCGGCACAGCGATCCCGTGCTTAGCCGCGAGCCTTAGCACCACCTCGTTGCGCGCCACCCACTCGGTGGCGCGTCCGTTCAAGCGGTCCACCACGATCGACCCCATATGCAGATGCGGCCCGTGCGAGATCATCGCGTAGAGCCGTTCGCCGATATCGTCGGGCAGCTTCGCCCCTTCCGCTCGCGCGACGGCCGCCACCTCGGCGGCAAGCGCGCGATAAAGCCGCGCGATCCCCCCGTCTTGCAGCACCTCGTTGCCTTTGCGCGTCAGCACGCCGATGCCCCCGCCGACGGCATTGAGCACCAGCTTCCCCCAAGCCGAGGTCAGCCAATCCTCGACGATCCGCACCTCCGCGAACGACCCGTCGAACACGCGCTGAAAGCGAACGCTCGCCTCACCCGGCGGCACGTCGAGCCGCGCAGGTCCCGTCACATGCGCAACACCCGGCGAAACGCGACCAACTGAAACGCTACACCGACAACCGCACCCAAGCCGAATGGGCCGAACGGCGCTACATCGCGAACGCCGAAAGCATCGATGGGCTGAAGGGACCCGTGCAGCTTCGATGAGCGGCGGCACTCCTCGGCGCGCACTGCCTGCCGGACTTGCACCATCGGCTTGCCCGACTGATGCGGGCAAGCCCGAACCCAAGGTCTGCTCTTTGACGCCCAAGCTGCCCCGCAGCACACAAACTCGCCGACCCCGCAACGCGCCCGCACACGACTCGCCTTGCGGCCATTCATCGTCCTGACTAGGCTTGCAAAAGTCTCTTGGGGTTAGGGTTGGAGGAAACGTATGGTGCCGCTCTCACACCTGGCAAATTGGGCCGGCCGGGCGCTTGTCCTGACGATTGCACTGATTCTAGCGCCTTCAAATGCGCTCGCCGATTCGACTTATATGGCAGTCGAACACCAACCAGTCATTCCGGTAGCGGGCCGCATCAACGATGTCGCCATCGATCCGTCAGACGCCTCACATGTACTGGCCACCTCGGAGAGCGGCGGCTTGTGGCGCTCCACCGATCGCGGGTACTCGTGGAACGCGGTCGTGGCATTACCTGCATTCGACCTAAATGCAGTGCATTTTCTGACTTCAAACCCGCGCGTCGTCGTCGTCACCGCACGATCCGACTTCGCAGTGCGGCGGCACGGGTCAAGCGGATACCAAACGTCGGGCGGTGGCATTTGGATCAGCCGGGATGGTGGCGTGACCTGGACACAACCCGCCGAAGCAATCGCCGCTATCGGCGCAACGCTCCCGCCGGGGGATACTTCTTGTCATTCGGAGCCGGAAGCATTCGGAATCGACGAAGATCGCGAAACCCGCCGATTGTTCGTAACAACAAATTGCGGCGTGTCGTATTCGGATGATTTGGGCACACGCGCAGACGCGCGATGGCGGCACTCCTTTTTTCCAAGACCTGTATTTGCGCAGACCGAACGCGTTTTTGCGGCTGTTGCAGCGCTCGAAGGCAGTGGTGTTGTCGCAATCGGTGGTGCTGGAACCTGGCGGTCCACAAACAATGGCGATACTTGGTCGCCAGCTTCAACAACGCTCCGAAATGCGGTCGACTTTCACGGCGCGACCAGGGTCGACGGCCTAGCAAATGCCGGCCTGTTGATCACGAGAGATGGCCGCACGCGACATCTCTACGCGACAATTAACAATGGCGAAACATGGTCCGAAATCACGAGCGCACCGCCCAACTCGGATCTCAGCGGTGGTATTGCTCACATTCACGCCATACGAAATGACCTCGGTTACCAACTGTACTACGGCAATTCGTATTGGAGCTTTGAGCGCCAATTCGGCCCAAGATTGGAGACGATCAGGTCGGAATCGTGGTCGCGTCTACTGACTTCGCACGAAGATACGCGTGCGATGGCGTTTGGGACGTCTGGCGAGCCCGCATTTGTGGCAAGTGACGGCGGCCTCGACCGTATCGCCTCGCATCGCTGGTATCCAATTGGGTCTGGTCCGAATCGCATCAACGCGCTCCAGCTCTACGACATTGAGGGGCAGTTTGACCGCGACACTGGCGCCTACCGGATCGCATTCGGCACGCAAGACAACGGTTACTGGGCCTCACCCGATGAGCGAACTTGGCCTAGAGACTATATCTCGGGCACTGAAGGCGGTGGAATTCAAATGTCTCGCGAGACATCCGGAGACATCTCCACCCGAAGCGGAACCGGTACTAGGCCTACGGCCCCGACGTGGCTACCCTGGCCCAGCGCAACCGTTTGGTCGAAGTCGAGCGCCGACACCTGGACCTGGACGACGAACACCGCCACGCTGATCAGCAGCCCCTACTTTCTTGGGTGGACACAGTGGCCTGGATACTCGCGCCGGCCTGACTGGGGCTTTTCTTCCCCGCGCAAGGTGCTAGCGCCTGCCCAGGGTGCGTACATGCACACGGTGTTCCCCTTCGGATCCGGCTGGACGCCGGAAGAACAGGGCGGCATCGAACTAACGTTGGACTACGGCGAAACCTATAGACGCATTTGGCGGCGCACGCCGGCGGATGAACCGTGGGGTGATCCGCAGGTTGCCGGCAACACGATGTACTTGGCGGCGCTCCGCGGCGCCAACGCGGAACGGATCTTTGAGGGCGAGTTCCCCTTCAAGGATGTCGAGTTGCTGCGAGTCACAAACGCCCTACTTGGCGAACGCCCGTCGCCCTCATTTCCAGCCATGAACGGCTTCGGCGGACTCGGATTTTACGCCTTCCAGTTTGCAATCAATCCCGTATACGCCGTCAACCCCAACAACTCCCGCCATCTCATCGCCCCCGACGCCTTCGCCGACAACGCCATAAAGAAGTCGATCAATGGCGGCGACGTCTGGACACCCATAGCTGGTTTGACCGAAGCCGTATCCCATGGCGGGAGCTATCGCCTTGTGCGCCGCATGCCGTCCGGTGATTTTTCATTGACGCTTGTAACGGCTCTCAGCTTTTTCCCGGAGAACCCTGACCTCATCGTCATTGGAACGGCGATGGGTGGTGCACGGATCTCGGTAAACGGCGGCGAAACGTGGCGCGTCGTCGAAGGATCAGACCGTATTCACAATATCCTCGACTTCCACTGGAAATCGGCAAACGAGATTTATGTTGCCAGTTACGGCCGAGGTCTTTGGCGGTTTGCGGGATCGCCGTTCATATTCGAACTGTCGGACTTCGAGCGGCTCTATTGTAAGCCTGGCCTCTGCGGAAACGACCCCCCGTTTCTCAGAAACATCCTATTCGGTGAGTCGTTTGCGCGAGCGGCAGCGTCAAACGTGGCAACGAGAACATCGGCGCTTCTTCCGTTACGCGACGTTGTTCGCGCTCGAGACTTCGACGCCATTGTCGTTGTCGTCGATGGGAGGATTCAAGGCCTAAAGAAGGGGCACGACATCCTGGAACAATTGGATGTGTCACCCGGATCGACCGTCCTGACGTTCTCAAGAACTGGACAGAGGTCTCGGGCAATTGCCACCGATATCGTCAAAGAAACAATTGCAAAGGCGAATGCGGAGAGTGCAGCAGCACAGCCCCTCAAAACCCCAAAGCCAATCGTCAAGGGACTCGTGTTGAAAGGCACGCGCGTGACCGCAGTTATCGTCGGCGAGCCCGCACGGCATCGCCGATTGCAGGTCACGAGCGAGACTTTTCCCAAGGTCGAACGCAAGTCACCGCAACCCTCTTTCGAAGGTGGCCACCTGGTTCTTTATCCGTCTGGCCCCGTGACGAACAACGGTCCGGCCTATAGCAACAAGTACCCGCTACTGGCGCGCGGCGTGGCATTCTCACCGAACACACCGGTAAGCATCTCAATCGACAATCGTGAGGTCACGGGCAACATCGTCGCCGACAAGGCCGGCACGTTCAGCATTCGAGCTCCTCTCGCGGCGCTCGGCCCCGGACTCCATGTGTTGCGTGCCGTTCAGAAACGGGCAGGCACCCAGCCCGACACGGACGAGCGCGTGTTCTTCATTAGACACGACGAGGACGAGGACGAGAAAAAAGGCGGCCGATGAAACATCCACCCGCCGCGCGCATAGCGCCGCTTAGTTCGGTTCCCCTGCCCGGATCAAATTGCAAACAACCTCGTTGAGCGGCACAGCGATCCCGTGCTTAGCCGCGAGCCTTAGCACCACCTCGTTGCGCGCCACCCACTCGGTGGCGCGTCCGTTCAAGCGGTCCACCACGATCGACCCCATATGCAGATGC
>JBJXEH010000336.1:0-10162 GCA_046153995.1 Micropepsaceae bacterium
TCGGGGTCGATGAGCGGCTATGCACGGATGTGCCTGCACTTTCTGCACGGACTGACCCACACGCGGCGCGTTGGTGGCGGTGCGACGCATACGTTCTTGTTCGGGACGCGGCTGACCAACATCACCCGGGCGCTCCGGTTGCGGGATCCGGACGAGGCGTTGGCGAAGGCTGCGGCACTGACCCCAGATTGGGACGGCGGTACGCGCATCGCGGAGGCGCCTACGCGGTTCAATCGGGATTGGTCGCGGCGCGTGCTGGGCCAAGGTGCCGTTGTTTTGCTCATTACCGATGGGCTTGAGCGAGACGACATGCATGTCTTGGACGCTGCGGCGGAGCGGTTGCACCGGTCGGCGAAGCGGCTGATATGGTTGAATCCGCTATTGCGCTACGACGCGTTCGCGCCGCGGGCTCAAGGCGTGAAAACCTTGCTGGCACATGTGGACGAATTGCGGCCGGTGCACAATCTTACCAGCATGGCCGATTTGGCGGCGGCGCTCAGCGAACCGTCGCGGGCGGATCGTTTGCGGCAGTTAAAGGAACACGCAGCATGACCGATCACGACAAGGTTTTGGAGACGGCAGAGGGCTGGCTTGAGAGCGGGAACGCGGTTGCGCTTGCGACGGTGATTAAGACATGGGGCTCCGCGCCGCGGCCCGCAGGTAGCCAGCTGGCGGTGCGTAAGGATGGTACGTTCGTGGGCTCGGTCTCCGGCGGCTGCGTCGAAGGTGCGGTCATCGCCGAGGCGATCGATGCGATCGCGGACGGCAAGCCACGCACGCTGTCGTTCGGCGTGTCGAACGAGCAAGCGTGGGAAGTCGGGCTCGCATGCGGCGGGCAGATCGAGATCTACGTGGAGCGGGTGGATTGAAGCGCGCGCTGCTCAAAGCTCTGACGGACGCGCGGGCCACGGGTGCCGGTGCGGTGCTTGCGACCAAGCTCGACGACGGTGCGCAGCGGCTGATCCGCGCTGGTGAGCGCAGCGATGCGCTTAGCACCGCTGCACAAACGGCGCTCGCTCGCGATAAGAGCGGTACTTTCGAAGTCGACGGCGCGAGTTGGTTCATGAACGTGTTCAACTCGCCGCCGAAGCTCTACATTGTCGGTGCGGTGCACATCGCACAACCTTTAAGCCAGATGGCGGCGTTGAGCGGGTTCGATGTGACCGTTATCGATCCACGTACCGCGTTTGCGACGAGCGAGCGGTTTCCGAACTTGCATTTGATCACGGCTTGGCCGGACGAGGCGCTCGCCGATTTGCCGCTCGATGCGCGCACTGCGGTGGTGACGCTGACGCACGATCCGAAGCTCGACGATCCGGCGTTGGTTGCGGCGCTGAAGTCGGCGGCGTTTTATGTCGGTGCGCTGGGCTCGAAGAAGACGCATGCGGCGCGGGCCGGACGGTTGAAGGCTGCGGGTTTCGACGATGCCGCCATCGCGCGTATCTACGGGCCGGTCGGCCTCGACATCGGTGCGGTTTCGCCCGCGGAGATTGCGGTCTCCGTGATGGCGCAGGTCATAGAACGGCTGCGCGCGGAATGAAGTTCGGTGGTGTCCCTGTTGCGGAGGCTCAAGGCTGCGTGTTGGCGCACGGTGTCGCTGCCGGCGATGTGAGCTTCAAGAAGGGACGCGTGCTTTCGGCCGACGATATCGGCACGCTCACCCGGGCTGGCGTGAAGACGGTGATGGTGGCGCGGCTTGAGGCTGGCGATGTGCCGGAAGACGTAGCCGCGCGGCGCGTCGGCGAGGCTGTTCGCGGACCGCACACGGAGCTTTCGACGGCGGCGACCGGGCGGTGCAATCTCTATGCCGCGGAGCGTGGCCTGGTGCTCGTCGATACCGCCCGCGTGAATGCGATCAATGCGATCCACGAGAGTCTTACGATTGCGACGCTGGCGCCGTTCGAACTGGTCGAGCGGCGGCAGATGCTGGCGACGATTAAAATCATCCCCTATGCGGCGCCGGAATCGGCGGTTGCCAAAGCCGAGGCTGTGCGCACCGCTGTTCGCGTCGCCCCGTTCAAGCCAAGGCGCGTGGCGCTCGTCTCGACGATGCTGCCGGGCATGAAACCCGCGTTGTTGGACAAGAACCGCGCTGTTCTCGATCAACGCGTGGAGGCTCTTGGCAGCGCCGTCGTCTTCGAAACGCGCGTTGCGCACGATGCGGACAGCGTGGCCGCAGCCGTTGGCGAATGCCTGAAGCAAAAGCCCGATCTGGTCTTCGTGTTCGGCGCATCGGCGACCTCGGACCGCGCCGATGCGGTGCCGGCCGGGATCGCGTTGGCGGGGGGCACGATCGAGCACTTCGGCATGCCGGTAGATCCCGGCAATCTGCTGCTTCTCGCACGCGTCGGCGCGACACCGGTGATCGGGCTGCCTGGTTGCGCGCGCTCGCCAAAACTCAACGGATTCGATTGGGTGCTGCAGCGGTTGTGCGCGGACGTTCCTGTGACACCTGCCGACATCACGTCGATGGGCGTCGGCGGGTTGTTGAAAGAGATTCCGACGCGGCCGCAGCCGCGCGATGTGGCTGCTGCGAAGCCGCGAGGTCAGCCGCGCATCGCTGCGGTCGTGTTGGCGGCGGGCCGTTCGACGCGCATGGGGGCGGCGAACAAGCTGCTAATGGACCTGCATGGCGTGCCGATGATTGCGCGAACGGTCGCGGCGGTGGCGAGTGCGGCTTCGCCGGTGATCGTCGTTACGGGACACGACGCCGATGCCGTTGCCAAAGCGCTGAAGGATGCGCGCGTTACTGTCGTGCGCAATCCGCGCTTTGCGGACGGCATGGCGACGTCGTTGAAGGCGGGCCTTGGTGTCTTGCCAGCGGACGCCGACGGCGTTCTCATTTGCCTTGGCGATATGCCGGCAGTCACCGCTGCCTCGATCGTGCAACTTGTGGCCGCGTTCGATCCGGTCGAAGGGCGGGCGATTGTCGTGCCGACATATCAGGGCAAGCGCGGCAACCCGGTGTTGTTCGCGCGCGCGTTCATCGATGAGATGCGCACCGCTGAGGGCGACGTGGGCGCGCGCGCACTGCTTTCGCAGCATGCGGATGCCGTGTATGAGGTTGAAACCGGCGCCGGGGTGTTGGCGGATGCCGATACGCCTGCCGCGTATGCTGCGCTGAAAGCCGATTTCGAGACATGAGCGACGATCTCTACGCCAAGGAACTGCTGCGCTGGGCGGCGGATGTGAGCCACGCCGGGCACTTGGACGAACCGAAGCGCGCCGCGACGGTCAACAACGCGATGTGCGGCGACAAGGTGACGATCGAGTTCGCGGTCGATCCGACGCACGAGATCACTGACTGCCGCCACGACACGAAGGCGTGCGTGCTGACACAGGCGAGTGCCGCAATCGTCGCGGCGAAGGCGGGCGGCGAAAGCGCTGAAGGACTTGCGCGTTTGAAGGCGGCGGTCATGGCGATGCTGAAGGAAGGCGCCGCGGCGCCAGTGGGCAAGTGGTCGGCCTACGAAATCTTCGCACCGGTGCGCGAGCATAAGAGCCGCCACACCTGCGTGCTGCTGCCGCTTGAGGCGGCGGAGAAGGCGCTCCGCGGCGAATAGACTCTACTCTTTTCTGCACCATCCCCCATTCGTCATGGCCGGGCTTGCCTGTCCGCCGAAGCCACTTGGCGTAGGCGAAACCCGGCCACCCAGGGTGGCGCGCTCCGGCACCTCAATTTTGAAACGCCAAGCACGCCAAGCCGCTAGCGTCCGATGTTCAGAACGGTGGTTTGCTAACGCGCGCATGCAGCTTGGCGTGCTTGGCGTTTCAATCTTGGAACGGTGGGCTTGGCCCTGGCTGGCCGGGTTCCGCCTACGCCAAGTGGCTTCGGCGGACAGGCAAGCCCGGCCATGACGAATTTTTTTTAGGGGCTCGGTGTGGCCGCAACGCGGCGTTCGATGAATTCGGCGGCGGTTAGGAAGCCGCCGAGGTCGAAGATGCTGTTGTGGCCGGCCATCTTGGGCCAGTAGCCTTCTTTCGGTTCGTTTGCCGCGTCGAAGAGGCGGCGGCCGAATGACTGCGGTATCACCTCGTCGGCTTCGCCGTGCATGATGAGCAGCGGTTCGTGCACTTGCGCGATGCGGGCGAGCGACTCGAAGCGATCTTTCATCAGCATAGAGACCGGTACGAACCAGAAGCGATCTGCGGCGACGTCAACGGTCGAAGTATATGGCGACTCCAACACGACGGCCGCGAACTCGCGTTCTGCCGCCACCTTCGTTGCGATGCCGGTACCCAGCGACTCGCCATAGATCACGATGCGCGTGTCGGCGATGCCTTGCGCGTTCAGCCAATCGAGCGCGGTGCGCGCGTCGGTGTATAGCCCCTCCTCCGACGGCGTGCCGTCGCTGCCCGCGTGGCCGCGATAGCCGAGCACGAACACGCCCAAGTTCGCGTCTTTGAAGTACTTGAGACGGTAGCGCTGGCTACGGAGCGAGCCGCCGTTGCCGTGGAAGATCGCGACCGTCGGGCGGCCTTCCGGCGGCGGCGCGTACCAGGCATAGACGCGCAAACCGTCCGGTGTCTTCAGCTCGACCTCCTGAACGCCCGCGAGCATGTCGTAGTACGACGGCGGCACGCGGCGGATCGCTTCCGGGCGGTACATGAGGTCGCGCTGGAAGACGTAAAGGAGCCCGACAATAGCAACGTAGAAGCCAGCTGCACCCAAAAGCAGCCATCGCAACCAGCGCATCAAGCTCCCTCAAACGATGATGGCGGAGCGGGCTCCAAGTGTTACCGATCCACCTGCCCGCGCTGCGTTGCCGACCGTCAGCAATGCGTCGCCCGCTTTGTCGAAAGGCACTGTCGCCTCCGATTTCGACAAATTGAAGACGCAGGTGATGTGATCGCTGCCACGGATGCGTTCGAAGGCGAGGATCTGGTCGGTTGCGGTCAGCATTTTCATATCGCCCAGCGCGAGGGCCAGGTGCTTCTTGCGGAGCGCGATCAGGTTGCGGGCGACGTGGAGGGTCGAGGCTTCGTCGCGTTCTTGCGTGACGGCGGAGAGCGCTGCGTGCGCGGGTGCGACGGGCAACCACGGCTCGCCGTAGCCGAAGCCGACGTTCGGTTTGCCTTGGACCCAGGGCATCGGGGTGCGGCAGGGGTCGCGGCCTTTCGCGTAGGGGAAATAGAGTTCGCCGACGGGGTCACGGATTTGGTGGCGCTCGATCGGGCCGTCGGGGAGGCCTAGTTCTTCGCCTTGGTAGAGCAGCACCGTGCCTTTCAACGTCATCAGGAGCGTGAGCGCGAGTTTGGCGAGTGCCGGGTCTGCGTCCAGCGTACGGCCGTAGCGCGTGACGGCGCGCGGGACGTCGTGGTTCGAGAACGCGACGCAGGGCCAGAGGCCTTCGATCGCGTTCAGGAACTCGTAGTGCTTTGCGAAGACGGCGGGCTTGAACGAGCGGTCTTCGAGGAATGTGAACGTGTAGCCGGTGTGCAGGCCGTGGTCGCGGCCGGCGAAGTGGCCGAGCAGGCTTGGCTCCTCCGAGAATTCGCCGAAGACGAAGCGGTTATCATAGGCGTCTACGACCGCGCGGATCTTGTCCAACACTTCGCGGTTCTCCGGCAGGTTCGAGTCGCGTGTGCGGCGCTGCAGGTTCGGCGCGTGCGCCCAATGATGGTTCGTGCGCTCCGCCATCGGCACGGCGGGGTTGTCGCGCAACTGATCGTCGTGGAAGTAGCTGTTCGCGACGTCCAGGCGGAAGCCATCGACACCGCGGTCAAGCCAGAACTTCAGCGCGTCGAGCGCGGCGGCGAGCGCGCCCGGGTTGCGCAGGTTCAGCTTCGGTTGGCTCTTCAGGAATTTGTGGAAGTAGTACTGGCGGCGCACCGGGTGATACGACCACGCGGGACCGCCGAAGACGCTCAGCCAATTGTTCGGCGCGGTGCCGTCTTCGCGCGGGTCGGTCCAGACATACCAATCGGCCTTTGCGTTGTCGCGCGAGGTTAGGCTTTCGAGGAACCACGCGTGCTGGTCGCTTGTGTGCGCCAGCACTTCGTCGAGGATGACTTTGAGGTTGCGCTTGTGGGCTTCGGCGATCAATCGCTCGAAGTCCGCCATCGTGCCGAGTGTCGGTTCGACGCCGTTGAAATCCGCAACGTCATAGCCGAAGTCTTTGTTCGGCGACGGGTGGACCGGCGAGAGCCAAATCGCATCGACGCCGAGCGAGGCGACGTAGTCGAGCTTGGACTCGATGCCCTTCAGATCACCGATGCCGTCGCCGTTCGCGTCGCAGAACGAGCGCGGATAGATTTGATAGACAACCGCGCTCTGCCACCAGGCGGTCACACCTGATCCACGCGCTCGATGATGCGGCCTACGAGGCCGTAAGCCTTCGCTTCTTCCGACGACATCCAGAAGTTCCGGTCGGTGTCTTCTTTCACCTTCGACAACGGCTGGCCGGTTTCGTCGGCGATCGTGCGATTGATGCGCTCTTGCGCTTTCAAAATTTCCTCAGCTTCAATCTCAATGTCGGAGGCCGTGCCACGGATGCCACCCAGGGGTTGGTGGATCATGAAGCGCGTGTTCGGCATTGCATAGCGGTGCGCGCGCTCGGCGGCGAGATAGATGTGCGTGCCGGCGGAGGCAACCCAGCCGGTTGCAATCGTCTTCACCTTCGGGCGAAGCGACTTGATCATGTCGTGGATCGTGTCGCCCGATTCCACGTGGCCGCCCGGCGAGTGGATGACGATCTTGATGTCTTTGTTCGGATCGTCGGCGGAGAGCGCGAGCAGGTGTGCGGTCACGCGTTCCGCCATCTTCATGTCGACTTCGCCGAAGATCAGCACGGTGCGCGATTTGTAGAGCGCTTGGGAAATGGCCGTGAACGGCGGCGGCTCCGGCGCCTTGGTCTCTTCTTCTTTGTCGAGGCGAAACTGCGACATCATGGGGGCGTACTTTCTTAGGGAGTGATGAGGATTCGAGTTGGGTTTAGCACCCCCGTTGGACCCGCGCCAAGCCTGTCAATTTCCCTACGTTGCGGAAGGTTTCGGTCGTTTCGAGCGCGACGTTGACTTGGCCGGCGCTGTAGCAGCGCGCAGTGCTTGTTTGCGCCGAGCGCGAAGCCGCTTAAACACCACTGCCGCCGGAATGCTCTTGGTATTATCAGCAAACGCCTCATCGACACGCGCCTTCAGCCACAACCCTTGAGGAGTTAGCTTCCTGCTATTCATTAGTTCACTCCCACAACCTTGGCCAGCGTTGGGCCAATTTCGGCGTTGATGACGAGGTCGGCCAGGTGGTCGAGTTCCGTCGGGTCGCGGTTCAGAATCACGAATTTCGCGCCGTTGCGTTTGGCGGCGATCGGCAGGCCCGCGGCCGGGTAGACGACAAGCGAGGAGCCGATGGCGAGGCAGAGGTCGCAGGCGAGCACGGCTTCGGCGGCGCGCTCCATCTCCTCCTCAGGCATCGCTTGGCCGAACGAGATGGTCGCGGACTTCACGACACCGCCGCATTCGACGCAGGAGGGCGGTTCGCCGGTTTCTTTGAACGCCGGCTCGATATCGTCGAATTCATGGCGCAAGCCGCACGAAAGGCACTTCGCGTAGGTGGAGTTGCCGTGCACCTCGATCACGCTCCGCGCGGGGACGCCGGCGGCTTGGTGCAGGCCATCGATGTTTTGCGTGATGACGTGCGTGACTTTGCCCAGCTCGACGAGTTTCGCGACCGCGCGATGACCGGCGTTCGGCTGTGCGTTCTTCAACATATGGCGGCCGCCGAACAGGCGCGTCCACGCCTCGATGCGAGCGTCGCGAGAGCGGACGAACTCGTCGAAATAGATGACGCGGCTTTTACTCCAGATGCCGCCGGGGCTCCGGAAATCGGGGATGCCCGATTCGGTCGAGATCCCAGCGCCGGTGAACACCACAGCGCGCGTCGAGCGGTCGATGAGTTTCTTTAGATCGTCCAACATGAGCGCCAGCATGGCAGACAGGCGAGCGAGGCGAAAGGCCGCTCGACGGCTTGGGTTTCATCACCTACACCAAGTGCCATGGCCGATCCCGTCGATGCTGCACAGTTCAAAGACGCGCTCATTGTTTTGGGCGCGGCAGCCGTCGTCGTGCCGGTGTTTCACTCGCTGAAGGTAAGCCCGGTGTTGGGCTACGTGCTGATCGGGATGGTGGTCGGGCCGTTTGGGCTTGGCGCTTTCGCAGCGGAGATTCCGTGGCTCGGCTACGTCACGATCGGCGATAAGTCCGATATCTCGAGCGTGGCCGAGTTCGGCGTCGTGCTGCTGCTCTTCATGATCGGGCTTGAGCTTTCGCTAGAGCGGTTGCAGCTCATGCGGCGGCTGGTGTTCGGCCTTGGAACCGTGCAGATGGTCGCCAGCGCGCTCGCGATCGGGGTCGTGGCCTACGCGGCAACCGGCAGCGTCGCCGTGTCGGCCGTCATCGGGCTCGCGCTTGCGATGTCATCGACCGCGATCGTCACGCAGATTTTGGCCGAGCGGAAGCAACTCACGGCGCCGTGGGGCCGCGCAAGCTTCGCGGTGCTTTTGTTTCAGGATATCGCGGTCGTTCCGGTGCTCTTTGCCGTCGGTGTTATGGGCGGCGATACGCAAGGGTCTCTGATCGCGGCGCTGGGTCTCGCGCTTGTGACAGCGGTGGTCACGGTCGTCGCCGTCTTTGCCGGCGGGCGGATCGTCTTGAGGCCGCTGTTCCGGCGCGTCGCGCAGACGGACAGCCCTGAGCTCTTCATGGCGGCGTGCCTGCTCGTCATTATCGTGACCGGTTTAGCGACCGCCGCGGCGGGCCTATCGATGGCGCTGGGCGCTTTGATCGCCGGGCTGTTGCTCGCCGAAACCGAGTACCGGCGCCAAATCGAGGTGATGATCGAGCCGTTCAAGGGCTTGCTTGTCGGCGTGTTCCTGATTTCCGTCGGCATGAGCGTCGATCTCGGGCGCATCGCGGCGGAGCCGTTCGCCGTTGCCGCGGCCAGCGCCGGGTTGATCGCGGCCAAGGCATTGATCGTAGCACTCGCGGCACCGTTGTTCGGGCTCACCATCGCGCAAGGCGTCCGCAGCGGCATGGTGCTTGGGCCGGGGAGCGAATTCTCCTTCATCATCCTCGGCGTCGCGGGTGCCGCCGGTATCGTGAACGAGGACACGGTGTCGTTCTTGTTGATCGTCGCGGCGCTGACGATGGCGGCTATCCCGTTTTTGCAGACGATCGGCAAGACGCTCGAAAAGCAGCTCAGTCCCGTCGTCGCGCCGCACCCGGCGACGCTGATCCCCTTGCCCGAGGACGCAGGGCCGCGTGTCATCATTGCGGGGTTCGGACGTGTCGGCCGCGTCACAGCGGCGCTTCTGACCGAGCACAAAATTCCATTCCTCGCGGTCGATGCCAATGCGGATACGGTGGCGCGCGCACGCGACGAGGGGCACGACGTCTTCTTCGGCAATGTCAAACAGATCGAGTTCCTGCGCCGTTGCGGTATCGCGACGGCGCGCGCTCTTGTTCTGACGATGGACGCACCGAAGGCAGCCAGCGAGGTTGTCGGAGTCGCGCGCGCGGAACGCACCGATTTGCAGATCATCGTGCGCGCACGCGATGCGGATCATGCGGCCGAACTCTACCGCCTGGGCGCGACCGACGCGGTGCCCGAAACGGTCGAGTCGAGCTTGCAGTTGGGCGAAGCCGTCCTTGTCGATGTGGGCGTGCCGATGGGCCTCGCGATTGCGAGCATCCACGAGAAGCGTGCCGAAATCCGTGCCAGCATCCAGGCCGCAGCGCCGCAGACCGAGATTCGCCTGCAGGCGCGACGGCGCTTGCGGGATGCGAAGCCGAAAGTCTAGGGCGTGAGGCCGAAGGGGTGGATGCTCCACTGCCAGGCGAAGCTCAAGAACACCAGGATCGCGATCGTCAACACAGCGTAGCCAGCTTGCGCAAGGCGTGCGCGCGTGCCGTCGCCAAAGCCCGACACGCTCCACATCATCATGGGGATGGCGAGTAGCGCGACGACGACCGGCATGGTGAGCAACGCCGTCAACATCGGCGTCGGCCCATGGATCACGGCGAGTGGCGCGGGTTGCGCCATCAACGATGCCAGAGCGACCATGAACACGAGCACCAAGCCCGCCGCGGCGAACGCCGTGAAGCGGGGCCAGAATTTGATGACCGCGAGCGGCTCGCCCAAGAACTGGCGGCTGAGCGCGCCGGT
>JBJXEH010000337.1:0-2762 GCA_046153995.1 Micropepsaceae bacterium
TCCGGCGCATCGCCAAGCCCGTTGACGGCAATCATTTCGGAGAACCCCAGGATGGCGTTCAACGGCGTGCGCAACTCGTGGCTCATGTTCGCCAGGAACGAACTCTTCATCTGGTTCGCCCGCTCCGCCGATTGCCGCCCAGCTTCCGCCTCGTCGCGCGCCTTGGCAAAGGCTTCGCTCAGGAACTCGTTTTCGACCTGCGCTTCGATGTTGCGCCGGACTTGGCTAGACGCGACACGGACATGCACGGCCAGCGCCACGAACCAAACCGGCAACAAAAGCGTAAAGACGTCCACCTCTTGCGACACGGTCATTAGCTTCAGCCAGAAGACGAAGGTTGCGCAGCCGCTGCCGATCACAAACGTCTCGAACCGGCTCATGCGCGAGACGACGCCGTTCGTGATGCCGGCAAATACCAAGAGCGCGATCATGAGTTGATTGGCGGAGTTGTTCTCGACCCAGAACACCCACGACAGCGACGCCCACAGCGCGCTCAACCCGGCGAAGGCAGTCGACTGGACCAACAGCCAAAACTTGGGGTCAAGCGTGGCGGGTGCCGCCGCCGCGCGCCGGTACGCGTCGTCCAAGAACAGCGAGCACAGTGCGCCCGCGATGATCGCGCCAAGCCACACGAGCGAGGGAAGCAGCGGCACCGCGCCGAACTCTGGCACCGCGCCCGACATCATCCAGCAAACCGCGGCCGCCCACAGCGGCGTCCCGATGATCGCACCGCGCGCCGGCGCAGCAACGAGCGCCAGCTGCCGCGTCAGCACGCGGCGCTCGAAGTCGTGGCTCGGCAATGGCGAGGCGGTGGCATGCATCGCAAGGTCACTCGATTGGACCGCGATACTAGGGGTTCACGCCTTAACGGTTGCTTGGATCAATCGCATTGTTACCGCCGCGTAAACGCATCGCTTACCCAGCAAATACAAGCATTTTTCGGTACCGCTTCACCGCACGTATATGATGTAGACGACTTAACCACCTTACTCTGCAGCGCGCATACGCACGAGCGCTACAGAGCGGTTCAAGCCGCACGCACCATCGCCTTCGCGGCCTTCGCTTCGTTGCTCATGTAAGACGTCAGCGCCTTCACCACGCCCATGCGCAAGTCGGGCTCAAGCCCTTCGCCCATGCGCAACAGCTGAAGGCAATACCACCCCTGCGCACCCGCGCCGTTGATCACCTTAAGCAAGGTCAGCGGCGATTGCGGTCCGAAGAATCCTGGCCCCACGCGCAACGTCTTCTCATACGCGGGCAGCGACGCGATCTCGCCCGTCATCAGCCGCTTCACGCTCAGCGGATCGCCACACAAGGGCCGCCCGACACCGACCACTTGGGCGGCACCCGACGCGAGCGCCTCATCCATGCCGGACCGCGTGCGGAACCCGCCCGTCACCATCAACGGCATCTTCGCGACCTTCGCGATCGCGGCCGCATAGTCGATGAAGTAAGCCTCCCGCGCGCGCGTGCTTGCCCGCACATTCTCCGTATAAACGGGCTCAAGGCCCTCCATGCCCGCCATCTTCGGCTGTTCGTAAGTGCCGCCGGAAATCTCCAAGAGATCGACGCCCGCGTCGTTCAACCACGCGACAACGCGCAAGCACTCTTCGTTCGTGAAGCCGCCCTTCTGAAAGTCAGCCGAGTTCAGCTTCACCGAAACCGCAAAATCCGCGCCCGCCCTAGCGCGCACGGCCTTGATCACCTCAAGCAACAACCGCGCGCGGTTCTCAAGCGGCCCGCCCAATTCGTCAGTACGCTGATTAACCCGTGGACTCAGAAACTCTGACAGCAAGTACCCGTGCGCCGCATGCACCTGCATGCCGGTGAACCCCGCCTCGCGCAGCACGCCGGCCACATGGCCGAACCGCGCGATCACGTCGCGCACTTCATCGCCCGTCATCGCACGCGGATCGCCGAACTGCCCGCCCGGCAACCCCAACTTCACCGCCGACGGCGCCGAAGGATTCGCGTTCACAGCTTTGGGAGTCTGCCGCCCAGCATGCGAAACCTGCGCCCAAACCTGCCCGCCGCCGGAGCGCGCGGCCGCCACCCAGGCCTTCAACGCGCTCATCGCCTGCGGCGACTGCGCCCCCTCGATCGCGACATTCCCCGGCCGCTCCAAATGCCGCCGGTCGATTTGAATGTTCCCGGTAAGCAAAAGCCCAAGCCCACCCTGCGCCCAACGCGAATAGAGCCGCACGTGTTTGTCGGTGGCGCGGTTCAAAACATCCCCAAGCCCCTCCGTCATCGCAGCCTTCGCGACACGGTTGGGAAGCACTTGGCCACAGGGAAGACGGAGCGGCTCGGAAAGCGACATCGGAATTTCCATCAATGTTGTTCGCCCGCGCGATAGCCCGCGCACGGGTGCACGCGCAAGAGCCAGCGCTTGCCTTCTGGATAGGGGCTAAGGAATTTCGATGTTGACAGCTGCTGAAGCGCCGTGCGCGGTGCGACAACGCGCGCAGGGCGCGCGCCGCGCGAAGCGCCCATTTCAATGGTGTGCCTAACGCGAAAAGGAGGTGGCCCTTGGACCGCGCTGATCAGGCGATTGAGCTGACGACGCGCCGCCCGCCCGCCGATTGGTCGGACAGCATCGCGCTTGGGCTGACCCGGATGCTGCGCTTCTTCGCCGATGTTTTCTTCCGCAAGCGGTATGGTCACCGCGCGGTGGTGCTTGAAACCGTGGCGGCCGTGCCCGGCATGGTGGGCGGCTTGCTCAATCATCTGAAGAGCCTGCGCCGTATGGAGAACGACCGCGG
>JBJXEH010000338.1:0-3641 GCA_046153995.1 Micropepsaceae bacterium
GCCATCTGCCCAAGCGCGTTCGCGTTCGCGGCGGGCTTCAGCTCGCGCTTCTTGATCGCGAGTTCGAACCGCGCACTCAGCGCCGCATCCGTCGCCTCGACAGCCGCTTTCAACACCTGCCGGATCGCCGCGTCGTTGGTGGCTTCCGCCGGCAACGTGCAAATCGCAAGACATCCGCGCGGCCCATGGCTGCCGGATGTGTAAAGCTGCAGCGCGCCCTCGTAGAAGGCGGTCAACTCTTGGGCCAGCGGCTTCGCGCCCGTCAGCAACGTCGCCGCCGCCGCTGAAAACTGTTTCAAAAACGCATCGACTGCGCTCAAGTAAAGATCGCGCTTCGACCCGAACGCCGCGGCAAGGCTCGGCCGCGCAACCCCGGTCGCCGCCGACAAATCGTCCAGCGAAACCCCCGAATACCCGTTCGTCCAAAACGCATCGAGCGCGGCTTGCCGGACGGCCGCCTCATCGAAGGCGCGAGGGCGGCCACGCGGGCGCGCTTCATTTTTATGCGGCATCGCAAATAATCCTTGACGCTAACGGTGCTTCTCAATATTTATGCGGTATCGCATAGAAATCAAGGAGTGACCGATGGACCTCTATTTCGCCCCGCTATCCTGCTCGCTCGCTAGCCGCATCGCCCTCTACGAAGCGGGCATCCCCGCAAACTTCCATCAAGTCACCCTGATGACGAAGCAGCTGGCGGATGGCCGCGACTACCTTGGCATCAACCCGAAGGGCCAGGTCCCCGCACTCCGCCTCGACAACGGCGAAATCCTGACCGAAGGCCCGGCGGTGTTGCAGTACATCGCCGATCAAGCCCCCGTGGGCAAACTCGCCCCCGCGGCCGGTACACCAGCGCGCTACAAGCTGCAGCAATGGCTAAACTACATCGCAACCGAGGTGCACAAGGCCGTGTTCTACGCGATGTTCAACCCCGCAAGCCCGCCCGAAGCCAAAACCTTCGCCCGCGACACGCTGCTGCCGCAGCGTTACGCGTTCCTAAGCGACCACCTGAAGAACCGCGATCACCTGCTCGACACCTTCACCGTCGCCGACGCCTATCTCGTCACCACATTGAACTGGGCCAAGCCCGCCGGCGTCGATCTTGCGCAGTGGCCGGTCCTAGCGGCCTACCACCAACGAATGGCCGCGCGTCCGGCAGTCGCCAAAGCGCTCGGCGAAGAACTCGCGCTACGTGCAGCCTAAGCGCGCATTACAATTTATGCTTGACGTAACGCATAATTTAGTTATGGTGCGTCATGATCCTGAGCTACCGCGACGGGCGGACCGAACGCTTCGCGCAGGGTGAGCGCGTTAAGGCGTTTGAACCGTTCCGGCGGCAAGCGGAGAACCGTCTTGAACGGCTGGACGCGGCGCAAGACATCGCCGATTTGGCGGCGCTCCCGGGCAATCGGTTTGAGAAGCTCGCTGGCGACCGGAAAGGACAGTACAGCATCAGGATCAACGACCAGCGGCGGATATGTTTTCTTTGGAATGAAAAGGACACAGGACCGAGTCTGGTCGAAATCGTAGATTATCATTGAGGGCATTATGGCGCGCACACCAATTCACCCCGGCGAAGTTCTTAGCGAGGAACTCGGCGAACTGAACATCTCGGCGACGGAACTAGCCCGGCAACTGAAGGTGCCGCCGAACCGCATCACCGGCATCATCAACGGCACGCGCAGCGTCAGCGCCGATACGGCGCTACGCTTGGGCCACTGGTTCGGCACAAGCGCGGTGTTTTGGCTCAATCTGCAAAAGTCTTACGAACTACGTCTCGCTGAGAAAGAAAGCGGACCGGAAATCAAACGCCTGCCGCGGCGCGCGGCGTAGGATACCCGCCCTCGGCCAGCAACCGAGCTACGGCGTCCTCCGTGCGCTTCTCGAGCTCCGCCATAAACGCCGCACGCTTCAGTCCAGGCATAATCGCGGGCAGGAACTCGACGATCACTTTACCAGGCTTCCGCAAGAACCCGCGCCGCGGCCAGGTGAGGCTCGAATTGTGCGCCATCGGCACGCACGGAATGTCGAGCATCGAATAGAGGGCGGCCACGCCGGGCTTGTAGTCGGGAACGGCACCAATCTCGCGCCGAGTACCCTCCGGAAAAATCACGATGGGCCGCCCTTCGCCAAGCCGCGCTTTCGCGTCGCCGATCATGGAGCGTATCGCGCTTGGGCCAGCCTCGCGGTCGATCACGATCATCTTCGCTTTGCGGGCGTACCAACCATAGCCCGGGATCATCAGCAGCTGACGCTTCATCACCGTCGCCGGATGATGCACCAGCACGTGCGCCGCCAACGTCTCCCACATGGAAAGATGCTTTGCCGCAATCATCACCGGCCCCGCCGGAATGTTCTCGCGGCCGCGAACCTCATAGTCGAGCCCCGCGATCCACTTGAGCCCCCACAGGCTCACGCGCGCCCAAATCTCCTGACCGCTCAGCACGACCTTGCGGTCCAGCAGCAACGCCGGGAGGTAGGCAAGGTTGATCAGCGTCGACCACGTCCAGAAGAACGCTTGAAACAGGAACGAGCGAAGGGCGAGCAACGGCGGTCTCGGCGGCGGTTTCGAACGGGCGGAGTTGTGCGCGATTGGGCTTGGCTTAGGCAAGCCGGTTAAGTCGGCGTCCCCACAAGCTGCGCGTTTTCGCCGGGCGCCCGCTCGATCGTGGCGGGGGCGGGCAGGGCGGCAGGCTGGCTCCAGAACCGCGTCGCCGCGGCCACCCTGACGGTAGCGCCGAGGAACTTAACGTACTCATATGCCAGCACGCCCGTCGTCTCCGGGTCGCGCCACCAATCCTCAAGCCGAACGCGGTCCGGGAACACGGGATAGGGCACGAACGTCGTGAACGGCGACATCGCCTGAAGTTCCATCATGCTGCGCGGCATGTGGTACGTCGCAGTCACGACGATGACGGAGCGGTAGTTGTGCTCGGCGACCCAGGCCGCCGTCTCTCCCGCGTTACCGATCGTGTCTTCAGCGCCGCGGCCCAGATCGACACAGCAGCCTGCGCGCGACGGCATCGCGCCGCCGACCGCCGCGAACAGCTCGTCGCGTGTCGTCTCGGCGTGCACGCCAGAAATCAAAAGCCGCCCGCCCTTGCCGTGCTCGAGCAGATCGAGCCCCGCCTGCAAACGTCCTTCGCCGCCGGTGAGCGCCACGATCGCATCGGCCGTCCCCGGATCGGCCGACGTACGCGACAGCGACCACACGAAGATCGGGAACCCCAGCGCCGCAAGCACGAAGACGAGCGCGGCGACGCGAAACGCGAAGCCGATCATGCCCTCATCTCCGTGACGCCGTTGCCGTGCAAACCACTCGCTCCAGGGACACCTTTCAGCGGTCCGAGAGCAGAGCCTCAACCGCCGAAGTTAGGGAAGCATAAACCCGGACCGTTAAAATGTCCTGGGGCAGCCCTTTGGCAAGGAGTTCCGCCCCTTTTCCGGTCCTAACCAAAATTGGGGTCACACCCGCAGCCACGGCGGCCCGCAAATCCGTCACCTGATCCCCGATCATCACGGCTTCGTGTGCGGGCACCCGGAAATGCTCCAGCGCCTCGCGCAGCATCCCCGGCGCCGGTTTCCGCCGCTCGCTGGGCGAACCCGGCGCATCCGTACAAGTGAGAAGCAAGTCGAGCCGC
>JBJXEH010000339.1:0-8312 GCA_046153995.1 Micropepsaceae bacterium
GCGAGCTTTTCACCTGCACCGGTGTCGGCCAGCGCGCGCTTGGCCGCCTCATGCAGCAACTGCATGGGGTCGAGGCTTTCTTCGAACTTATTCTGTTGCGCGGTTCGCTGGGTGAGCTGCCCGCCGCCGATGAGGATCGGCATACGATCATCAGTCATTTTCGTTCCTGGAATCTCATAAAGTAATACCGCCCCCACTGCGGGGCGGTCGACTTTTTCGTAGCCCGTAGGGCGGAGAAAAATCGGGTGGGGGGACACCATGCGGCACGGGTTGCCCCCCACCCGAACCTTCTCGCACTTTGTGCTCGAACGTTCGACCGCCCCGCAGTGGGGGCGGTATCGTTACAAAGAACATCTCAATGTCAGCGCTCAAAGTGGGTTCTTAAACGTTTCACCGCTTCCTCCAGCACGCTGCGCTGCTTGCAGAACGCAAAGCGCACGAGGGTCTGCGGAGCTTCGTCGGTAAAGAAGACGGAGAGTGGGATCGCCGCCACGCGCGCGTGTTCGGTCATGTGTTTGCAGAAGTCGACGTCGCTGCCGTTGAAGCGCAACTTCGAGATGTCGGTCGTGAGGAAGTACGTGCCTTGCGCGCGCAGCGGCTCAAAGCCGATCGCGGCGAGTTCGCGGGAGAGGTAGTCGCGATTGCCTTCCAACTCCTTCGCGAGATTCAGGTAGTAGTCTTCGGCCGTGTTCAGACCATGTGCGACGGCAATCTGAAGCGCTGTGGGCGTCGTGAACGTGATGAACTGGTGCGCCTTCGACACCGCGCCGGTCAGTGCGGCGGGACCTGTGACCCAGCCAACCTTCCAGCCGGTAAGGGAGAAGATTTTGCCGGCCGAGCCCACGCGAACACAGCGTTCGTACATACCGGGCAGCGTCGCAAGCGGCGTATGCTTCGCGTCGTCGAACGTCAGGTGTTCGTAGACTTCGTCGCAGATCGCGAGCGCGTCGAAGCGCTTTAGGAACGTTGCGAGCAGCTCCAACTCGGTCGCGGAGAACACTTTTCCCGCCGGGTTCATCGGCGAGTTTAGCAGAACCGCTTTGGTCTTCTGCGAGAACGCGGCAGCCAGCGCTTGTTCGGTCAGCGCCCAGGTCGGCGCGGATAGGCGGATCGGCTTGGCGACACCGCCAACCGCTTCGACGATCGGCTTGTACGAGTCGTAGGCGGGCTCGAAGAGGATCACCTCATCGCCCGGATTCACGAGGCCCATGATCGAGGCGGTTAGCGCCTCGGTTCCGCCCGACGTGACGACGACCTCGCTGCGCCAATCGTAGGTCAGGTCGTAGAACCGCTTCGCGTGTGCGGCGAGCGCCTGGCGCAATGCCTCCACGCCCATCATTGGGGGATACTGGTTCGGGCCTTCAATCAGGGCTTGTGCGGCGCGTTCGCGCAGCGCGAGCGGGCCGTCGGTGTCCGGAAAGCCCTGGCCCAGGTTGATGGCGCCGCGCTGGTTCGCCAGGCCGGACATAACTGTGAATATCGTGGTTCCGAGCCCGGCAAAGGTCGGATTCAGCGGCTTCATGCGGGGGCCTCAATCAGCGGGCCGCACCTTGGCAAAGCGCGGATGCGCTCGCAAGGCGCGGGGCCTTTGCCCACAGTTTGTGCATCCCTGCCTAGGCACACGGCAGAATCTGAGATGTTCCGGCCAAAACGCGCACGCTAAGGTCCGGCCGTTTCGGAGGCTTTTGCGCCTGCGAACACCACACGGAACACGCGATGAAGAAGATCGAAGCTGTCATTAAGCCGTTCAAACTCGACGAAGTGAAAGAGGCGCTGCAGGAAGTGGGCGTCCAAGGCATCACGGTGACGGAGGCCAAAGGCTTCGGGCGCCAGAAGGGCCACACGGAACTCTACCGCGGCGCGGAATACGTCGTCGATTTCCTGCCCAAGGTGAAGATCGAGATCATAGTCCCCGACGACCTCGTCGATCGTGCAGTCGAAGCCATTCAAAAGGCAGCGCGCACCGGACGGATCGGCGACGGCAAGATTTTCATTTCCACCGTCGAGGAAGTCATCCGCATCCGCACCGGCGAAACCGGCCACGACGCAATCTAACATCCAACGCTCAACACCCCTTTGCGTGGGGACAGTTTAAGGAGAACAAAAATGGCTAACGCAGATACCGTCCTAAAGAAGATCAAGGACGAAGAGGTCAAGTTCGTCGACCTGCGCTTCACCGACCCGCGCGGCAAGTGGCAGCACGTGACGTTCGACCTGTCGCTCGTCGACAAGGATTTGTTCGAGACCGGCACAATGTTCGACGGCTCATCGATCGCAGGCTGGAAAGCGATCAACGAATCCGACATGACGCTGCTGCCCGATCCGTCGACGGCGGTCATTGATCCGTTCTTTGCGCAGAAGACGTTGATCCTGTTTTGCGACGTGCTTGAGCCTTCGACGCACCAGCCCTATGGCCGTTGCCCGCGCTCGATCGCGAAAGCAGCGGAGAACTATATGAAATCGGCCGGCGTCGGCGACACCGCGATGTTCGGCCCAGAAGCTGAGTTCTTCATCTTCGACGACGTCCGCCACTCAGTCTCGATGAACAAGGTCGGTTACGAAATCGACTCCGCCGAAGGCCCCTACAATACGGCCCGCGACTACGATCAGGGCAACCTTGGCCACCGCCCACCGGTCAAGGGCGGCTATTTCCCAGTGCCCCCCGTCGATAGCTCGCAAGACATCCGCTCCGAAATGCTCTCGATCATGGGCGACATGGGCATAGAGCCCGAGAAGCACCACCACGAAGTGGCGCCCTCGCAGCACGAACTCGGTTTCAAATACTCGACGCTGGTGAAAACCGGCGACCGGATGCAAATCTATAAGTACGTGGTGCACCAGGTTGCGGCCGCCTACGGCAAGACGGCGACGTTCATGCCGAAGCCGATCAAGGGCGACAACGGCTCGGGCATGCACGTGCACCAGTCAATCTGGAAGGGCGGCCAACCGCTGTTCGCGGGTTCGGGCTATGCCGACCTCAGCGAGATGTGCCTCTACTATATCGGCGGCATCATCAAGCACGCGAAGGCGATCAACGCGCTTACGAACCCGTTGACGAACTCGTACAAGCGCTTGATCCCGGGCTTTGAAGCACCGGTTCTGCTCGCTTACTCGTCGCGCAACCGTTCGGCGTCGATCCGCATTCCGTTCGGCGCAGGTCCGAAGGCCAAGCGCATCGAAGTGCGCTTCCCCGATCCGGGCGCAAACCCCTACCTCGCCTATGCGGCGATGCTGATGGCGGGTCTCGACGGCATCCAGAACAAGATCCATCCGGGCCAACCGATGGACAAGGACCTCTACGCGCTGCCACCGGAAGAGCTGAAAGACGTGCCACAAGTTTGCGGCTCTTTGCGCGAGTCGCTCGACAACCTCGACCGCAACCGCGCGTTCCTGAAGCGCGGCAACGTCTTCAGCGACGACTTCATCGACAGCTACATCGAACTCAAGATGCAGGAAGTGTACGCCTACGAGCACACCCCGCACCCGATCGAGTTCCAGATGTACTATTCGGTCTAGGCTTCAGCGCCCAATCCCATCTAAGGCCGGGAGCGATCCCGGCCTTTTTTTGTGCGCGCGCGAGATTCGCTACCAAGGATTTCGCCTGAGAGGCGAGCGCGCGGGATGAGCAAATTGTGAGCGAAGGCAGCGGGGCGCTTTGCTATGGTCCGGCCAGATTTTCGAACGGGGATTCCATGCTCAAAGTCGTTCTCGCCGGCGCCGCTGTGACGGCCGGCCTGTTGCTCACGCCTGCCGCCAATGCCGATACGAAGCCTGCCACCGCCGCACAACTGGCGAAGATGGTCGACATTCCCTATGAGGAGTTCACGCTCGACAACGGCTTGCGCGTCATCGTGCATACGGATCGCAAGGCGCCGGTCGTTGCGGTCTCGATCTGGTACGGGGTCGGGTCGAAGCACGAACCCAAGGGCAAGACCGGCTTTGCGCATTTGTTCGAGCATCTGATGTTCAACGGGTCGGAGAATTCGCCCGGCGATTATTTCGAGCCCCTGCAGCAGGTCGGCGCAACGGACTTCAACGGAACGACGTGGCTCGACCGCACCAATTATTTCCAGACGGTACCGACAGGCGCTTTGGAACGGGCACTGTTTCTTGAGAGCGATCGCATGGGTTTCCTTCTCGGCGCGGTGACGCAGGAGAAGTTGGATAACCAGCGCGGGGTCGTGCAGAACGAGAAGCGGCAGGGCGACAATCAGCCCTACGGGCTGGTCGAGTACGCGACGTTCGAGAATTTGTTTCCGAAGGGGCATCCCTATCACCACTCGACCATCGGCTCGATGGCGGACCTTGACGCGGCGAGCCTTGCGGACGTGAAGCAGTGGTTCATCGATAACTACGGCCCCAACAACGCAGTGCTGGTGCTGGCGGGCGACGTCGATGTGGCGACGGGGAAGACGCTGGTCGAGAAGTATTTCGGCGAGATCAAACGCGGGGCGGCGACCAAGCCCGTGAACGCACCGGTGCCGACGCTTTCGGCGCCGAAGTCCGAGGTCATGAAGGATCGCGTCGCGACGACGCGGCTTTATCGCAACTGGACCATTCCCGGGTTGAACGACAAGGAGTCGGTAACGCTTGACGTGGCGGCTTCGATCCTGGGCGGGCTGTCCAGCTCTCGCTTAGACAACGCGTTGGTGCGCAACGAGAAGATCGCCGTCGCCGTCGCGGCCTTCACGCAAGTCTTTCAGCACGCGAGCGTATTCACGGTTCAGGCCGACGTGAAACCGGGCGTCGATCCGGCGAAGGTCGCCGCGCGGCTTGACGCCGTGATTGCGGACTTCATGCGCGATGGACCGACCGCGGATGAGGTGAGCCGCGCGCAGGTCACGGCGATTTCGGGGCGCATTCGCGGGCTCGATCAGGTTGGCGGCTTCAACGGCAAGGCGACGGCTTTGGCGGAAGGCGCACTCTATTCGAACGATGCGGGCTTCTACAAAAAGAAGCTCGCGGACCTCGGCGCGGTTACGCCGGCTGCAGTGAAGGCGAGCACGAAGAAATGGCTGTCGCGTCCCGTCTATGCGCTGACGGTGGAGCCGGGCGAGCGCACCGAAAGCGGGGCGGAGCGCGGCGGAGCGGCCGACGGCGGCAAGGTTACGTCGATGTCGAGCGCGGCCAACTATCTCGATCCGGACGAGCAACCGTTTGGGCCGACCCACGCGGTCGATCGGTCGAAGCTTCCGGAGGTGGGCTCGCTTGCGGCTCTCGACTTCCCCCAGATCGAGCGCGGCAAGCTTTCAAACGGCATTCCGGTTCTCTTCGCACGGCGTCTCGCAGTGCCCACGGTCAACGTATCGGTGAGCTTCGATGTCGGTTATGCGGCCGATCCGAAGGCCGCGCTTGGCACGCAATCGTTGATGTTGAGCCTGATGGACGAGGGCACGACATCGCGCAGCAGTATTCAGATCGCAGAAGAGCGCGAACGTCTGGGCGCGGTCATCGGTAGCGCGGCTTCGCTCGATCGCACGGGGTTCACGTTGACGGGGCTCACGCCAAATCTGTCGCCGTCGCTCGATCTCATGGCCGACATCGTTCGCAATCCGAAGTTCGACCCGTCGGAAGTCGAGCGGTTGCGAGGTCAGCAGCTTGCCGCAATCTCAGCGGAGTTCAACAATCCGAACGCCATCGCTGCCCGTACCTTGTGGCCGATCCTGTTCGGCGCCGCGCATCCCTATGGCGTGCCGCCGAGCGGGTTGGGCGATCCGGTTGCGGTCGGCGAAGTCTCGCGTGACGATCTCGCGGCGTTCCACACCACGTGGCTGCGCCCGGACAAAGCACGCATCATCGTGGTCGGCGATACGACGCTCGCCGATGTGACGCCGATGCTCGAGAAATCGTTCGGCGACTGGAAGGCGCCGGCGACACCGCTGCCGACCAAGACGTTCGACGTCAAAGCGCCGCCCGCCAAGTCGCGCATCATCCTGGTCGACCGGCCGAAATCGCCGCAATCGGTGATCTATGCCGGTCAAATCATCGATGCGAAAGGGCGGGACGATCTGGTGACTTTGCGCGCGGCGAACGAAGTGTTCGGCGGCAATTTCCTTTCGCGCCTCAATATGAATCTGCGCGAGACGAAAGGCTGGTCGTACGGCGTGCGCAGCGGCATTCTCGAATATCTGGAGAGTGCGCCGTTCTTCGTTGCCGCGCCGGTACAGGCCGACCGTACGGGCGATTCGGTGAAGGAAATCATCTCCGAACTGACGGCGTATCTGAAAACAAAGGGTACGACGGAAGAAGAGTTGACGCGTGTCGTCAACGGCAACGTCCGGCGCCTGCCGGGCAGCTTCGAGACGACGGGCGCGGTTTTCGGCGGCATCATAACGATCGCCAACTTCAACCGGCCGGACGATTACTTCGAACGCCTGCCCGACCGCTATTCGGCGATGAAGACGTCGGACATCGATGCCGCGGGGCGCGCAAAGATCGACGTGTCGAAGTTGACGTTCGTCATCGTCGGCGACGCTTCGGTGGTGAAGCCTCAGCTCGATCAGCTGAAGCTTCCGGTCGAAGTGGTGCCGGCGCCCTCGATGGGAAAGTAGCGGCTTAGAACCGGCCCTGCTGAAAGTCTGAGAACGCCTGACGCAGTTCGTCTTGCGTGTTCATGACGAAGGGGCCGTATTTCGCGATGGGTTCGCGCAACGGTTTGGCGGCGACGATCAGGATGCGCGCGTCCTGCGTCGCCGTCGCTGTGAGCGCGCCGCGGTCGGTGAGGACCGCGAGATCGCCCTTCACGAGTTCGCGTGGCTGCGCGACCGGCCCCAGCTTCGCGGCGCCTTCGAAGACGAATGCGAAGGCGTTGTGACCGGTTGGGATCGGCACGTCGACGGCGGCGCTCGCCTTCAAGGCGATGTCGACGATGAAGGGTTCGGTCGGACGTTCGGGGCCTGCGCCCTTCGTGCTGTTCCATGAGCCGGCGATGAGTTTCGCGGTTGCGCCCTCCCCTACAGTGACGTTCGGAATTTCGGCGTCGGGGATGTCGGCGTACCAGGGCGTACGCATCTTCTCCTTCGCCGGCAGGTTCAGCCACAGTTGGAAGCCGTACATCATGCCGGCGGTCTGGGCCGGCATCTCGGAGTGCACGACGCCGCGCCCGGCGGTCATCCATTGAACGCCGCCGTCGGTGACGATTCCCTCGCCGCCCGTGTTGTCCTTATGCTTCAGGCTTCCCTGGATCATGTAGGACACCGTCTCGAAGCCGCGGTGCGGATGAGCCGGGAAGCCCGCGATATAGGCTTTCGGGTCGTCGGAGCCGAAATTGTCGAGCATCAGGATCGGGTCGATATCGGGGATTTCGGGCGTGCCGATCAGACGCGTGAGCTTTACGCCCGCACCATCTTGGGTGGGCATGCCCCGGGTCACCTTAACCACGCGGCGCGCTTGGGGTGCTGTATCGCTCATTGCCTGCTCCTTATGTCCCTGGGCCAATCATGTAGAATGCCGGCAGGCGGCTGCAAGGCACACATGTTCCTACGTCCTGCCCAATTGAGCGATGCGAACGCCATCGCGGAGGTCCACGTCCGCGCCTGGCGCGAGACCTATCGCGGCATCATGCCGGACAAGGTGTTGGACGGGCTCGCCGTTGATCGTAAAGCCGCGCAGTGGTCGGCGACGATCGCGGGCTTGCAGGAGAAGCGGCAGGTTCTTTCGGTCGCCGTCGACGATTTCGGCACCATCGTCGGCTTCGCGGGCGGTGGCGCAGCGCGCGAGCCCGCGTTGACCACGAACGGCGAAATCTATGCGATCAATCTCGTCATGCAGGCGACACGCAAGGGCCTGGGAACGCGATTGATGCTGGCGATGGCTGAGGGATTGACCGGCAGCGGATTTGCAGACGCGGGACTGTGGGTGCTGGAAAAGAACATCGGCGCGCGGTGGTTCTACGAGAGTCTCGGGGGGTCGATTGCGGCACGGAACGCGATTTCGACGGCATGATGCTGGCGGAGTTGGGCTACGTCTGGCGCGACGTGCGCGATCTCAAGCAGGCGGCGGTGCGATTGCTCGCTGGTTAGCGACCCGCGCCTTGCCGGCGACATGAAAATGGCGGACCCACCCTCAAGTAACGCGAGGGTGGGATCCGCTTTCGGAGCCGCCCGCAGGACCTTGAGGAGAGACCGCGGCTCCGATGCGCCGAACCTTCGTTAGCTGAAGTAACGCCGGCGCATTGTGAAAGATAAGAAGCGCAACGCTCCTCTTCCAAACAACAAAATTACATCCGCATCTGAACGTGCGTTCACGCGAGCGCCTTGGAATCGACGCTTTGTTTTGATGATTGCTGCCGCCATCGACAGGCGTTTGCGACG
>JBJXEH010000340.1:0-3286 GCA_046153995.1 Micropepsaceae bacterium
CCTGATGGTTGGCACGATACTGGCGACGTCTGCGCAATCGACGAGGAAGGCTTCATCGCCATCCGCGGCCGCGTGAAGCGCTTCGCCAAAATCGGCGGCGAAATGGTCTCGCTTGCGGTGGTCGAAAACTGCGCCTCCGCGCTTTGGCCGGACAACATGCACGCCGCCATCGCGGTGGCCGATGGCCGCAAGGGCGAACAGATCGTCCTGATCACCGATGCCAAGGAAGCCAACCGCGGCGAACTCGTCGCCTGGGCCCAAAACCACGGTGTCCCCGAACTCGCCGTCCCGCGCCGCGTGATCCACGTCGACCACGTGCCCGTGCTGGGCACCGGCAAGACGGACTACACCGGCGTCACAAAACTCGCGAACGCCCACATCGCGATGTTAGAAACGAAGGCGGCGGAGTAGCGTTCACCGCAACACTAGTGACGCTACACACGCCGCTCCAACCACAGACCGGCGACGATCAGCAGCGCGCTGCCGTATGCAAGCGGAGCGCCAAGTGCCGCAACAGCGTTCATTGCGACGCCTAAGAACGATATCTCCTGAGTGTCTGAAACTACCGGCAGCAGGTGGCGGACGGATGCGAGCATCGTCGTCGCAAGACCAGCAAACAGCATTCCGACACCTATGCCGAAGACATTCTGGTCAATCCAACGACGCGCCAGCGAAGTTCGCCCTGTTACCGAACCCACTAGCTCAACACCTGACCGCCCAAAGACGCGTCCAGCGACGTAGAGTGCGATCCCATTGACGATCAGCGGTTGACCAACACTTACAACTGCCCGCCGTAAATCCGTGAATATCGTCACTGAGCTATCGCCGCCCAAGAGGGACTTTGCCAAGCTAACGCCCTCCCAGAATGTTCCACCGACCACAAGCACGCTGCCCATAACGAAGGCGATCACACCAATCGGCGCAACCCGATCTATCCACTGCTGGGCTCTCAAAACCAATTGCAGTCTCCCAATGCGTCAAACATGCACCACCCGCCCATACGCATCTAGCACCGCCTCGTGCATCATCTCGCTCAGCGTCGGGTGCGGGAAGATCGAGTGCATCAGTTCCGCTTCGGTGGACTCGAGCGTGCGCGCGATCGTGTAGCCTTGGATCAGCTCCGTTACCTCTGCGCCGATCATGTGCGCACCCAGAAGCTCGCCGGTCTTCGCGTCGAACACGGTTTTGACCAAGCCCTCCGTATCGCCGAGCGCGATCGCCTTGCCGTTGCCGATATAGGGGAAGCGCCCGACCTTCACCTCGCGGCCTGAGGCCTTCGCCTTCGCTTCGGTCATGCCGACGGAGGCGATCTGCGGCCAGCAATAGGTGCAGCCCGGTACCTTCGACACGTCGAGCGGATGCAAGCCCTTCACGCCCGCGATCCGTTCGACAGCGATCACGCCCTCATGGCTCGCCTTGTGCGCAAGCCATGGCGGCCCTGCCACGTCGCCGATCGCATAGAGGCCGGGCACCGCCGTCTCCGCCCATTCGTTGACCACGATGTGCCCGCGGTCGACTTTCACGCCCACCGCCTCAAGCCCCAGGTTCTCGACGTTGCCGGTGATGCCGACGGCCGAGATCACGCGGTCGACGGTCAGCGATTGCGTCTTGCCGTCCTTCGTCTTGATCGACGCGGTGACGTTGTCGGCGCCCTTCGTCAGCTTCTCGACGGTCGCTCCCGTCATCACCTTCATACCTTGCTTCGTGAAGGCTTTGAGCGCGAGCGCCGAAATCTCCTCGTCCTCGACCGGCAGCACGCGGTCGAGCACCTCGACGACGGTCACCTCGCAGCCCAGCGTGCGGTAGAAACTCGCGAACTCGATCCCGATCGCGCCCGACCCGATCACGAGTAGCGACTTCGGCATCGACGGCGGCACCATCGCTTCCTTGTAGGTCCACACCAGCTTGCCGTCTGCCTCAAGCCCCGGCAGCGACCGTGCCCGTGCACCGGTCGCGATGATGATGTTCTTCGCCGAGTACTCTCCCGCGCTCTTGCCCGTCACGGCGATCTTGTTCTTCCCCGTCAGCTTCGCTTCGCCGTCGATGACTGTGATCTTGTTCTTCTTCATCAGGAACTTGACGCCGTTCGACAACTGCGCCGCGACTTTCCGGCTGCGGTCCACGATCTTTGCCAAATCGAATTTGATGTTGTCGGCCGAGAACCCGAATTCGCCGAGCCGGTGCATCAAATGAAAGATCTCGGACGAACGCAGCAGCGCCTTCGTCGGAATGCACCCCCAGTTGAGGCAGATGCCGCCCAAATGCTCGCGCTCCACGACGGCAGTCTTGAGCCCCAACTGCGCCGCGCGAATAGCGGCCACGTAGCCGCCCGGCCCCGCACCGATGACGATGAGATCGAACTGCGTGTCGGCCATCAGACTCCCTCTTTCGGCGTATGCACCTTGGGTCGCCTGCGGCGCCACCCTCTGTCAACCGAACCCCATGGGGGTAACTCGAAAGTAGTTCTTGCTTTGTTCCGAGCGTAGCCGTAGCGTCTCGGGCCAACATTTGAGGAGTCACGAACATGATGCTCGGCTACGTCACTATCGGCGCGCTCGACGAAGCGAAAGCCAAAACCTTCTACGACGCCGTCTTCGGCGCCATGGGTTGCGACCAGAAATTCAGCGACGGCGGCTGGACCGGCTACGGCGCCAAGGGCCAGGACAACCACGACGTCTACGTTGTGTCAAAGACCGCCGATGGCAATCCCGCCCGCGCCGGCAACGGGATCATGATCTCGTTCAAGACAAAGACGAAAGGCGAGGTGGAAGCCGCATACAAAGCAGGCATCGGCCACGGCGGCACCGACGAAGGCGCGCCGGGACCGCGGCCGGCGGACTCGACCACGTTCTTCGGCGCGTACCTCCGCGACCCGACCGGGAACAAGATCTGCGTCTACTGCAAGCCGGCGTAGCAAGAAAAAATACCGCCCCCACTGCGGGGCGGTCGAAATTTTGAGCCCGAAGGGCGAAAAGGTTCGGGTGGGGGGAACCCACGCGCGGGGTTTGCCCCCCACCCGAAATTTTCTTCGAAAATTTCGACCGCCCCGCGGCGGGGGCGGTAGGCGTCATATTCCTATTCTACACCAGCATCGTCACCGGGTCTTCGATGTAGCCCTTGAACGCCTCGAGCCACGTTGCGCCGAGCGCGCCGTCGATCACGCGGTGGTCGCATGACATTTGCACCGTCATCACGTTCGCGATGGCAAGCGCCCCCTTCTTCACCACAGCGCGCTGTTCGCCGGCACCGACCGCCAGGATCGCCGACTGCGGCGGGTTGATGACCG
>JBJXEH010000341.1:0-3481 GCA_046153995.1 Micropepsaceae bacterium
AGCGCCAGCAGAATGCCGAGCGGCAACGACGCGACAATTCCCACAACCGCAACAACCAGCGTGATGATGAGCCCGCCCCAGCGCTCCGTCGGAATGCGCTCCAGCCCGAAGCCGCCGACGAGCAACACGAACGCTACCAGTGGAAACAGCGTCAGCATCACCGCGCCAACGCCGCGTTTCGCCGGCATCCCCGGCAGCGTCAGCCACAACAACCCGGCGCCAAGCCCCGCCAACGTCAGATCAACGCGCCACCGGCTCGCGACGTCGTAGAAGCCATAAATGAACTGCTCGATCCGCTGACCGATGAACGGCCAGCACGCGCCGTTTTCATAAGGCAGGCAGGCTTCACGCGTTGTGCCGGACCAAGCCGCGTCGATTACTGCCCACTGAACGAACGGTACGACGATCCAATAAATGAGAAACAGCGCGAGCACGGTGAGCAACGCGTTAAGCGGCGTCGAGAACAAGTTCTCCCGAAGCCACTCGATAGGCCCCGGCATCGGTAAACGCGATGGACGGCGTTGGCTCACACTACCGCTCCGTCAGCGCGACGCGCGCGTTGTACCAGTTCATGAACGCGCTGGTGAGCAGGCTCAGCGTCAGATACACCACCATCGTGATCGCGATGATCTCGATCGCCTGGCCGGTCTGGCTCAAGCTCGTACCGGCGAACACCGACACCACGTCCGGATAGGCGATCGCGACGGCCAGGGACGAGTTCTTTGTCAGGTTCAGATACTGGCTTGTCAGCGGCGGAATGATTTGGCGCATCGCTTGCGGCACGATCACGAGCCTGAGCGTTTGCCCTCGAGCGAGGCCCAGCGCTTGCGACGCTTCCATCTGTCCCTTCGACACGCCTTGAATGCCCGCGCGCACGATCTCGCCGATGTAGCTCGCCGTGTACGTCGCAAGCGCCACGATCAGCGCCATCAGCTCCGGCAACACGACGGTGCCGCCGTCGAAGTTAAGGCCGCTGAGCGCCGGCCATGAGAACGTCATTGGGAAACCCGCCACGGCGCTCGCGATCACAGGCGGCACGACGATCAGTGCAAGCGCGAGCGGAAACACGGGCGTGATCGCTCCCGTCGCTTCGCGCACGCGCTTGGCGCGCGCCGACACAAAGAACGAACCTATAACGCCGGCGGCAAGCGCCAGCAGCACCAACGAGAACCCCGCTTCGGCATGGGGCCCCGGGAGATAGAGTCCCCGGTTGTTCAGAAAGACGGCGTCGCCAAATCCCCAACTCTCGCGCGGCCCGGGCAGTGCACGCAGCACCGCGAAGTACCAAAAGAAGATCTGCAACAAGAGCGGTATGTTCCGGACGATTTCGATGTAACCGCGGCACAGCTTGGCGACCAGCCAGTTCGACGACAGCTGCCCAATCCCGATCACGAAGCCCAGAAGCGTCGCAAACACAATGCCGATTGAGGCCACCACCAACGTGTTGAGAACGCCGACAAGCAGCACGCGCGCATAGGTCGACGTCTCGTTGTACGGGATCAACGTCTGAACGATATCGAAGCCGGCCGTGTTGTTCAGGAAGGCGAACCCGGTTGCGATATTCTGCCGCTCGATTGCCGCCGTTGCATTGGTGACGAGGATCGCGATGAGCGCGACCACACCCACGAGCAACAGAATCTGAAACGCAACATCCTGCGTCCGCCGCGTCCGCCACCAGGGAATAGAGTTTGTGCGAGGCATCGGCACTTTATAGATAGCGCGAGCTCATTCTCACCGCACCGGCGGGGCGTAGTGCAGGCCCCCTTTGTTCCAGAGCGCGTTCTGCCCGCGCTTGATTTTTAGCGGCGAACTTACCCCTACATTGCGTTCGAAAATTTCGCCGTAGTTGCCCGCACTCTTTACGATACGCACGACCCAATCCTTGGTCAGCCCGATCGACTCGCCGAACGCGCCCTCGACGCCCAGCAAGCGGCGCACCTCGGGGTTCGCCGATTTCAGCATCGCGTCCGCATTCTTTTGCGTGACCCCAAGTTCCTCGGCGTTCATCAGCGCAAAAAGAGTCCAGCGCACTAAATCACCCCATTGCTGATCGCCCTGGTTCACGATCGGCCCAAGCGGTTCCTTGGAAATGATCTCTGGCAAGATGATGTGATCGCTGGCGTTCTTCAGCTTCAGCCGTTCGGCGTACAGACCGGACGCATCCGTCGTATAGGCATCGCACCGGCCCGCGTCGTAGGCGGCAAGCACCTCGCTGTTCTTCTCGAACGCGATCACCTTGTACTTGAGCTTATTCGCGCGGAAATAGTCGGCGAGGTTCAACTCCGTCGTCGTGCCGGTGTTCGTGCACACGTTCGCGCCGTTCAGTTGCTTCGCGCTTGTCACGCTCAGCTTCTTCGGCACCATAAAGCCCTGGCCGTCATAGTAGCTCACGCCAACGAACTCGAGGCCCAGCTGCGTGTCGCGGCTCATGGTCCACGTCGTGTTGCGCGACAGCAGGTCCACCTCGCCGGACTGCAGCACCGTGAACCGCACCTTCGCCGACGTCGGCGTGAAGCGCACCTTCTTCGGGTCGTTGAAAATCGCTGCCGCCACTGCGCGGCAGAAATCGACGTCCATGCCGGTCCAATTGCCCTTGGCATCCGGGCTCGCGAACCCGGGCAGTCCTTCGTTCACGCCGCAGCGCAGATATCCGTTCTTCTTGACCCGCTCCAACGTCGGCGACCCCGCTGCCCACGCGGGCGCGAGAGCGACAAACATGGCGGCCAAAGCGGCGATAATCAGACGCATAGGGAGTCCCTTCGATAGACCAGGATTGCAGCCCACCACCCGAATGCGGCACGCTGACGGCGGAACGTACACATAGAGGAGAGCCGGGCAAGATGTCTAAGCCCGAAGGCGGCCCAAAACGGCCGGAGACCACGGTCATCACCGCGGGCCGCAAGCCGTTCGATCACCATGGTCTCGTCAATCCGCCAGTGTACCACGCCTCGACGATGCTGCACCCGACGGTGGAGGCGTTGGAGAAGCGTGATCAGCGTTACACTTATGGCCGGCGCCTGACGCCCACGATCGAAGCGCTGCAAAACGCGATTTGCGAACTCGAAGGCGGTACGGGCACCGTGCTCTGTCCGTCCGGCCTACAGGCGTGCACGCTGGCGCTGATGAGCGTCGCCTCAGCCGGCGATCATGTGCTCGTCACCGATTCGGTTTACGGCCCCACGCGCATCTTCTGCGACAAGACGCTGGCGCGCTTCGGCATCTCCACCACCTATTTCGACCCGCTGATTGGCGCCGGTATCGAACGGCTGTTCAAATCCAACACGCGTGCGGTGTTCCTGGAGAGCCCCGGCTCCCTCACGTTTGAGGTCCAGGACGTTCCCGCAATCGCCGCGGCGGCGCACGCGGCGAACGTTGCCGTGATCCTCGACAATACCTGGGCGACGCCGCTGCTGTTCGACGCGTTCGGCCACGGCGTGGACATCTCGCTCATGGCGGCCACGAAATACGTCGTCGGCCACTC
>JBJXEH010000342.1:0-3307 GCA_046153995.1 Micropepsaceae bacterium
GAACGGGCCGGTGCCGGGGCCGTACAACTTCGCGAACGTGTTAATGAAGCGCGCGCGGATCGAAGGGTTTATCATCATCGACTATCTGCCGCGCTTCGGCGAGTTTACGATGCAGATGGCGCAGTGGCTGATGGAGGGGAAGGTCAAAGATCGCGTAGATATTCATGACGGGTTGGATAACGCCGTGACGGCGCTGGGACAACTGTTCACAGGCGGCAACACCGGCAAGCTGCTTGTTCGCGTCAGTCCGGAGCCGTGAGAGAAAGATGAAGGGTTGGCGGTTGTTCTTTTGGGTGGCGTTGGGTTTCAACCTTCTGGCGGGGCTGCCATTGCTGCTAGCGCCAGACTTGATGATGACGTCGTTGGGTGTGCCGGTGCCGGCCGATCTGCTGTTTCACCGGGTCACGGGTCTCTTGGTCGCGTGCTTCGGCGTCTTGTATGCGTTCGTGGCGCACGACGCCGTGCGATTTAGGCCGTTGGTCTGGCTCGGTATCGTGGGCAAAGGCGGCGTCGTTGCGCTGTTCACGGAAGCCTATGTGAGCGGCCGTATTCCGTTTCAGGCGTATGCGGTTTCGCTTGGCGACCTTGCGTTCGTGGCAGGGTTCATCCTGTTTCTCGCGACGACGGGGCGGCGGGTATGAGTGGATTGTCGATCAGCGTCGAGGCGCCCCCAAGCAAATCAACGCTCGATGCCATCGGGCAAGGGCTTGACGCCTACAACAAGCAGTTCGCGACGACCGCTTACGAGGAACTCGCGCTTGCGCTGAAAGACGGCGACGGCGTTGTGCGCGGCGGCATCTACGCGAACAGTTGGGGCGGCATGCTGTTCATCAAGTGGTTCTGGATCGACGAGCCCTTGCGAGCCCAAGGTCACGGGCGAAAGCTGCTCGCCGATGCCGAGGCTGAGGGTCGGCGGCGCGGGTGCACCGCCGTCTACCTCGACACGTTCGAATTTCAGGCGCGGCCGTTCTACGAGAAGCACGGTTACAAAGTGTTCGGTACGCTCGATTACCCCGCAGGTTTCAAGCGGTTCTATCTGCAGAAGGCGCTTTAGCGGGCGGGTTGAGCGCCAGCCAAAGGCAGCACAGCAACAGCAACGCAATGCCGGGCCAACCGACCACGCCGCGTTCGAACACGCCCAAACCTTGCAGCGACAAGACCGACAATGGGGCGACGGCGTTCAACGTGCCGTGAAAGATGGTGGCGCCGAATACAGATCGCGCCTGTTCGCTGAAATATCCAATGACCGGCGCGAGCAGCATGCAGAACAGGGTGAAGACCGCCGGGCCGGCGATGGGTTCGCCCGGGTAGTTGTGACCTGCGGCAATGATGGGGATATGCCAACCGCCCCAGACGAGTCCGATGATCAGATGGCGGGTCCAGAACGACTTCGCCGCCAGCTTGCTCAGCATGAAGCCGCGCCAGCCCAGTTCCTCGTTCAGCAGCAGAACACTGTTGACCGCTGCGCCGACCAGTACCGCTTGCACGATCACGATCATGTCCAGCACGAGCGGCGATTGGGGGAGTTGCGCGCGTTGGGCCGGCGACAGAAGCCGTCCCAGAAATTCCGAGGGTCTGCTGAACGAGGCGCCAGGGAGCACGATCGATATCGCGAGCGCCAATAAGACGAGCGCAACCGGAAAGGCCCAAGCGCGCAGCCACCAGATGTTTGGCCGGAACGAGAGCCGCAAAACCTGAAAGAAGGATCCGTTTATCAACGCTGCGATGATGGCGCCGACCATGGGGCCGCACATGAATGCGATCATCATGACCAGGGCGTTCGTGTCGCCCTCGATGAACGGGTACGCGACCCAACCCGACAGGAATGCGGTAGCCGCGATGCCCCAGCTCCAGGCGAAGGTTGCAGCCAGATAGACTTTCATGGCTCCCCTACCCGTCAGTGCGTTCCGTTTGCCGCGCGCTCTGGATCGGCGCGCCAAAAAATGTACGAGAGGACGATCGATAGAGCCGAGGTCGCGAGTACGAGGCCGATCAAGATGATGAAGGCGGTCTTCGTGTCCACGAAGAACCAAGCGACGAGCGCAGCCAAGCCCGAGGCGACCATCATTCGGCCGCTCCAGCGGTGGGTTTGCTCCCACGAATACTCGCTGGACATGGACCAGGGAGTTCGCACACCGCCGAACCAGTTCGATTTTGTCTTGCCGAGGTAATTGCCGAGGCCGATGAAGAGAACGCTCAAGGCCGGGACAAGAGCGGACAACAAGTCGATCTTCAAAACAGTGGCGTTGAGGACCAGCAACGCGTGGACGTAGGCGAGCAGCGCGACGCTTAAAATTGCGCCGGCGCTCCAGAACTTGGCACTTGCTTCGAGGTTGGCGCGCCGAGGGTCAATGCGCGGCAGGAACCAAAACAATAGCGTGACCGCCAACGCCGTGGCGGGCATCAGCACCAGAAACTGCGTTTTGTCGACGTAGCGGACGGGGTTGCCATGGACGTTTATCTGCATCGGCAGCTGCGTCCCCTCGGGGATTGTCGCCCAGGCCCAGGCTGAGACCGCGGCCATCCCTGCGATCAACACGCCGTTGACGATGAGCATCGGACGTAAGTTCATGACTATCGCTCCTTCCCCTTTAGGCCGGCGAGCGCCGCGAAGGCGGCGAGCGCTTCTTCCATGACGGACATGTTCAGGCGGTAGATGATCGTCGTGCCTTGGCGTTCCGTCGTTACCAGGCCGGCATTCTTCAGGACCGTGAAGTGGCCCGAGAGCGTGGGCTTGGCGATCGTGAAGTGCTCCGCTAGCTCACCCGCGGACATCGCGCGCTTGCGGAGCAGCTTCAGGATTTCCCGCCGTACGGGATGCGCGAGCGCCTCGAAAACCTCATTCATATTTCGTTATTTAGGCAATTACCGAAATAATGTCAAGAGCTTCTGAACGCGCCCTGCCAAGACAGAGGCGGCGGTCAGACTTGGCGTGTCATGAAGAGGCGGCGTGACATGTCGAGGTGTTCCGACTGGCGGCGCCAGGATTCGTCGTGATCGGGGCCCAGTTGCGCGCGATCGCATTCGGTGAAGCCGAGCTTTGCGTAGTATGGGGCGTTCCACGGGACGTCGCGAAAGGTCGCTAGCGATACGCGGGCGAAGCGGCCGCGAATGCCGTCGCAAAGGTGGTCGATTAAGCGCGCGCCAAGCTTGTGGCCGGCGTGATCGGGATGGACGGAGACTTCTTCAATGTAGGCATGGGCATCTTTCGGCGACCAGATCAGGAAGCCGACGGCCTCGCCACTTGCATCCCGGGCGACGAGCAGCTGGCCGTTCAGCGCGCGATCTTCGAGAATCGCGGCCGGCG